>CADBSB010000196.1 GCA_902797235.1 uncultured Ruminococcus sp. | reverse complement strand
CTCTCAGCGGGAGTAATGAAGCTGTCGGAGATAACGACCATGCCGTGGAGACGGTCATCGTCGTTGCCCCACTGTACGTACGGGATCGTTCTCGGAGCGATTCTTGTTATAGCGTACGCACCGCCCTGTGTGGTGGTCGGTACCATAACGGCAGAATCAAGAAGAGCTGCTTCTGCTTTTGCATAGAGAACAAATCTCTTGTTCGGGTCGGTCTCTTTGCTTGCAGCGGTACGGAGAGCCTCGAAATCGCCGAGAGCGCCGTTGTAGATCGCTTCATCGTCGCCGGGGGTGTATTTTCCGTCAACAAGCCTGGAAACGTATCCGGTATATTCAGCCGGCACGGCGTTCGTCGTGTCGTCCGAACCTGTAGTCGTGGCCGGGGTACCGGGCTGGCAGGATGCGATAGCCGCAACTACCATAACGGCAACGAGGACAAGACTCAAAACTTTTGTGAAATTCTTCATGTTAAGAATTCTCCTCCTTATAAATTTTGGATAATGGTATTATACACACAAAAATTTAACTTGTCAAGTGCAAATGCAATATTTTTTTTCTAAAATTACATTTTTTTCGTATATTTTTAACTTTATCATCACATAAAATGAAAAATCACATCACAAAACTTGCATCGGACGTGCATATTTCATCACATGGCGCGCTTTGTAAGGCGTACGGTAACGATAATTCCGCCGATTACGCCGGCGATAAGAAGTACGACCGCAAGGGCGTATATCTTTGTAAGCGCAATAACGCCGCTTACGAAAAACGCGAGGGCGACGACGGCGATACCCTTTGCAAACTGCTTTGCGTAAAGCTTGGCATCGCGCACCTTGACGCCGTTAGTATATCTCATCGGCAAAACGACCTTTTTAATAAGCGCGGTGCAACCGGCGTATATCAGAAGCCCCGCGCCCATACAAAACATTATAATAGAATAAATATAATCCATAATATATAATATCATTAACGTGATCGGAATTTGAACCGTAGTGCGGGTTGACCGTTTGTTTTTTGCAAAAGGCGCCCGCCTTATTCTTTATTTTATGGTTTCGAATTTCAGCACGCTCGTGTTGCCGGAGCTGCCGCCGGCTATGCCGCCCGTTATGACTATGACGTCGCCCTTCTCTGCCAAGCCCAAAAGCTTTGCGCTCTGCGCGGCGTTGTAGAACATAACGTCGGTGGACTGGAACTCCTCCGTCATCACCGGGTAAACGCCCCATGAAAGCGATAACTGTCTCCACGCCTTTTCGTGATTCTTCGTCGTCAGCGCGAGTATGAGCTTCGGCGTTCTGAAACGGGAGATGAAGCGCGCCGTCTCGCCCGAAAGCGTGCAGACCGCTATCAGCTTTGCGTCAAGGTCGATAGACAAAGCGCAGGCGGAATGCGAGATCGCGTCAAGCTCGTTTTTGATCTTGAATTTGGATACGCGGAAGCGCTCGGCATAGTCTATGTCGTTCTCCGCCGCCACGGCGATCCTCGCCATTACCTTTACCGTCTCGACCGGGTATTTGCCCATTGCCGTCTCGCCGGAGAGCATTATCGCGCTCGTTCCGTCGTAGACCGCGTTTGCAACGTCGGATATTTCCGCTCTCGTGGGGCGCGGCTTGCTTATCATTGATTCAAGCATTTCCGTCGCCGTTATCACGCGCTTGCCCTTGAAGCGGCATTCCGTAATCATCGCCTTCTGTATCGCGGGCAGCTCCTCGAACGGTATCTCAACGCCCATGTCGCCGCGGGCGACCATTATGCCGTCGCTTGCTTCTATTATTTCGTCTATGTTGTCCACGCCGGAGCGGTTCTCTATCTTGGCGATCAGGTCTATGTCCGCGCCGCCGTGCGCCTTCATGAACTGCCGTATCTCGTTTATGTTATCGACGTTCGACACGAACGAGCAGGCGATGAAATCAACGTCGTTTTCTATGCCGAACAGCAGATCCTCTTTATCCTTTTCTGATAAATAAATCTGTTTCAGCACTTTATTCGGGAAAGCCATGCTCTTTCTGTTGCTTATCGCGCCGCCGTAGGTGACGGTGGTGATGACCTCGGTTTCCGTCGTTTCCTCAACGCGGCATACGACGAGACCGTTATTCAGAAGCACCGTGTCACCCGGTACGAGCTCCTTCGGAAGATTTTTATAGGAAACGGAAACGCGAGTATTGTCGCCTATTATCTCCTCCGACGTGAACGTGAACTTGTCGCCTTCATTAAGCGTTACGGGATCCTTTGTCGGGAACACGCCTATCCTGTATTCCGGTCCCTTCGTGTCGAGCATTATGGCGACGGGCAGACCGAGCTTTGCGCGCACGCGCTTTACCGCGTCCATCTGTTTTTTATGACTTTCGTGAGTGCCGTGTGAAAAATTGAAGCGGGCGACGTCCATTCCCGCGAGCATCATCTGTTCTATCGTCGCGTCGTCCTCGCAGGACGGTCCCATTGTGCATATGATTTTCGTTTTTTTCATATATGTATCTCCCCGGTTTTTACCTTTTGCCTTCTATTATAGCAAATATAAAAGAAAAAATCAATATTTTTTTATATTTTTTCCTTATAAGTTAGTTTTCCCTATTGATTTTATTCTCAATATCTGTTAAAATGATAAAAAAGCCGATACGAGGGTGAAAACGTTTATGAAAAACAGAGAGAGATTTACCGCTTGCCTCAATTTTGAAAAGCCCGACGACAGACTTCCCGCCATTGAATGGGCGTCATGGTGGTGGGACAGGACCATTATGGAATGGCAGAAACAGGGTCTGCCGGCAAACCTCGGCTTCCACGACGTGGCGCCGTATCTGAAGCTCGACCAGCATTATCAGTTCTGGTTCCCGCACAGACGTCACGACTGTCCGCAGCCCGCGTACAACGGCGCGCCGATAGCCGAGGATGAGGAGGCGTACGAGAAGCTTTTGCCCTACCTCTACCCGACGAGCGAGGCAATGGCGAGCATAGAGGCGATGAAGAATATCAAGCCGGGGCACG
>CADBSB010000195.1 GCA_902797235.1 uncultured Ruminococcus sp. | reverse complement strand
AGAGTTTCGCATATTTCTACAAGCTTTATTACCGGGTCATCGTCTGCGATTTTTATTCTTAAATTTATTGGCATAAATACTTGATTTTGCTTCAACGGTTTTATCTTTGTGCACGAGATCGTGGCAAGCATTACATAAACCTGCTCTGTTTTCTATGTTATCACTTCCGCCGAGATGTCTCGGCTTGATATGATGACAGTGTTCAATAGGTCCACTGCACAACAAGCAATGACCATATTGTAATTCGAACACAGCGTCCTCAACTGAGTCATACCCCTTAAGAGGGCCTGTCTGGAAGTCGATGCCTGTTATGCTTGGGTCATCCATCTTCGCAAAAGCGAATCTGTTTACCTCAACAGCTACCCCTTTGATGTTGATTTCCTTTCTTAAGCAATTGATCAGGCTGATATGCATTTGCAGAGCTTGATTTGCAGTAGGGGTTAACCATCCTGCGGGACGCTTGCGATTCATAAATTCAGCGGGTGCGTTTTTAATGTCGTGACACTCAATGGGTGTATCGTATCCCGGCAACAGACGTTGAAACTTTTCAGCTTTGCGTGTCTTTGCTTTTACGGCGCGACGTCTTTTCTTTTCTCTAACGCGTTGTCTGCGAAGCCTGCGTTGAGCTGCTCGACTCATCATCCTTTTGGGGATGTCTTTGTTGTTTGTTTCCGCTATTGCGCGATATACGCAGTCCCCGTTTTGTTTTATGACTGCAACGCCTATGTTGGTGCGTCCGGGATCAAGCGCTGCTATAGCACTTCCCGGCTCGGACGTCGGATACAACAGTTTAATTGTAAACGGCGTCATATTAACAACTACAGCTTGCCCGCTTATCAGCAGTTTGCGCACATGCTTGTATCTGCGTGTTGGGATAAGGGGACATCCCTTATCGTTTAATACTATTACGTATTGCATTAAACCGTTTATCCTTTCGTTGTATTTTATAGTGCGAATATTCAGAACACTTTTTTGCGCAAACGTCAGGGTTGGCGTATAAAGAGGTTGTATACAACATAATTTCGCCGCTTATAGTCTCATGTGCTGCGCACAAATTCTTAGACGCGACGCTATAGATTTCAACAGGATAAAACAACGACCCGTCTAACGCCTCGTATGCTAACATTTTATAGCTTGCTAAGATAGGGATATAAAAACGTATAGAAATACACTTACGAAATAAAAAAATGGAAGCATTATTTACACTCGGTCCATTTTTTGCTTCCGATTTATTATTTACAAAACAAGTCTGATTTGCATATTATTAATGATTAAAATGTGTATAGTGTTTTATGTAGATTAACATGGGTAAATTGCGGGTAAAATCAAATTTTCAATCCCCCTTTTTTCTCCGTTTTTCTTTATTTATCTCTTCTTTTCTTTCTTTTTCTTACAATATGAATTATCTTTTGTATTTTGTATAATAATATATATTTGCCGATATTCTTCTCTGTCAATAACAAAACAGCCGTCTGTTATAAACGGCTGCTTTATTCTTATATCTGTTTTAACTTTCGCCTATCACTATCAAACAATCTTCTTTTGTTATGGTTATTTCATTATCAAGGTCGCGGTCAAAATATTTGTATCCGTCACCGTTCATTACGCCTAACAACACGTATCCGCATTTCAGCATTCCGCGCCGCAGCTCACGTATCTTATAAGTACCGTCTATATTTATCGCACCGGCGTTCTTTAAATACAGTTCATTTCCCTTGTTAGACAAAATTTCACGGAACACGTCTATCAGCTCCGGATTTTCCGCAAGCTGTGCCAATATAAGCGACGACATGCTTGACGTTACGAGAAAGTCCGTACTGTCTCCCATTCCCACGAGGCTCTGGTTGTGTTCTTTCTGCATCTCAACCGTTATATTGAACTTCAAGCCCTTTTTCTCTCTTATATCCCTTAAATTCAAGAGCATGAATATGACGTCAGTATCGGCTTCCTCCGGGTCTTTATCGTGGTCGTTCAAAATCACTATATGATCTGATAATTCAGACACTTCATTATATAAAACCTTGTAAATTCTCGGGTCTTCAGCTATGTATTTAAGCGTTATGTTTCTACTGTCTGCGACAGCCTGCATTTCGGTCTGTTCATAGTCTGTAATATTTTGTTCATAAATATAGACGTTTGACACGTTTTCAGGCAGTTCGTTCAAAATCACGGGCAGCGTTTCGTTATGACCTAAAATCACAGCGCTTGTGGTTTCTTTATCGATAACTATGTCCATATTACTGTCTGATGCCGGTGTATAATCGTAAAGCGTCGCGGGGGCTTTATCTTCCGAATAAACGAGTATTCTGTCCGATCCGGTCAGTTTATAATCCGCGGACGGATTCAACGTCACCTTTCCGTCGCGGCAGACGCCGACGGGTATCGCATTGTTAAGACGTACGGTTATATCTTCAAACGTCGATCCTTCAATACCGTCAAGATCCTCTAAATAGAATTCCGAGCCCTCAAAATTGAATACTTCTCTGAACAGCTCTGACAGACCGGTCTGTGTGCACGAGTGTGCTATCATCTTTGCCATAATGTTGCTTGTTTGAAGCGTTGTTATATGATTTTTCTCGGCAAGCGACGCGGGAAATCTGTATTCAGGCTTTGACGATATGGCGTTTACGCTGATATCCGGCGCGCCTTTTTTCTGCAACAGCGCCGATACCGCGAGTATCGCTTTTGTTGTTTTTAAATCGTCTGTCGGTGAGATTACGACGGTCTTACACGTTTCGACAGAGCATTTTTCGATAGATGCTGGATCTGTTATATCCGCAGTCCTGCATACGATCCTTACGTTTTTCAAAACGTCGAGATTTTCCGAAATATTCTGCTCCATCTCTTCTCTTTCCATATTCTCGGCGATCACTATGCACGCGGGCTCGTCACCCGCGGCGAGTATAAGCTGATTTATAAGCGTGTATTCACCGGGATAAAAGCCTAAAACTACGATATGGTCTTTTTCAAGTACAAACGAATTACCGCGCTTTAAATTGTCTATTTTTTCCTCAATAGCGCTCGTTATGATACCGATCAGCACGCTTGTGAAAAGCAAGCCGGCGATAGCGGTTATAGACATAAGAATGAGATAACCGGGCGATCCGTCCTCAAACGATGGCATCCAGGCGTTTATTATAGTTGCGATACTGTCCCAGAAAACGGACGCGACCTCGCCCTCCTCGTTGAATTTGAACAGGATTATCAGAGAAGCAATAAGTACCGCTAAAATGACCGAAACGACGATCAGTACGCGTATAAGACCGAGCGATCCTTTTGTCATACGGTTGTCAAACCAGTATTTGAACCGCTGTTTCAAGGTGAATTTTCTTTTTTTATCATTTCCCTTTTTCATATCACAGCCTCGTTTACTTTTTTTATAATTATATCATACAGGTATAAAAATGTCAATAGGAATATAAAAACGGTGTTCCTTTAACAAAAACACCGTATACTTTATTTTGCTTTGCTTTTAAGTGAAAATTTGCTTTCCTCGTGATTTATCAGCCGTTTTATATTTTCCTTATGCCTGTATATCATAAATAAAACGCAGCAGGCGTACAAAATGCACGCGACCGTATCTGCTTTGAATATCGGCAAAAGTATCGCTCCGACCGTAAGCGCCGCCATAGTTGATAACGACATATACTTAACAGTAAGCAGAAGCACACACATAACGCCGAAAGCTATCAGCCCAACGCGCCAGTCGATGAAAAACAGGGTCGAAAGGCAAACGAGAAAGCCCTTGCCGCCCTTGAATTTATACAGCACCGGGTATGCGTGGCCGAGCATCGCGAACACGCCGGCATACGCCGCGCCGAGCTGGAAATTACCGAATATGGCGTTGAAAGCAAGCCCGAATATAAGCGCCGGGAGCGCGGCTTTCAGCATATCGAACACGAATATGAACCACGCGTATTTATCGCCGTACACGCGCTTGAAGTTCGTAAAACCGGGATTACCGCTGCCCTGCTCGCGTATATCCTGATGATATATTGCCTTTGATAAAAGTATCGCTAAGTTGAAGCCGGCTATGAAATACGAGCATACGGCGGCTATGAACCATATCGCTATTTTCATATCACTTTTCCGCTATCCGAAACGTTATCTCTTTGCCGAAGGCGAATATGGCAAGAGCGTCGGGACCGATGGACGCGCCTATGATCGGACCAATGTAGCCGACGTATACGTCCTTGCATTTGATCTCCGATTTTATAAGATCGACGAGCATATTCACCTCGTCCGCGGCGCAGTCCGCGTGCGCTACGTAAACCGTCTGATCCTCGGGATCGGTGATGGTTTCTTTAAGCAGCGTTACTATTTCTTTTATGGAGCCCGCGCGTCCTTTTACTTTCTTTATAGCAGCCTGCTCTCCGTCTGCGTCGGCGATTATTATCGGCTTTACGCCCAAAAGGTTGCCGAAGAATGCGGAAGACGCCTTAACTCTGCCGGCTTTGCGTAAGAAGTCGAGCGTGTGGACGGTCGCAAACTGATTCATATATTTGCGTCTGTCTAAAACGTATTCCGTTATCTCGTCAACCGTCTTGCCGTTCTTTGCAAATTCCGCGGCGTCAAGCGCTAATATACCCTCGCCCATGCTTGCGTGGAACGAGTCGATACAGCTTATCTTCGATCCAGGAAATTCGTGTTCAAGCTCTTCCGCAAGGATCTTCGCGGTATTTACGGAGCCCGACTGTTTGAGCGAACAGCCTATATATACGATATCACAGTCCTTTGCTAAATACTTTCTGAAAACGCGGTCAAATTCATCTATCGGGACCTGCGTTGTTGTCACACGGTTTCCGTCGCGCATAAGGCCGTATAAGCTGTGTACGTCGGATTCGGTCCAGGAAAGATCGGCGGGCGACGTTTTTCCTTCGAACACGGTGTTCATCTGTGCGTAGTCAACACCGTATTTTTCCATAAGCTCGACGGTAAGGTCCGAACAGGAGTCTGTGATTATCTGTACTTTTCTCATTTTTTAGCCTTTCGTTGATCAATTAAGATATTTTATAATACAAAATCAATCTAAACCGAAAATAAACAATATGATTACTGCGGCAAAAAAACGGTAAATACGGTCGTATTGTTTTCGCTTCTGACGCTGATTTCACCTTTGTGAAGATCGACGATCTTTTTTACGACCGCGAGACCTACGCCGTTTCCCTCCGTTGAATGTGAGGAATCCGCCTGGTAAAATCTGTCGTAAATACGGCCGAGGCTTTCCTCGGGGATAGTATCACCAAAATTAGAAACTTTTATTTCGTAACCGTTTGTTTTCTTATCTATACTCACCTGTATTTCGGATTTTTCATACGCGAATTTTATCGCGTTGTCAATCAGGTTTATCCATACCTGCATCAAAAGCTCCTCGTTCGCCTGCACGTCGTATTCATCGAACAAAAGCACGGGCTCTAAGTTCTTTTTGACCCATTTCGCTTCAAGCACGAGAAAGCTGTTTCGTATCTGCTCGGAGAGATTGAACTCAGAAACGTCCGATAACACCGTCTGGTTCTCGACCTTTGTGAGATTAAGTACGTTTTCCGCCATCTGCGCAAGTCTCACGGATTCCTCCTCAATTATTTGCAGATACTCTTTTCTCTTCTCCTCCGGCAGATCTTCGCGTCTTAACAGCTTTGCAAAGCCCGCTATCGAAACGATCGGCGTTTTGAATTCGTGTGAAAAATTGTTTATAAAATCCGTATGAACGACCTTGTTCATTTCAAGCTGAGACGCCATGGCGTTAAAGCTGTTAGTATATTCGTTTATGGTCGGTATTTTCGCAAACGGATTTTTGAACGTTACGCGCGCGGTATAATCGCCCGCGGCGACCTTGTTTATGGCGTTAAGTATCCTGTTTATCGGTATAAGTGAAAAACCGCTTGTTGAGCCGTATATAACAAATCCGATGCCGAGACTGAGCAGCGTCATAACAAGTATGAAGGAGCCGAAATCAAGCTCGTTATCGCCTATTTTGAGCGTTCCTCTGTATACAAGATAAAACACCACCACGGCGACTATAACGCTTGTAAGTAAAAGCACCGCGAGCACTATGCCGGAAAACATGAGCGCGAGCGAAAACCTGTATTTTCTTACCGGATTTTTCTTCATACCTTTTTTACCGCCTTATAACCGAGCCCTCTGACGGACTGTATTTCAAATTCTTCCCAGTTGTCAAATCTTTTGCGCAGTCTTCCGATATGTACCGTGACCGTTTCCCAGCCAGTGTCGCTTTCCGCGCCCCATATCTCGTCCATAAGCTGTATGCGCGTGAATATCTTGCCGGGGTATGATAAAAGCTTATATAATAATAAGAATTCCTTTTGCGGTAATTCCTGCGAAACGCCGTTTTTCGTGACTGTCAGACTGTCGTAATCTATCGTAACGGCGCCAATTTCTATCTTTCTTTCGCTCGCTATCCTTGCGCGTCGAAGAAGCGCTTTTATGCGTAAAAGCATCTCCGTTTCATCTACCGGCTTTACTATATAATCGTCCGTGCCGGAAATAAAGCCTTTATGCCGGTCCTCCGGTAACTGCATGGCGGAGACCATAAGGATCGGGATATCGTTATTCGTTTCCCTCAGGATCTTTGTAAGCTCGTATCCGTTCATTTTCGGCATCATTACGTCAAGCACTATAAGATCTATATACTCTTTATCAAGTATATCGAGCGCTTCCTCGCCGTTTTCACACGTTATGACCTTGTAGTTTTCCGCTTCAAGCACGGCCTGTATGAATTTTCTCGTATTTTTATCGTCGTCCGCGACTAGTATCTTAAACATATATACTGCACCGTATCAAAAAACGGTACGCGAAAAACGTACCGTATTTTAAAACTCCTTATTCTTCGTCCGTCTTCTTCTCTTCGTTATCTTCTTCGTATTCCTCCTCGTCGTCCTCGTACCATGAAAGATCCTCGGGCTCGTCTGTTGAATCGGAGTAATCTTCAAAATCAAAACTGTTTTCGTCCTTGCCGCCGAGAGTATATTCGGCAAGCTTTTTTGACAGAGCAGGAGCAATAAGCTCTTTATATAAGAAGTAGCTTCCGACAGCGCCGCCGACCGCTGATATTATCATGAATACCTTTGATCCCTTGCTGTTTTTGGCAGAAACTATGCTCGCAACGAGCGCCGAGATAAACTGGGCGACGAGCGCGAAAGCGGCGATAAGGTTTATGAGTCTCTCGTTCTTTTTATACGTTTCCTTACCTGTGCTGAAATCGATCTTCATATCATTTTCTCCTTTCATATTTTAACATACATTCTCAGATACGCGTTTATAAATCCTTCAAGGTCGCCGTCCATAACGGCCTGGATATTACCGGTCTCATATCCGGTCCTCGCGTCCTTGACGAGCGTATAGGGCATAAATACGTATGATCTGATCTGTGAGCCCCATTCTATATTCGTTTTCTCGCCCTTTATGTCTTCTATCTTTTCAAGATTTTCTCTTAATTTTATTTCCACCAGCTTGCTTTTCAGCATTTTTAAAGCGGTTTCCTTGTTCTGAAGCTGGCTTCTTTCTGTCTGACAGCCCACCACTATGCCCGTAGGCTTGTGGACTATCCTTACAGCGGATTCGGTCTTGTTGATGTGCTGGCCGCCCGCTCCGCTCGACTTATGCGTCGTTACCTCGATATCCTCGTCTTTTATCTCTATATCGTTCGTGTCGTCCATTTCGGGTATGACTTCTACGGACGCAAACGATGTGTGACGGCGGCCCGACGCGTCAAAGGGAGATACGCGGACAAGTCTGTGAACACCGGATTCGCTCTTTAAATAACCATAGGCGTTAATGCCCTCAACAGTTATCGTGGCGCTCTTTATTCCCGCTTCTTCTCCGTCAAGCCAATCGACGAGCTTGACCTTGTAGCCGTTTTTTTCGCCCCAGCGCGTATACATCCTGTATAACATCTGCGCCCAGTCCTGAGCCTCCGTACCGCCGGCGCCGGGATGGAACGAAACTATCGCGTTGTTTCTGTCGTATTCGCCGGAGAGCAGTACCTCGATATTCAGATGTTCAAGCTTTTCTTCGATTTTCTTTACGTCGAGCAAGAATTCCTCCGTATTTGAATCGTCCCCCTCTTCTATCGACATATCTATAAGATCATACGTATCGTCAACGTCGGCCTTGAGCTTTTCAAATACTTCTATTTTGTCCTTGATCGCTTTTAACTGCTGCAAATGCTTTGCGGACTTTGCCTGGTCGCCCCAGAAATCGGGATCCTCCATCTGCGCGTCCATATCGGCCGCAGTCTTACGCAGTTCATCGACCTTTATTGTTATTCCGTACTCTTTGACCTGATCTTTAAGATCCGACAGTTTGAGTTTTGCTTCTTCAAGCTGGATTATCATATGATAAAGTCCCTCCGTTGTTTTCGTTTGCGGGGACGGTCTGCCCGCCCCCGTAAACGCTTTAAATTACGCTTTTGTTTTGTAGTAAGCTATCCTGTCCTTTACGGACGGTGTTTCAAGTATCGTTTTGTCCGAGAACATGGCGTTATTAAGATCCTTCGACGCCTCGTTCTCCGCTCCGATCAGCGCGTACGTCGCGTCGACTAAGTGAGCGTATAACGGGTTGTCGAGCTGGCGGCAGATGAATTCCTGACGCGGCGAGTTTATATCGACGCCGCTTATCTGGAACAGGTTGTATCTGTCGCAGTAGGACATGACGCGTTTGAGCTGATCCTCGGTGTTTCTCGTGGGCATATAAGTCACGGCGTCAAATCCGAGCTCCTTCAGCGTGTCGAACAGAAGCGGCAGATAATCGTCTTCGAACTTCTGCGCCTTCTTGTCGCCCGTTACGGAATCGCCGACGTCGCCTAAGTACGCATACGCTGAGATCGCACCGCTCTTGTTGCATACGTCGATATAATCGTAAACGGACGGGCATTCCTCATCGGCGTCGATGTAGAATTTCTCGACCATCTCGGCTTTCAGAGCGCCAAGTATATCGTACTCGTAGAAATCGGGCGTGTTCTCGCCGTTAAGTATCTGTCCTTCGACCTTTGAAGACATCGCGACGTGCATATCGTTTTTGAAGAAATCTACGACCTGCCTCGGCGTCGGATACTTTGCGGTGACTTTCTTGGCAAGCGCGAAAAGTATGTGTCTTTCCGTTACGGAGCCGCCCTCCGCCGCTTTTGATAACGGCAGGACGTCGCGCTCGAAATCAAGCTCGAGACCGTAGGGCTTTACAAGCTCCGTTATGTTCTCGCACATCTTTTTATTGCGCTCGTTTCTCTTCGCTCTGTACGGCGCGATGAATTCCTCTATCATATCTATGCTCTGATGAGGGATACCGTGAAGCGCCACGTACGCGACGGACTTCTGGTCCGGGTTGTTTATCTTTTTGCCGTTGAGCGCCGTTTTAGACATATCGCAGCGTATCTCCATGCCGCAGGTTATGGGCATATCGAGGATCTTACCCGCCTCAATGAACTCACGTATGCCGCCGACGGAATCGTGATCCATTATACCTGCGGTCTTAAGTCCAGATTGCCACGCCATATAAAGCGCTTTTGTCGGAGAGTACGGTGAGAACGAATACTGCGTATGAATGTGGTTGTTGACGTAGGGAGTGTCCGCGGGCGCGGGCAGCTTCCCTTCGTCAGTCAGTTTCTTTATTTCACGCAGCGCGTCAAGGCGCACTTTAACGTCGTTATCGTTTAATTTTGTAACTAAATCGGTCATATTCCCCTCCGTTAATTGAGCATTACCTGACCGCCGGTCACGGGAACTGCCTGACCGGTCTCATACTTCTGCTCTACAACGTAGGTTATGGCTCTTGCGACGTCTGCGGGTAAGCAGCCGCGCTTGATGGGCGTCTTGCTCATGTAGAACGCGCGAACGTCCTCAACGGTCTTAGCGCCGGGGACCTTACCGGCGTTAAGGTACTGAACGAACAGACCTTTTACCGGATCGCTCCACAGCGGACCGTCAAGATAGTTGCCCGGGCATACGGCGTTGACCTTTATGTTGTAGTCAACGAGCTCGAGCGCGAAGGACTGGGTAAGACCGATACCGCCGAATTTGGAGCCGGCGTACGCAAAGTTCTTGTTAGATCCTTCAAGACCGGACTTGGAGTTTACGGTCACGATGTCCGCCATGTATTCCGGCGCGAATCTGTGCTGTATCTTCATATATCTGCTCGCGTACTTCGTGCAGAGATAGTAGCCCGTATAGTTGATCGCCGTAACGAGCTCGAAGCGCTGCTTCGTCATCTCTTCAACGTTGCCCGCTATCGCTATACCGGCGTTGGAAACAAATACGTCGATGCCGCCGAAAGTAAGAACGGTGTCTATAAGCATTTTTTCCACAAGCTCTTCGTTTGATACGTCAACGTCAACGGATATGGCTTTGTTGCCGCCGTTAGCCGCGTTTATCTCCTCAACGACAGCCGCGGACAACTCAGCCTGCTTCGGTATATCGGCAATAACTACGTACGCGCCGTCCTTTGTAAGCTCTTCGGCGATGCCCTTTCCGAAGCCCTGAGCGGAGCCGGTAACCACGGTTATCTTTTCCGCAAGACGCTTTGTGCCGGCGCCGGACATGGAGACCTTTGAACGGTAGGATTCGACCTCCCAGTTCGTTATAAAGTCTATAAGCTCCTCGGACATCGGATTGTAGCCGCCGAACGCCTCGGCGTAAACGGCTATCTTTATCATATCCTGGAATACTTCCGCCGCGACCTTTGCGTTCTTATGCGTGGTGCCTATCGAGAACATACCGATGTTCTGTACGAAAACTATCTTCGGCTTGTAGCCGCGTTTTTCTTCAAATTCGGCAAAGCCTTTCTGTAAGTCGGCGTAAACCTGTTCTATATCGCCGCTGTCCTCAACGTACAGAGCGTAAGCCTTGCAGTAGACGATGTGGTCGGGAGAGTAGCTCTGATAAACCGGCTCAAACGCTTCTCTGCTCTTTGCAAAGTTGAGTATTTCCTTGTTAGCGGTATAAAGTACGCTGAAAAGCTCGTCCTTCGAGTAAAGCATCCTTATCGCGGGAGCTATAAGGGAGGCTCTCTGTCTGTCCGTTTCGGCGGGCGTAAGATCGGGCTCTCTCTTTACGCAGGCTTTGAGCTTATTCATAACGTTTGAAACGACTTCGTCAAGCTCTTCTACGCTGTCCGCGCCGAAGAAAATGCCGTGATTTTCAAGGAATATGACGTTAGGCGTCTTCTTGTTCGTGTTAACGTATTCAAGAACGGCCTTTCTGCAATATGCCGCCAGAATATATCCGGGCTTTGTGGACGGTACCCAGATAGCGTCCGGGAACAGTCTGTACATCGCGTCGGGGCCTTCCTTTGAGCAGGTGAGACCGTTTACGAGAGCGGGATGTACGTGGAGCACGAACTGCTGTTTCAGCAGATTGTGGAGCAGCGTTTCAACGCTCGGGCGCTTTGCTTCCTCACCCTTGCAGCGCGCGTCCATCATATCGGACAGAACGGCGGCTTCTCTTTCCGCCTCGTCTATCGGATAAGTCTTCTTCCACATTTCATCAAGCGCCGCTCTGTTCATTTTAACGAACTGCTCGGGTTTGATAGTGGATAAGGACGAGCCGGAGCCTTTTATAAAGAGGTAATCATCTGTTTTGAAAGACGTGTTTCCGCCGCCGGCGAGAACAAATTCGGGATTACTGCCGTACTTGTGCGAAAATTCAACAAGTGAGGCGAGACCTTCATTGATAGTCATAGCTTTATATCCTTTCAAGATTTAATATTCAGATCTGTTTTTCGTGCGCAAGCAGGTATTTCTCCGCCTCCGCGCTCCAGAGACCGTTATACTTTTCAACTATTGCGGCAAGCTCCGCCATCATCGGATCGTTCTTGCCGAGCTCGGCCATGTCTGACAGAGCCGTTAAAGGCATATCTATATGCGTGTAAACGAGCTTCTTGCCGCCGGGTATCTTGTCAAGGTCTATCGTCGTATTGACGACCGCGTTGAGGCCGCCGACGTGTGTGATCATAGCGGACGGATTGAGTCTGCCCTGACGCATGAGGTCGACGAATTCAAGCATATCGTCCGTGTTGCCGCCGCTCGTGCCTACGATGTGCGTCGAGCTGTAATGAACGTTGTAGAAGTTGAACATCGCGGAGAAATCCGTCTTCGTCGGGCCGGCGAAGAAGTTGAGACAACCGTCAACGCCGAGGAGCGCGTCGCCCTGCTCGACGACGGGTTTTACGGGCGCAAATACGAATACGTCGTCAAAGCCCTTGCCGTCTGTCAGTTTGAGGATGTTCTCGTTCGTGTTCTCGGGATGAGCCTGTGTGTTGGTGTTCAGATATACGAGCTTTACGCCGTTCTTTGCAGCGTCTTCAACGGTGTATATCTTTGCGGCTCTCTCAAGTCTCGCGTCGTCTATATCGGTAACGACGAGAAGTCCGGGACGTCTGTCGCCGTGGATAGCGTAGTCGATAGCGCCGAGACCCATGGGGCCGACGCCTGCGAGAATGGCGCAGTTGCCGCCCTCAACGATGCCCATTTTGTGCTCGTATACGCCGCGCGTGGTATGATAGTTAGCGTGGAAGCCGCCTATGATGCACGACATCGGTTCGGACAGACTGCCGTAGAAGAACGCTTCACCGTTGTACGGAAGCAGGCAGTTGAGCTCCATTACGGGTGCGGGGATAACGACGTAAGTCGCGTCACCGCCGATATATTTAAAGGAATAACCGGGCGCCGCAAGCGGATCGTCCTTCTGATTCAGCGCGGGCTGGATCGTGAACTTGTCGCCGGCTTTATATTTATCGACCCATTTCGCGCCGACCTTTTCTATAACGCCGCAGAATTCGTGACCGACTATAACGGGGTTTTCCGCTACGTTGTCGGGAACTCTCTTGTGGTTTTTGCCCTGCATGGCAGCTTTGTGAGTTGACATACAAATACTGTCGGATACGATCTTTGCGAGGATCTCGTCGTCCTTTATTTCGGGAAGCTCGAATTCCTCAAGCCTCAGGTCGTTTACGCCGTACAGTCTTACAGCTTTTGTTTTCATGTTCTCTCGCTCCTTTTATTTAATGCTTACTTATTTATTAGATAAATCCTTGTTACGGATATCTACACGTTTTATTTTGCCGCTCGTCGTCTTCGGCAGCTCGGGCACGAACTCTATTATACGCGGATATTTGTAAGGCGCGGTGTGAGTCTTAACGTAATTCTGTATCTCTTTTGCAAGCTCGTCCGACGGCTGATAGCCTTTTGTAAGAACGATGGTCGCTTTTACGACCATTCCGCGTATCTCGTGCGGTACGCCGGTAACGGCGCATTCGAGCACGGCGGGATGCTCCATTATAACGCTTTCGACCTCAAACGGACCGATCCTGTAACCGGAGGACTTAATAACGTCGTCTTTACGACCGACGTACCAGAAATAACCGTCCTCGTCGCGCCACGCTATATCGCCCGTGTGATAATAGCCTCCCTCCCACACCTTCGCGGTGCTCTCCGGGTCTTTGTAATATTCTATAAGAAGTCCCGCGGGATGCTTGCCGTCGCGTTTTCTTATTACGATCTCACCGTTTTCGCCGGGCGCGGTAGATCTGCCGTTGTCGTCAACAACGTCTACGTCGAGGTACGGTACGGGAAGTCCCATGGAGCCGACCTTCGGCTCGGTAAAGTAAGGCGTGCAGACTATGACGGACGATTCGGACTGACCGTAGCCCTCCATCAGTTTCAGACCCGTTGCCTCCTTGAACTGATTGAATACCTCGGGATTCAACGCCTCACCCGCTATCGCGGCGTTTTTAATGGAAGAAAGATCGTATTTTTTCAAATCTTCTTTAATAAGAAATCTGTATATCGTAGGCGGCGCGCAGAAAGTTGTGGGCTTGTACTTTTGCAGCATTTCAAGCATATCCTGCGCGTTGAATTTCTCATGATCGTAAACGAGCTGAGCGGAGCCGCCGATCAACTGACCGTACATTTTGCCCCAGCCGGTCTTTGCCCATCCGGTATCGGCGACCGTTATGTGAAGTCCGCCGTCAATTACTCTGTGCCAGTAAACGCCGGTGAATATATGGGCGAGAGGGTACAGATAATTGTGCGTCGCCATTTTCGGCATACCGTTAGTACCGGACGTGAAGAATATAAGCATCCTGTCCGTTGATTTCGGCATATCGTCGCCCGTCGGCTTTACAAACGGCTTCGCGTTTTCAACTCCGCGGTCGAAGGAAAGCCACCCTTCTCTCTCGCCGCGGCAGATTATTTTGTTCTTTACCGTATCCGTTTCTTTGCAGGCGTTTTCTATATGCTCCAACACCTGCGGGTCGCCCGTCGCGATTATCGCTGAAACTCCGGCGGCCTTGAAGCGGTATATGTAATCCTTATCCTGAAGCTGATAAGTCGCGGGAATTGCTATCGCGCCTATCTTGTGAAGCGCCACGTAGCTGTACCAGAACTCATAGTTACGCTTCATGACAAGCATAACTCTGTCGCCCTTTCTGACGCCTATGCTCATAAGGAACGAAGCGAGAGCGTTGCTTTTATCTGACCATTCCTTATACGTGATCCGCTTTTCAAAGCCCTTGTCATTCACGTACATTATGGCGAGCCGGTCCGGCTCTCTTTCCGCGACAAAATCAACGTGGTCATATCCGAAATTGAAATCAATATTTTCTTTTATTCTGTACGAGGAAAGGTTTCCGTTACCGTCAAACTCCTCGTCAACAAATCTTTTGTAATAAATCACTTGTTTCAACTCTCTTTGCAGGGCATAAATTTTACCGCATACATTATACTACAATTGCCGCCTATACGCAAGGTTAATATATGATAAATTTAGAGAATTTTCTTACATTATTTTATATAAATATAATAAACTTGACCGAAAAATCAAAAATATACATTTGATAACTTGACAAATAAGTTTTTTTGATTATAATAGTAATTTGTATAGTGCCGATTTATATTCATCGGAAAGTAATTTGATAAGAGTTTGAGAAAATGAAAAAAAGCTTTACTCCGCGCGACATCAAAAGTCTTGACAGTACAAAAGAACTTGTATATACCATTGCATCACGCTTCGGTGATAAACCGCTTTACTATTATATCGAAAACAAAGAACAAAAGACTTACACTTATAACGATCACAAAAAAACGTTTGACGCGTTCGGTACCGCGCTTTTTGAGCTCGGGCTGAACGGCAAAGCCGTATCGCTTTGCAGCGATCAGCATCCCTATTGGGTCGCTTCGTTTCTTTCCGTCATAGCCGCGGGCGGCGTTATAGTTCCGCTTGACAGGGAGCTTATGCCTGATCAGCTTGCCGGATTTATAAACATAACCGAATCAGAAGCCGTTATTTTATCGTCAAGGGAGCTCAAACTCCTGTCCGATCAGCTTGCTTCTCTTGCCACGGTAAGGCACATTATAGTAATCGGCCCGTACGAGATACCTGAGGGCGTAAACGATGATCGTCTTGTCCGGTTCGACACGCTTGTTGAAAAAGGCAGGGTGCTTATTGAAAACGGCGACACACGTTTTCTTGAATATGAAAGAGACAACAAAGACCTTGCGTGCATACTGTTCACTTCCGGTACAACCGGAACGAGCAAGGGCGTGATGCTGTCAGAATACAATCTGCTCTTCTCCGTCGTTCAATGCAGCCGCATGGTCGAGATAGAAGATACGGATACCTTCGTTTCCGTCCTTCCGATACATCACACGTTCGCGCTGACGACTAATCATCTCGCCATGTCATACATCGGCGGTACGGCGCTGATGAACGATTCGCTCAAGCATACGTTCAAGAACATAAACGATATGAAGCCGTCGTGTCTTATACTCGTTCCTCTGTTTCTTGAAACTATGGATAAAAAGATCTGGGACGGAATAAAAAAGCAGGATAAGGAAAAACAGGTCAGACGTCTTATGTCCATGTCAAACGGCATGAGAAAAGCCGGTATTGATATGAGAAAGACGCTGTTTGCAAAGATTTTGAACAGTTTCGGCGGTAATTTGAAGCAGATCGTCGTAGGCGGCGCTCCGCTCGATCCCGAGATAATACGCGATTTTGATGCGTTCGGCGTAACGGTAGTCGAGGGGTACGGCATAACGGAATGCTGTCCTCTTATCTCCGTAAACCCGTTTGAATGGCGCAAATTCGGTTCCGCCGGACTTGTAGCGGACGGGCTTGAAGCGAAGATAGACGATCCGAACGAATTTGATGAGGGCGAGATTATCGTCCGCGGCGGAAACGTCTTTATGGGCTACTACAAAAACCCGCAGGCGACGAAGGAAGCGTTTACCGAGGACGGCTGGTTCAAGACCGGTGATATAGGAAAAATAGATAAAGATAATTTTGTGTATATAACGGGAAGAAAGAAAAACGTAATTATCGCGTCAAACGGCAAAAACGTATATCCCGAGGAGCTTGAGGAATATCTCAATAAATGCGATATAATCAAGGAATCCGCCGTTATAGGCAGAAAGACCGACGACGGAATAGTCATTACCGCTCTTATATATCCCGATAAGGACGTTATAGGCGATATGGATGAAAAAGAACTTTACGAGAAGATTTTCTCTGAAATAAACTTGATAAACAAAGGTCTGCCCACTTTCAAGCACATAACCGCAATTGAAATACGCGACAAAGAGTTTGAAAAAACAACGACCAGAAAGATCAAGCGCTTTCTCTTAAAGTAATATTTTGCGGAGGTATCATATGTACGAAGAATTCAGACAGTTGCTTATCGAAAAGCTTGAGATAGAACCCGATCTGATCAAGCCGGAATCACAGCTTGCAAACGATCTCGGCATCAATTCTCTCGAGCTTGCTGATCTTGTTCTCTTTTGCGAGGACAAATACGGTATTGAAATTGACGACGACGCTTTACAGAAATTCATTACTGTAAACGACGTTGTTGAATATCTTTCCGGCCTTGTTCCGGAGCAATGATTTTTTCTGAAAATTTTAAAAGGAGGACAAAAATGAAAAAATCACTAATAGTTCTGCTTTGCGCTCTGTTTGTGATATCCGCTTTTACCGCCTGCGCCAATCAGCCCGACGATACTAAGCCCGCGACTACAACGGGTGTAAACACCGAAGCTGATACGACGGAAGCCGTGGATACCGAGGACATTAACTACATCATGGACCCCGATACCATAGCGAAGGCCGGTCAGTACAAGGGTGAAAAGCTGACGATACTTGCAAACAGCGGTTTCTGGCCCGCGGACGACATCTTCAGAGAGGAAGATTCCGAAGATCCCGTTGATTCCGCCATCTACAACAGAAACGAATACGTAAAGAACACTTACCAGATCGACATTGAGGTCGTAGAGGATGAAGCAGTCGCCACAACGCTTAAAAACGCGTACAAATCGGGTATAAACGATTACGACGTTGCGGCGTTCTGCGCATATGAAGCCTGCCCTCTGGCCGCAGAAAACATTTTCCAGGATCTTACCCAGATCGAAAACCTCGATCTCACAAAGAAGTACTGGGACCAGGGACTTTTTGAAGGTCTTTCGATAGACAACAAACTGTTCTACATAACCGGTGATATCTCCACAAAGGCAAACGCCGGTACGTTCCTTATGATGTTCAACAAGAAGTTAGCCAGCGACTACGACCTTGAGGATCTTTATCAGGTAGTACGCGACGGTAACTGGACGCTCGATTATCTGAACAACCTGATCAAGGAGCACGGCTACGTTGACGACGGTAACGCCAAGGTCGGCGTTGAAGACAAGTTCGGCATGGGTATCCAGATCGAGGCTTACCTTGCTTTCTACTTCGGTGCCGGCGGACGTATGGTCTTAAAGGACAGCGATCAGATGCCTTATCTTGCTCTGAATACCGAAAAGAACATAAGCATAATCGACAAGATCTATGATCTTACCCAGCTTGACAACAAGACGATCGACGCACACGATCACTTGAACGAACCGCCGTACTCCACCGGTGAAGGCTTTGCGTCTACTGTCGCGTTCAAGGAAAACCGCTGCCTGTTCTATCTCTCCAACGCCGCCAACATTCTCGGTTTAAGAGAGATGGACGCTGACTTCGGCGTGCTCCCCACTCCGAAATTCGATAAGTCTCAGACAGATTACTATTCTTACGTTTATCACGGCGCCGCTCTGTACGTAATACCCGTTATGAACAAGCGCACCGCGTTCACCGGCTTCGCACTTGAAGCTCTTGCTTCCGAATCCTATAAGAGAGTAACTCCCGCTTACTACGAGCAGACGCTGAAGCGCAAATCTCAGCGTGACGCCGATTCCTGGGATATGCTTGACATAGTTTTCAGAAACAGACTGTGGGATCTCGGTTACTACGCACGTTGGGGCGGACTTGATGATTCCTTCATCCAGCAGATAAAGAAAGGTACCGGTTCATTTGCAAAATGGTACAAGAGTGCTTCCAAGTCAGCTGATAAGGCTATCAAGAAGTACATAGAGGCGTACAACTCCACCTCGACAAAATAAGTTACGACAAAAAAGCTCCGATCTGTTAAGGACCGGAGTTTTTTTGTTTAGGTCAAGCCATTTTATCGGACATCTGCTCGCCGCCCAGAATGTGAAAATGCAGATGATGAACGCTCTGACACGCGTCCGGTCCGCAGTTCGATATAACGCGGAATCCGTTTACAAGACCTTCGCTTTTTGCTATTTTCGGTATGACCTCGAATATGTGAGCGATGATCTTGCTGTTTTCACCGTTTATCTCGGCGCAGGAGCCTATATGCTTGCGCGGAATTATAAGGACGTGAGTTTTTGCCTGCGGGTTTATATCGCGGAAAGCGTATACGAGTTCGTCCTCGTACACCTTGTTTGACGGTATCTGACCTTCGGCTATTTTACAGAACAAGCAATCAGACATTATTGTTTTTCCTTTAAAGAATCTCTGATCTCACGGAGAAGGAGAACTTCCTCGGAGGGTTCGGGCTCAGGCTCAGGCTCAGGTTCCGGTTCGGGAGCGGGCGCTTCTTCCTCTTTCTTTTTCGCCTTTTCTGCAAGCGCTTTGGCTTTCATTATTGCTTTGAGCACAAGGAATACGCAAAGAGCGATGATGAGGAATTCGAGTATAAGCTGTATAAAGTTGCCGTAGTTTATCGTAACGGCTTCCTTTACCACCTCGCCGTTTTCAACGACTGCTTCTTTGATAACGGCTTTAAGCTCGGAGAAAGCCACTCCGCCGATCGCAAGACCGATAGGCGGCATAACGATGTCGTTCACTAAGCTCGTGACGATCTTACCGAAAGCGCCGCCGATGATGACGCCGACAGCCATATCGATTATGTTGCCTTTTGTGATGAACGCTTTGAATTCCTTAAAGAATCCTTTCTTTTCTTCAGCCATGATTGTGACCTCCTAAATATTTAATTTTCAGCCTAATATGTTAGGCAGAGTTTCCATAGCTACGGGCAGCTTGGAGCCGTCCTTAACGCCCGCGGTCGCGCTGTCGGGACGTCCGCCGCCGCCACCTCCGACGATGTCGCAAAGCGCTTTGACTATCTTTCCGCAGTTAGCGCCGAGCTTTACCGCGCCGTCGCTTGCGGAAACGATAAGGTTGTACTTACCGTCGACGCAGGTAGATATGACCGCTACCGTATCGGGCTCGGATTTTATCTTATCAAGCGACGTTCTTACTGCGTTGACGGATAAGCCCTCCGTCATGCCGGATATAAGCTTGAAATTGCCGACGCGTTTGCCGTTTGCGAATATAGCAGTCATAGCGGACGATGCGAGCTTGTCGTTCAGCTTTTCCGTTTCCGCTTTTTCCGCTTTAAGCTCCGCGGACAGCTGCGCCGCGCGCTTGTCAATATCCTTCGGGTTCTGCGTCTTTAATTCTCTCGCGGTGTTCTCTATAAGCTCGTTCTGCTCCGCGATAAGTTCAAGCACGCCCTTGCCGGTGGTGCCCTCGATACGTCTTACGCCTGATGCGACGGATGATTCGGAAATTATCTTGAACAGACCGGCTTCCGCAGTATTGGAAAGATGCGTACCTCCGCAGAGCTCGGTTGAAAAGTCGCCCATTTTTACCATTCTTACGACAGCGCCGTACTTCTCACCGAACAGCGCCATTGCGCCGGATTTTTTAGCGGTCTCGATATCTGTCTCGACCGTATTTACGGGCAGAGCCTTCAATATCTGCTCGTTGACGATCTCCTCGACTTTTGTTATTTCTTCTCTCGTCATAGCGGTATAGTGCGAGAAGTCGAAGCGGACGCGCTTGTCGTCAACGTAAGAGCCCGCCTGTTCAACGTGAACGCCGAGCACCTGACGGAGCGCCGCCTGCAAAAGATGCGCCGCGCTGTGATTGCGCCTTATCGCCGCGCGTCTTTCGGTATCTATCGACGCCTTGACGGTATCGCCGACTGAAACGGAGCCTTCAGTAACCTCGCCTATATGCAAGTATATACCGTCGTTCGTCTTTTTCGTGTCTTTGATTTCTATTTTTAGTCCGTTTGCGCAGATCACGCCGGTGTCGCCGACCTGACCGCCGCCCTCGCCGTAAAACGGGGTTTTATCGAGCACGACGATGACTTTGCCGCCGTTCTTCGTTCCGGTGACCTCGTTTACGTCAGCGTCAATAAGTGCGACGACCTTTGCTTCGCATTTGCTTTCGGTGTAACCTACGAATTCCGTCTTTGCCGTAACGTCACCGAGATCAAGCGTTTCCGTAGCCCAGCCGAAATCGCCTTTATCGGCTCTTGCTTTTCTCGCTCTCTGCTTCTGCTCGTCCATTAACGCGGCAAAGCCTTCCTCGTCTATCTTCAAGCCTTTTTCTTCCGCTATCTCACGCGTAAGATCGAGCGGGAAGCCGAACGTGTCGTTCAGTCTGAAAACGTCTTCACCGGGGAGCGTATCCTTGCCCGCGGCTATCGTCTTTTCTATAATGGAGTTCAGTATCTCCGTTCCGCCGTCTATTGTCTTACTGAACTTCTCTTCCTCTATCGAAACGATCTTCTTTATATAGTCTAGCTTTTCGGTAAGCTCCGGATAAGCGGTGATATTTTCATGTGCAACTACGGGAACAATATCGGATAAGAACGTGCCCTTTATGCCGAGCAGCTTGCCGTATCTCGCGGCGCGGCGCAGCAAACGTCTTAAAACGTATCCTCTGCCCTCGTTTGACGGAACGACGCCGTCGCATACGAGGAAGCACGTGCTTCTTATATGGTCGGTGATTACGCGAAGCGCTATATCGGATTTTTCATCCTCGCCGTATTTGATACCGGCTTTGTCGCTTATCGCTTTCATTATATTCTGAACGGTATCGACCTCAAACAGATTGTTGACGCCCTGCATAACGACGGCAAGTCTTTCAAGACCCATACCGGTGTCGATATTCGGCTTTGCAAGCGGAGTATAGTTGCCGTTTCCGTCGCCGTCAAACTGCGTGAAAACGAGGTTCCATATCTCAATAACTCTGTCGCAGTCGCACGTTACGCCCGCGCAGTCGGGTCTGCCGCAGCCGAAGCCGGGACCGCGGTCAAAATGTATCTCGGAGCAAGGTCCGCAGGGGCCGGAGCCGATCTCCCAGAAGTTGTCCTCTTTGCCGAGCCTTATGATCCTGTCGGCGGGGACGCCGTTCTGTTTGTTCCATATCTCAAACGCCTCATCGTCGTCCTCGTATATAGTCACCCAGAGCCTGTCCTCGGGTATCTCGATAACTTTGGTAAGATATTCCCACGCCCAGGCCGTGGCTTCTTTTTTGAAATAATCGCCAAAACTGAAGTTTCCGAGCATTTCAAAGAACGTACCGTGACGCGCGGTCTTGCCGACGCGCTCGATATCCGGTGTTCTTATGCACTTCTGACAAGTCGTCATTCTGTGTCTCGGCGGCTCCTCCTCGCCCTTGAAATACTTTTTGAGCGGAGCCATACCGGCGTTTATAAGCAGAAGCGACTTGTCGTCCGCCGGCGGAATCAAAGGAAAGCTCTTATGGCGCAGATGTCCCTTGCTTTCAAAAAATGAAAGATATGATTCACGTAAATCGTTTAATGAAGTCCATTTCATAAAGTTATAATACCTCTTATAATTCAAATCATCTTATTATACCAAAAAATATGAAAAAAATCAAGACGTTTACACTATATTTCGGAAAAAAATCTTGATTTTTTGCTTATATATGGTATAATCATAGAAAAAATGATAGGAAGATAATTAAATGACCGAGAAAAACGTTATTTTACCGTCAAGCATACTTTTGCCCGAGTTTGTAAACGATAAAGAAAAGATGTGCAAATACGCCGTGATAGCGTGCGACCAGTTCACCTCCGAGCCCGCGTACTGGGAAAAGGCGAGGGAGATTATAGGTGAGCAGCCGTCGACTCTCGATATGATTTTGCCCGAAGTGTACCTCGATAAAGCGGACGAGGCCACCGATAAGATACATAAAAAAATGGAAGAATACGCAAAATCATACCTTACAGAAATTGATTACGGTATGATATACTGTGAAAGAACGCTTCCGTCAAACGGGCGCGTGCGTCACGGTATAATCGGTATGATAGACCTTTGCGATTACGAATACACGAAAGGCAGCAGCGCGCCCGTACGTTCAAGCGAGGCGACGGTGGTCGAGCGCATACCTCCGCGCGTAAAGGTACGCCGCGACGCGCTGCTTGAATTGCCGCACGTTATGGTATTTTACGACGATGAAAAAGATGGTCTGATGAAAGATTTGCAAGAAAAAAAGAGCGGTTTTGCAAAGCTGTATGATTTTGATCTTATGCAGGGCTCAGGCAATATAAAGGGCTACGGGCTTGACAGAGATACGATCATATTCATTCAAAAGTATCTGAAAGAAAACTGCGTGAAGGACGGTCTTACGTTCACCGTCGGCGACGGAAATCACTCTCTTGCCTCCGCAAAGTCGTATTTTGAAGAAATGAAAGCGAAATACGGCAAGAAAGCGTACGATATGCCGTGCAGATGCGCGCTTGTCGAGATAGTGAACATACACGACGAGGCGATTGAATTTGAGCCGATATACAGGCTTATAAAGAACAAAACGGCGAATGATTTCATCAAAGAACTGTCCGCAAAGCTCGATATAAGATATGAGCCGACAAAAAACTGCTTCAAATACGATATAATATCGGACGGCACAATGAAAACGGTCTATATAAACGAGCCTAAAACCACGCTGCCCGTGGCGGAATTGCAGGCGTTTCTCGACGGCGGCGACTATAAGATAGATTATATCCACGGTCTTGATTCTATTTCCGCGCTGTCTGTTAACGGCAATATCGGCGTTATATTTGAGGGAATGAAAAAAAGCGAGCTGTTCCCCGCGGTCATTAACGACGGCGCCCTCCCGCGCAAAACCTTCTCCATGGGCGAGGCAAAGGACAAACGTTTTTATCTTGAGGCAAGAAAAATCAAATAAAAAGGAGCCGCAAAGGCTCTTTTTATTTATCATATTTCTCCACCGCTAAAATAAACGGGCTTGTCGGAGAGTTTATCATTTTATATTGTATTACGGAATAGTACACTTTATCATACGACGACAAAAGCGAGTATAATTCCCTGCCCTCTTTTTCGCCCTCGGCGTGTCCGGGATAGACGGAGATGACGAGAACGCCGCCTTTTTGCATAAGGTTTATGCCGTCCGTCACGGCTTTGAGCGTGCTTTCGGTCAATGTTGTTACGGATTTGTCGCCGCCCGGGCGGTAGCCGAGATTGAACATACCGCACTTGAACGACGGAACGTATTTTGCTATATTCGCGTGGCTGTCGAGTATCAGCTCGGCGTTGTTGTATCCTTTTTCGGTCAGCAGTTTTCTTGTGTTCTCTATCGCTTCCTTTTGTATATCAAAAGCGTAGACCTTGCCGTCCGGCACAAGCGAGCAGAGGTACGCGGTATCGTGACCGTTGCCCATTGTGAAATCAACGAGCGTGTCGGTTTCTTTTATTTTGCCCGCCAAAAAGCTTTTTGCGGCGTCAAGCAGCTGCATCAGTTATCTCCCTTGTCGTTCGCGCACGCGACGTTTATATAGCGGCTGTATACGCCGGGGAATGAATCGGGAATTTCGACAGCGCCCGCGTACGTTTCATAAAAATGCTTTGCGGAGCCCGCCGCCCAGCCGATTATCGCGTATCCGTACCCGTACTCACGCATTGATAAAAGACACTTTATCATAAGCGCGCGCCCGATACCCATTCGCCTGTATTCCGCGTCGACGCCGGTCGGACCGAAAAAGCCGCGCGCCGTCGCGTCATACGCCGCAAAGCCTATGACTTTTTTGTTCGTCACGGCGGCGAAAACGGATACGGGCGTGTTGTAAAAGCCCGCCTCGCACTCGCTTCTCCAGCCTTTGCTGAACTTCTCCTCGATAAAATCAAGCACCTTGTATTTATCGGGCGATAACACGCGGATTATGTGTATGTCCTTTTTCTCAAGCTCAGCGGTAAGCTCGGGACAGTCCTTTATATCGTACAGCTTAACTAAAAGATCAGCCATTTTATCACCTTTTACATAAGTTTATATTGCAGTATCGTCAGCGCGACGTAAGCCAGACACAGGCAGATAAAGATCACAGCCTGTTTTCTTTTATGCGCTATCAGAAGCCCGCCGAATTCGCGCACCGCGGCGTTAGGCCAGAAATACCATTTTGTTTTTGCGCCTATGCCCTCCGCGCGAATTTTTGCATGACCGGCGAATATCCCGCTTCTGAAAACGTGGTAGCCCGTAGTCGAAAACGCTATTTTCGCGTTTTTGTTAATTTCATCTATCTTTTGCTTTGAAAAGACCATATTTTCAACTGTCGTTGTTGATTTGTCTTCCTCAATTATCCGCTCTTCCGGTATTCCACACTCAAGAAGATAATTCTTCATACCGGCGCTCTCCGACATCTGCTCGTCGCTGCCTTTTCCGCCGGACGTTACAAAAACCGCTTTTTTGCCCGTCAGCTTCTCCTGCTTTTCGGCAAACTCTACGGCTCTGTCAACGCGTCCGCGCAAAAGCGGCGTTATCTTTCCGTCTTTACCGAGCCAGCAGCCGAGTATGATTATGAAATCACATTCGGGCTCGGGCTCGTGACGCGATACGATCGTATTTGCAATAATGGCGCCTATTATCATACATTCAAAGTACAGATATAAAGCCGCGAAGAGATTAGTAAACAGGTCGTGTATCATGACCTCCGTCTGACTGCCCGTCGCGTAATAATCGACCGTGAATAAAAACGCTTCCCCGCCCATTAAGAATAACGAAAACGCAACGCCCAAAAAGTTAGTCGGCTTCTTCCCCTCGTGCTTTATAAGCGCTATATTTGAAATACAGAGCGCTATGGAGAACACGACGATGAACGGGGCGGATATGAGCATATAATTCTTTGCCGAACCCGTAAGCGTGTTTATTATCATATAATCCCTATACGTCTCGGGTTTTGTGATAAGATCGACCGTCAGTATTATATTCGTTACGAGTACCGACGATAAAAACAAAGCGAAGCCCGGGTAGTAAATCGTATTATACGAATAAGGATTGTATTTGATCTGTCCGACGAAAGCGGATATAAGCCTTACGACGGAATAAGCGATCAGCGCGTCGCAAATCAAAGCGCAGGCGACGGCATACCGTCCTTTTCCGACAATGCTCAATACCGCGACAGCCGCAACTGCGGCCGCCGCGATAATAAGTACGTCGTATAATTTGGGTTTTGTTTTTCTTGTATAGAACTTCATTATCAGTCGTCAAGCTCAACGCCTTCGGGAAGCAGGATATCGGATTTTACGGAGCCGTCGTCACGCAGATAATGCGTTACGGTTATCTTGCCGTAAGGCGTGGGGTAAGTGCCGTGAGCGTACGTCATACCGCAGAGGTGCGGCGTTATCTTGACTTTTCTGCATCCCGGCTCCGTCACCTGTACGCCCAAAACGTATCTTGAAAGCCAGGGGCACGGACCGGAAGCCCAACCGTGACAGAGACTGTGGCGGAATTTTACGTAGCAGTAAGCGCCGTAATCGCCGTGTATGTCTATCTTGCCCTCGGGTACCACGTCGTCGATCGGCGCGGCGTTTTTGAGCCAGTCGAGATTGAAATCCTCCCAGAACGTGGTGGCGCCCATATCGAGCATACCGCCCCAGTATTCTTTCATATCTTTTAAAGCGCCGTCGTAGTCGTTTGCAAGCGATTTCGCGGCGAGCGTGTAATAACCGAAGAACGTGGAATATCCGTGCGCTCCGTTCGGTTTGAGCAGCTTTTCGTTTATATTCACGGGATCGGATATGCCGGAAAGCGATAACAGAGACGCCGCCTGCTTTGAGCCTTTGCAGTCGGGATCTTTATATCTTAAAATACGCTCTGACGCGTCGGAGCAAACTTTCGCGGTCTCTTCATCTTTAAGCTCAGCCATCAAGAACGCGCCGGCGTCGAACGCCAGTTTCAGTAAGCCCTGTAATCCGGCGTGCTTTGCGACCTCATCCTCGTTGTTCGGCCAGTCAAGGAATCTTCTGCCGGGCAGATTTTCCTGTCCGTCCTCACCCACGCATTTCGCAAGCTCGGTAAAAAGTGCTTTCATGTATTCGTGCTGTTCTTCAAGGTAATCGATATCCGCAAAGTGCATATACCACTCGTAATGGATAAGCAGCCACCAGATAGAATAAGCCGTTATACCGTTCATCCACGTACCGATGGGCGTCTGATTTCTCACATGATCGAGCGACTTCATAACGACGTCGTTATAGCCGAAAGTCGCAAGTATCGTCATGACCTCCGTGTGCATATCGCCGATCCAGACAAGCCTGTCGCGCTTTATGCCGTCCCAGAGGAATTCCTGCATATTGAGGTGAGCCGTGTAAGCCGCGGTCTCCCATATCTGATTTACGCGCGTATCGCTGCATTCAAAGGAGCCGATATAATCAAGGTCTCTGTAATGGAACACGCCCTGAAGGGCTTTAATGGACACAGCCGCGTTTTTGTCGAGCAGCTCGACGTATAAGAATCTGTAACCGGATTCGTTCGTTTCGTTCGCCGAGAAAAATCCGACGTTAAGTATCCTGTCTCTGTTTGCGTGGTCGTTCGTCGTGTTTTTCTCACCCAAAGGCGTCAGCGCCTCCATAACGCTCTCACCTGTACGGACGAGCAGATTTACGCGGCCGTTCGGTCCCTCCGCGCCTATTATCATGATTCGCGCCGAGCCGCTGAATTCTATGCCGTAGTCGACGAGAACGGCGGCGTTCTCACCGTCTTCTCCGTTTTTCAAATAGCAGGACACGGGCTCGTTCAATGCGATCTGATTATCCTTTTCAATAAGCAGCGTTTCCGCGCCTTTTACCGTCCCTTTTGTTAAAACAACTCTTTTAGGTGTTAAATATCTGCGCGTTCTGGGATCCGTCACGTCGGACTGTAACGCCGCAAATTTGTCTGTCAGCTTTGCCATGATTTTTAATTCCTTTCGGTATTTTATTATTATGATTTTATCATAATATCGGTTTTAAATGAATATAAAAATTTGACAAATAATAAAATAAATTGTAAAAACAACAAGGGCAGCGGTTTTTGTACCGCTGCCCTGTGGTTTAATTTATTTGCATTTGAAAATGAGTACGCACCAGCCGTTTTCCGACTGCTCCGATATAAAATCAAACGGCGTTTTCTTCATCGCCTCCAAAACTTCGTCCCTGCGCTCGCAGAGTATGCCGGAAGCTATGAAGACCGTGCCGGTGTGGCTGAATTTATAAAGGTCGGGCGACATTCTGATAATTATATCCGCAACTATATTAGCGCATATAAGATCGTATTTTTTATCCTCAACGCCGACTAAAAGATCGGACAAACCGACTTTGATATTACCGCATTTATTTATATCCGCGTTTTCTTTCGCTATTCTTACAGCCGTCGGGTCTATATCGTACGCGTTGACGGAGGACGCGCCTAAAAGCGACGCGGCGATCGATAATATGCCGCTGCCCGTGCCTACGTCAAGCACGGTACAGCCGGGCGTTATGTACTTTTCTATCTCCGTCATAACGAGCCTTGTCGTCTCATGCGTGCCGGAGCCGAACGCCATGCCGGGGTCCATTATAAGCGGCAGTTCGTTTTCCTTTTTATCATATTTTTCCCACGCGGGAACGATGACTACGCGTTCTCCGACCTTTATCGGATGATAATATTTTTTCCACGAATCCGCCCAGTCCTCGTCGGACACGTTTATCACGTCTACCTTGCAGTCTATCTTGTCCTGCGCTATACGTTCCTTTAAGAAATAAAGAGATTCTTCGGGGTTGCGCTCCTCCGATATGAAGACTGACGCCGCGGAATGAGTTTTATCCGCCTTCATCAGCTCGTCGTCGATCAGATCGGCGTAAACGTCCTTATACGTTTCGTCAATATCGGAATAATCCTCTATCATAAGCCCGTTGTCGATCATTGAAAGGACTGCGCACACGGTGTCGAGGTCTTTTGTATTACAGGATACTTTTATCTGCGTATATTTCATTACTTTTTATCCTTGAATATCTTGTCAAAGAATTTCTGTTTGCCCTTGAAATTGTTCTTGCCGCAGGATACGGCAAAATCGCGCAGCATCTGTTTCTGCTTTTCATTCAAGCCCTTAGGCGTCTCTACCGTTACGGTGAATATCAGATCGCCTCTCTTTGTCGAGTTTACGTACTTTATGCCTTTGCCCGCAAGTCTGAAACTCGTGCCTGTCTGCGTGCCCTCGGGTACGTTGTATTTGATATTCCCTTCAAGGCTCGGAACGTCTATTTCCGCGCCGAGCGCCGCTTCAACGAACGTTATCGGTATCTCACAGTAAATGTTGTAGCCGTCCCTTGTGAATATGGTGTGAGCCTTTACGGCGACCTCAATCACAAGATCGCCAGCCGCACCGCCGTTCGTGCTTACGTTGCCCTGACCTCTTACCGTCAGCTGCTGTCCGTCGTCGATACCGGCGGGGATATTTACCTCTACCGATTTGTTGATGCGGATAAAGCCCTTGCCTTTGCAGTTAGGACACGGGGTGGGTATCGTTTTGCCGCGGCCGCCGCAGTCGGGGCACACGGTCTGCTGCTGCATCATACCGAACATCGTTCTCTGCGACGTTGTTATAGTGCCGCGGCCGCCGCACTTTGCGCACGTTACGGGAGAAGTTCCTTTTGCCGCGCCCGATCCGTCGCAGTCCGGGCATTTTTCTATTCTCGGATAGCTGATCGTTTTCTTGCAGCCGAAAGCCGCTTCCTCAAACGTCAGATAAACGCGCTGATATACGCTTTTGCCCGGCGTCTGTCTTTGTCCGCCGCTTCTTGCGGAGCCGAAGCCGCCGCCGAAAAAGTCTCCGAATATGGAGCCCAGATCAAAATCAAAGCCCGAGCCGCTGTACTGGTATGTGCCGCCTCCGCCGCCGAACGACTGATCGAAGCCCGCGTGACCGTACTGGTCGTATCTTGCGCGCTTATCCGGATCGGACAGTACCTCGTACGCCTCGTTTACCTCTTTGAATTTCTTTTCCGCTTCCGCGTCTCCCGGGTTCATATCGGGGTGATATTTTTTTTTTATTTTTCTGTAAGCGCGCTTGATCTCGTCGTCAGACGCACCTTTGCTTATACCAAGCACCTCGTAATAATCTCTTTTTTCCGCCATTTGGTGTTATCTCCGTAATATCATACGCCGGGCAGCCGATCTTTCGCCTGCCCGGTACGAGTTTAATTGTTTTTTTACTGATTGTCGCCGGTCTTGTCGGTGAATTCCGCGTCGAACGAGCCGTCCGCGTTCTGACCGTTCGCACCGCCTGATGCGCCCGCGCCCGGGTTAGGACCCGCGTTGTTCTGGCCGCCGGTCTGCTGATATACCTTCTCAGCTACCTTGCCGAAGGCCTTTTGCAGAGAATCTATACCGTTCTTCATACCGTCGTTATCGTTGTTGTTGACGGCTTTCTTAAGGTTTTCGATCTCCGCCTTGACTTCGTTCTTTTCGGATTCGGAAATCTTGCTTGCGAATTCATCGCTTTCAAGCGATTTCTCGCACTGCGCCACAAGACTGTCGGCGTGGTTTTTAAGATCGACCGCTTCCTTGAACTTCTTGTCTTCCTCCGCGTACTTTTCTGCGTCGCGGACCGCTTTATCAATGTCTTCCTTGCTCATGTTGCTGGAAGACGTGATCGTGATGTGCTGTTCCTTGCCGGTGCCGAGGTCCTTTGCGGATACGTTGACTATACCGTTCGCGTCTATATCGAACGTGACCTCTATCTGCGGAACTCCGCGCGGTGCGGCGGGGATACCGTCGAGGTTGAAGTTGCCGAGCGTGGTGTTGTCCGCGGCTCTCTGTCTTTCACCCTGCAGAACGTGTATCTGAACGGACGACTGATAATCGGACGCCGTTGAGAATACCTGGCTCTTCTTTACCGGTATGGTGGTGTTTCTGTCTATGATCTTCGTGCAAACGCCGCCGAGCGTCTCGATACCGAGGGACAGAGGCGTTACGTCGAGCAGGAGCAGGTCTTTAACGTCGCCTCCGAGAACGCCGCCCTGAATAGCCGCGCCTATCGCAACGCATTCATCCGGGTTGATGTTCTTGGAGGGCTCTTTGCCCGTTATGCTCTTGACGGCTTCCTGTACCGCCGGGATTCTGGTAGAACCGCCGACGAGCAGGACCTTGTTGATCTGCGACGGGGTAAGTCCCGCGTCGGACAGAGCCTGTTTGATCGGTCCCATGGTAGCTTCAACTAAGTCTTTCGTAAGATCGTTGAATTTAGCTCTTGTAAGCGTAGCTTCAAAGTGCTTCGGACCCGTCGCGTCAGCCGTGATGAACGGCAGGCTGATATTGGACTGCATCATACCGGAAAGCTCTATCTTCGCCTTCTCGGCGGCTTCCTTAAGTCTCTGCATAGCCATCTTGTCGCCGCTCAGGTCTATGCCGTTGTCGGCCTTGAACGTGTCTATCATCCATCTGATTATTCTGTTGTCGAAATCGTCGCCGCCGAGGCGGTTGTTGCCCGCGGTGGAAAGGACTTCTACGACGCCGTCGCTTATTTCAAGTATCGAGACGTCGAACGTACCGCCGCCGAGGTCGTATATTATGATCTTCTGCTCGGTGTTGTCCTTGTCAACGCCGTATGCGAGCGCCGCCGCAGTCGGCTCGTTGATTATACGGAGAACATCAAGTCCCGCAATCTTACCGGCGTCCTTCGTCGCCTGTCTCTGAGCGTCGGTGAAGTACGCCGGGACGGTGATGACAGCCTGAGAAACGGTGGT
>CADBSB010000194.1 GCA_902797235.1 uncultured Ruminococcus sp. | reverse complement strand
TATACGTAACAGCAAGGGGTTTAACGAAGCAGGAGCGGCGAGATGCCGTCCGAAAACGTGGTTCGGATAATTCTCGTTACCCTACGCGGGTCGTCGAGCGCCGACCCCTGCGAAACGGCGTTAAAAAGCCCTCTCCGAGCGAGGAGAAGGCTTTTTTTTAATTTGAATAAGGATCGATTGTGCCGTTCTTTAAGTACTTATCAAAGAACGAGCCCAGGGTCGCTATCTTTAATCCGTCTTCCGTTTTTCTTATATAGAACGTATGCGTCTCGGCTTTATATTTTGACCAGCGTATATCGGCGGTGACTGTCACGTATTCATCGGTTTCCCCAATCGTTCTGACCGAGCCGGGTTTTACGGATACGTAGGTATAATATCCGCCTTCCCACGGGCCGGTCGACAGATAGATCACGCCGTCGAGTATAATATAGTGCTCGTTTTCGTTTGCAAGGATACCGTCGGCAAGCTCCTTATCCTCAAGCAAACCGTACATCTTTTTTCGCCAGCCGTCTATTGTGCGCAAATCTTCATCTTTCGCGGTCGAATAAGTAAATTCATATCCGTCCTTTACGTATACGTTGTAATCGTATTTCAGGTATTTATTCAATTTTTCAATAAGAGCTTCCGGCAGCGGATTTTCGGCACCTTCAACGCTTGAATAAATCTTGTCGATCTCGTCGCTTTTAAAACAGCCTGTGAAGGTACCGGCGGAAAGCCTTATGAAGGTGCTTAAAGCTTCCTCTACTTCTTTTTCAAACTCGCCCTCGACGTAATAACCGTTAAAGCCGACGTGCTGTAATATACTGTAACAAACGTCTCTGTCCTGTAATACCGTCTGCTCGGGCACCTTTGACGCGGCTTTTTCAAGCATCGGGATAAAGTTTTTAAGCCAGTCGGCGTAAAAAGTAAGATCGGCGCTTGCATCAAGCTTTTTTATCTCTTCCCCGTTTATCGAGGTAAGATACGCGTAATCGTCGCCGAAGAAATCGGAAAGCGTCATCCTGCCGCCCTGCGTCGCGTTCTCGCTGTCATAAACCTGTATGAAAAGCGCGATAAGCGTGCTTATTACGGCTTTTCTTTTTACGTCCTGCTCCCTGTCGTACATATCGAGCAGTCTTTCAATGTGGTTTTCCGTATTGAAGATCGCTATCTGAAAACTGCTGTTGTACGATTTTAAGCCGTGTACTTTAAGATACTCGATATTCTCGCTCAACAGGCATCTCTTCGGATCGTATTCCTCGGGCGGCGTGTCGGGAGAGCCCGCGCGGTAATAGACGTAATCGAGGCGGTTAAGCATAAGGTCGGTAAAATACATATTTTTGTACGCCTCCTCCTCACGCCTGTAACACGTCATATATCCTTCGATCTCTTCTCTGAACCTCGCAAGCCATATACTTAACCCCGTTACGTTAGCGGGCTTTATATCATCAGCCGTAAGCAATAATTTGAAGGCTTTGAACTTGAAATCCGGCGCGTATTCCGTAAGCTCTGGCGCAAGATACTGCGAGCAGAAAACGCTGAATACCATTTTATGTTTGTTGTCGCAGTCCGTGTTGAAATACGTGTCAAAGCAATATATGAACGCTTTATCGGCGTATCCGCGCAGCTGTGACCATAACTCTTCGGTATAACCGTTTTCCGCTATACCGTCTGTTATCGCCGCGATTTTCTCCTCGTCCGTTACCGGTTCCGGTCTTGTGGTCTCGGGATCGGTTTCCGTTTCTGTCACGGCGTCCGTGTCCGTCTCCGTTTCGGTCACGGGCGGTTTTTCTGTAGCGTCGTCCGTCGTGACGGCTGCCGGCGGTGTGTTCTGATTTATGCCGAACATGGACGCTATACCCTCGCGTACCGGTTTTATCGCAAGCGCAAAGCATACGAGCAGAGCCGCCGCGGCGACGCCGTACATCGTTTTTACAAACGGGGGTATACCCGTTTTTTCTTTTTTGCTTTTTTCCTTTTTATATATTTTTTCCATAATACGCGTATGCGTACCGGACGGCTCCCAGCCCTTGTCCGTCTCTATCTGCCTGTAATCGCGGACGCCGGCTTCGAGCAACACGTCCTTTAACGAATATTTAAGTTCCATAGCCCGCCTCCCTCAATTTATCCGCGAGCAGTTTTTTGCCGCGGAATATCTGTGTGTTTACCGTCTTTTCGCTTCTTTTGAGCTGTTTTGCTATCTCCGTCACGGTATAACCCATAACGCAGTACAGATACAGGGGGGCGCGGTATTTATCGTCCATTTCGCGCATTACGGAAACGGCTTTCTCGTACGCGTCGCGCAAAAGCACCTTTTCCTCGGCGTTCTGCCACGGATCGGCTGCCACCACCTCGTCTATGTCGAGGTCGTTTTTTGCGGCGCGGAGTATGTTGTAAGCCTCGTTTTTGGCTATCGCTATAACGTACCCTTCAAGCCCGTCTTCATCGTTTAAGTTGATTTTGTCTATGTATTTTACGATAGACAAAAAACTGTTTTGCAGCGCGTCCTCCGAAAGGCTTTTGTCATTCAGTATTCTGTTTGCCGCGGCAAACATCTTTTTGCCGCAGCGCTCATATATCTGCTCTGTCTTTTTTTTGTTTGCCGGGCTGAGCGTATCAGCCATGAACAAAAGCATATCCCTACCTCCCGTCTTATTCTTCTGCTTTATAAACGGAAAAAACGCGCCTTAAATTTCGTATATTTTGTAAATAATGTGTGATTTATTGAGTGGGCAAGCAACGAAGCGGCGGGAGCAAGCTCCCGCCCTACGTTAAATTATTTAAGATTTATCGCCTTATACGCTTTGACGTAGCTGTCGGAGACGGAGCCGTTGCCTATGGTGCCCGAGACGTTGTTGCCGAACAGGTAAAGCGAGCCGTCGGCTTTGATATACGCGGAGTAATGCGTGCCCGCGCCGCCGCCGATACAGCCGTCCGTTATGTATTCGGGCAAGCTCTTCGTCTGTCCGTCGCCCGAGATCTGATTGTAGTTGTTCAGACCGTAACCGTAGATCTTGCCGTCGGACGCAAGCATTATTATATGCTCATCCTGTATATACGCCTCTTTCATACCGTCGGCTATCTTTACGGGCTGACCCGCGGCCTCGCCCGCCGCAAACGACGTTTTGCTTCTCCATCCGATGTAGAACAGCTCGCCGTCGTTGTTTATCGCCAGGCAGTTATGCTGACCGGTCGAAACGAACGCGAAACCGTCGCCGAGCTTGAGCGGATCGGTGAGCGTTTCTGAGGCGCCCGCCTTGAACTTGTTCCAGCGGTTGTCGCCGAACACGTACAACTCTCCGTTATCTTTTATATATATCGTATGGCGTCTGCCCGCCGCGGCTGTTTTTACGTTTTCCTCAAACTTTTGAAGCTTCGTGACGTTTCCGCCGAAGCCGTTTTTGCCAAGCTGACCGTAGCTGTTGTTTCCTATGCCGTACATATCGCCGTTTTCCGCAATTATCACCATATGGTCGAAACCGCAGGAGACGTCGACCGCCTTGAAGCCGAGATCGAGCTTGACGCAGGCAAATGTATTTCCCGTCCTTCCGAGCTGACCCGCCGCGTTGTTGCCGGCGGTGTAGACCTCGCCCGAAGCGGTAAGTATCGCGGCCATCGGCGCGTCGCTCTCCGTGCCGCCCATTGAAACGGCGGCTTTTTTGACGTTTGTGAATATCGCGGTCGGCTTTTTGATCGTATCGGAGACCATACCGAGCTGACCGTATTCGTTATTGCCCCAGCCGTAAAGCGTGCCGTCCGCGGCAAGCGCCAAGACCGTGCGTGAGCCGGTGTAAACGGCGGGCTCCGCCTCATATCCGTCTTTCTTTGACTTGACGAGCACGTTCATTGTGCCGTCTACGTTAAGCGTTACGGTAGTGTCGGAATAAGTCTTGTTGCTGCCCTTTGAATCCGTCGTGATTATACCCGTATACGTATATCCGTCCTTTGCCGTTGCCGTAAGCGCGATCCTCTCCGTGCTTTTCAACGTTACGGAATAGCCGGATCTGATGACGTCGCCGTTTATTCTGACAGTGAGCGCATCCTCGTCAAACGTTACGGAAAGCTGCTTGGGCTGTATATTGAAGAACGCTTCCATATGCGCCAGAGCCCTCGCCTTGCGGTTGTTCATGAAGTATCTTACATTGTTGATCTGCGCCTCAAAATTCGAAACGGAGCCTCCGTCGCCCGGCCAGCGTTTGAAATGCAGCGGCATGATGTTCTTTATCGTCTGATACATCTCTTCAAGTATCGGGATCGTTATCGACGCGTCGAACATCGTATCCGCGCATTCATAGAAGCGGTCAATGAACTTGTTTTTGAACGCCTCGTTTTTAAGCATCCTGTTGAATATCCTGCCGGCGACCGTGTTGTCGTTTATCGCGTGGATGAACATATTGGTGTTTATCTCGGTCGCAAGACCTACGCCCATGTCCATATCGCAGAACGCGAAGCGCCATTTTGTGTCAAGGTCCTTGTTGTTGGCGTTTTTGTTGCGCCACACCTTTATGTTATTGCCCGGCCAGTCGGTATTGCAAAGATACATTGAGCCGACGAAGAAGTCTACCATGTTGTCTATGTCTATCCTGTCTGACACGTATTTGAAATTCTCGTCCTTTGACAGATCGGTACGCTCAATATACGACACAAGCTCGTGGAACGGCTTTTCGTCGCCCTCGTTTCCGTCGTTTACGACGTAGGGCGTGTTCCAGCTGCCCGTTATCAGCGGCGACGTCGATTCGAGCATGCAGAAATCCTCTTCGGGTATACCGTAGTGGCTTTCGAAATACTTTGCGTCGTATCTTTCACGCGCGTTGTAAACGCCCCAGAATTCGCCGTTTATGAACAGCAGCGACGGTCTGTACGCCATTACCGGAACGTTTAAGTTTTTGCAGAGCCTCTGCATATACGCGTCGCGCAGATGCGTCTGGCTCGAATCGTTACCGGAGTTACGGAGCAGTATGCGCTTATATTCGGTCACGCCGTCCTTTGCCTGACCCTTGAAAATATCGTATTTGAGCTTTGAGGGGTTTCCTATGTACTCGGGATCGGCGTCGTCCTTGAAATATACGCGTATGGATTTCGCGTTGAAGCCGAGCGAGCCGTTTCCGTTCAGCGCCATTTCCGTATAAGACGCGGAAACGCGTTCGCCGTTAGTCTCAAATATCTCGGTGAACATCGTGCGCCTCATTTTGGTGCCGAACGGGTCCGCCATCTGCGTGTGGTAAATGCCCTTGTCCGAGCTTAAAAAGTCATCCGGGTTCATCGACATTGAGACGACGAGCGTATCGTAGCTCAGAAGCACGTCTGATATGAAATAAGTATTCGTTTCGACCTGCGTTTTTATCTTTCCGTTCGTGGCGTAGGCTTTTACGACCTTTGCGCCTATCTGGCGGCTCGCGGTCGGATTTTTGGCGCCGTTCAAGGTATTGCACCGCTTCGTAAGCGTGCCCCAGGTCATAAGGTCGGTATTTTCCAGCTTTATCGCGCCGGTGTATTTCGTTCCGTTCGTTCTCGGGTCGGTGCCGTCCGTCGTATAGTATATCGTAAAGCCGGAGGACGCTTTGAGCGTCAGCGAGATCGTGTCCTTATACACGCCCGCCTTGTGCGAGAACGTAACGACGTTCGCGGCGGACGACAAGCCGTTCACGTTGCCTTTAAGGCACATCGGCGCACAGTCAACGACCTCCGAGGCGGGGGCGTTTTTATAGTCCACGAGCTTGAACTTATCGTTTTTCGTATTTCTGTACGCAGCTTTGTTTTTCGTTATGCCGTACGCGCTGTCCTTATCCGACGTAACGGACTGCGTGCCTATGAAATAGGCGTAGCAGCTGACCTCGGACGCCTTGGAGGTGCCGAAGCTCTTACCCTTATCCGCTAATATAAGCTGTATTTCCTTATTGTCAAGCGTTATATTCCATTGTAAATCGTAGTATTTTACGGACAAACGCTCGCCCGTGGCTTTATATTCGGCGCCCTGCTTGCCCTTCGCCTCGTTGCCTCTGACAAGGAACGAGCCGGAGGCGGGGATCACCATATCGGGCAGATTGGCCGACACGTATTTTTTGGCTTCCGCGTCGTAATAATAAACAGCAAGACCCTTTAATTTTACGGAATATTTTGAGCTGTTGGATATTTCTATAAAGCTGTACCTTGCCGGCGTGTCGTTATTTACGCCCGTGCCGTATACCTGGCGGAAATAAAGCTCCGACGCTTTGCCGTACTGCTCGGGCGGCTTTGTTTCAGGTGCTGTCGTCTCCTCTTTCGTCGTTTCCGCCGTCGTCGTTTCCTTTTCCGTCGTAGTCTCCTCCGCGGTAGTCGTTTCCCCGGCGGTGGTGGTCTCCTCGGCGGTCGTGGTCTCGGCGGTCGTGGTCTCCTCCTCCGTCGTATCCTCCGGCGCGGTTGTCACCTCAGCGGTCGTCGTATCCTCGACAGGCTCCGACGTTTCCGGATCGGTGACAAAGACCGTGGTGTCCGCCTCGGTCAGGGTATCCGACGTTTCCGTATTTTCAGATATTTCACCCGTAGTCTGTTCCGGCTCACCCGTACAGGACGCGATAAGCGGCAAGACGGTCATGACCGTCAAAAATATGGCTAACAAGCTTTTTAATTTCATATCCGTACCTTTCTTTATGGTGTTCTTGCGATACTGATTACGTAAAAACCTTTTGCGCCCGCCGCCTTGCAAAGCGCGGCGCAGACGACGGTGGTCGCTCCCGTGGTAACGACGTCGTCTATAAATATTATACGCTTGTCCTTTACTTTTATTTTGTCGTTATCTCTGATATAGTAGCTTTGCGCGGCGTTTTCTCCTCTTTGCCCGGCTGAAAGCGTTTTCTGCTCGGCGCCGCGCCTGTGGCGTATCACGTCGAGCACGGGGATGTTCGTCAGCTTCGATATTTCATAACAAAGCTTTTTCGCGTGGTCTAACCCGTACTCTCTGACCGACGCTTTGCTTCTTTTCGGGTATGAAAGACATGAATTATCATCTGTTTGGCAGTATTTCATGACGGACAGCGCAAGCTCCTTCGCCATGGCGTCGTACAGCGCCGCGTCATACCCGGTCTTTATTTTATATATCAGTTTTTTTATTTTTTCGTTATTATAAAGTACTGTCGCTCTGTATGAATCGACCGTGCGCGAGCGGTTGTACTTCGGCTCGCATACACAATGCTGCGCGTCGCGGCGACAGTTCGGGCAGCTTTCCTCCTTTGCCTGCTCCCATAAGGAGCGGCATCTGTCGCAGAAACACTTTTTTTCGTCCGACGCGTCAAGCAGCTCGCCGCACATCGCGCACCGCGGCGGGTACAGCAGCTCGAGCAGATAATTGCCCTTGCCCATTACGAAAAATCCGATAGCCGCTCACATAAAGACGTGTAGCGTTTTGTCTGTCTGTCGTTATCGACCATGTCGCAGACCGCCTGCGCGTCGCCTACTATTATCACCATCTGCTGTGCGCGCGTGACGGCGGTATAAAGCAGGTTGCGCGTGAGAAGTCTTTTGCTGAAACGGAAGGCGGGGATTATGACCGTGTTGTACTCGCTTCCCTGGCTTTTATGTACTGTCACGGCGTAGGCGTGCTCCAGCTCGTCCAAAAGCGAATAGTCGTACTCCGTTATCCTGCCCTCAAAATCTATTATAAGCTCCTCCGCGGCGTTGTCTACCTTTATTATCTTTCCGACGTCGCCGTTATAGATGCCGGAGCCCTCGACCTCGTCCTTTATCCAGACTATATCGTAGTTGTTTTTTATCTGCATCACCTTGTCGCCCTCACGGAAGACGACGCCGCGCGCTTTTTTCTCTTTTTTGTTCACGGACGGCGGATTGAGCGACGCCTGGAGCCTTACGTTCAGCGCCTCCACGCCGCAGCAGCTGAGCCTCGTGGGCGTGATTATCTGCAAATTGTCTAAAATCTCCTCGCCGTATTTTTTCGGCAGACGGTATTTGCAAAGCTGCGTTATCGTCTCCGCGGTCTCCTCCTCGGACTGTCTCGGCAAGAAGAAGAAATCGTTGTTTTTTGTTTGCAGGTCGGGATATCTGCCCTCGTTTATATCATGGGCGTTTGTGACGATCAGGCTCTGCTCCGCCTGGCGGAATATTTTTGTCAGATGTATAGTCTCCACCGTGTCCGATCTTATGATATCGTCGAGCACGTTGCCCGCGCCGACGGACGGAAGCTGATCCGCGTCGCCGATGAGCACGAGCTTTGCCCCGGGCTTTATCGCTTCAAGCAGGGCGGACATCAGAAGCACGTCTATCATCGACGCCTCGTCGATTATAATCACGTCCTCCGTCAGAAGATTCGTTTTGCATTTTATAAACTGCTGTCTGTCGCCCTCGGTGTACGACACTTCAAGCAGTCTGTGTATCGTTTTAGCCTCCTCGGAGGTGGCCTCGGATATGCGCTTCGCGGCTCTGCCCGTCGGCGCGGCTAACGCGTACCGCATCCCGAGACGGGAGATTATTTTTATAATGGCGCGTATGACCGTGGTTTTACCCGTTCCGGGGCCGCCGGTCAATACCATTACGCCGCTGTTTATGGATTTTATTATAGCCTTGCGCTGCATGGGGGCGTACGTTATGCCCTCCTCATACTCGCAGGTGTCTATGGCGCGGTTAATGTTTTTTTCATCGGCTATGACCGTCGTGCCTTCGAGCAGACGGAGCTTGCCGCAGATATACTTTTCCGCGTCGCTGTATTTTTTCAGTGAAACGCAAACTCTGCCGTCGTATTTTTCCTTTGAGCATACGCCGGTATCTATTAACGTATTTATCGCCTCTGCAGTCTTTTCCGTGTCCGTGTTAAGAAGCTGATCCGTGGCTTTTGCGAGCTTGTCGTACGGCAGGTACGTATGGCCGTTCTGCTCCGCGTTGTAGTTCAGCACGTATTTTATGCCGGCGAAAAGGCGCTCGTCGCTGTCGTTCGGGTGACCCATCGCCGCAGCGGCCTTGTCCGCTTTTTCAAAGCTGACGCCGAAATTCTCCTCGCACAAAACGTACGGGTCGGCTCTTATGACCTCGACGGCGGAGGAGCCCCACCTCTTGAACGCGCGGACGGAGACGGACGGCGAGAAGAAATCCGAGCAGAAAAGCATGACGTTGCGCAGACCGTTCTGGTCCCTGAACTGATCGCCTATCTTTTTCGCCCTGTCCTCGGATATGCCGTTTATGTCGGCGAGCCACTCGGGGTTGTTTTCGATAACGTCAAACGTTTGGTCGCCGAAGCGGCCGACGATTTTTTTCGCCATCGCGGGGCCTATGCCCTTTATAGTGCCGGAGGACAAATATTTTATTATCATGTCCTTCGATCGCGGAAGCTGTTTTTCGTACGTTTCGACCTTGAACTGCCGTCCGTACTTCGGGCTGTTGACGAACGTTCCGTAGGCGGCTATCACCTCGCCCTCGGATATGAGCGGGAACGTGCCGAATATCGTTTCGTACTCGGCCTCCCCCGTCTCTATCTCGATGACAGCGTATCCGTTTTCCTTGTTCTGAAAAACGATGCGTTCAACCACGCCCGTAAGCTTTTCAAGCTCTTTGTTTTCGTTCATTTCAATTTCTCAAATACGGGAACAAGATCGAGGCGCTCCCACGGAGCGTCTATATCCTCGCGTCCCATATGGCCGTATGAAGCGGTTTTCGCGTAGATCGGGCGGCGCAGATCAAAATGGTTTATTATCGCGGCGGGGCGCAGATCGACGTATTTCTTCACCGCCTCGCTGATCTTATCCGCGTCGACCGTTTCCGTGCCGTAGGTGTTTAAGAGGATCGAGACGGGACGCGCGACGCCTATCGCGTACGCTATCTGTATCTCGCATTTTGTACACAAGCCCGCCGCAACGAGGTTTTTGGCGACCCAGCGTGCGGCGTACGCCGCCGATCTGTCCACCTTTGTCGGATCCTTGCCGGAGAAAGCGCCGCCGCCGTGGCGCGCGTAGCCGCCGTAAGTGTCGACTATTATCTTTCTGCCTGTAAGACCGGAATCGCCGTTCGGTCCGCCTATGACGAAGCGGCCGGTCGGGTTTACGAATATCTTTGTGTTTTCATCAAGCAATTCCGCGGGTATCACCGCCTTTATGACGTGGTTTATTATGTCGGCGCGTATGGTTTCGAGCGCGGCGCTCTCGTCGTGCTGCGTGGAGACTACTATCGTGTCTATCCTGACGGGCTTGTCGCCGTCGTACTCCACCGTGACCTGCGTTTTTCCGTCGGGGCGCAGATACGGGACGGCCTTGTTCTTTCTGACCTCAGCGAGGCGCTTTGAAAGCTTGTGCGCAAGCGAGATCGGAAGCGGCATAAGCTCGGGCGTTTCGTCGCACGCAAAGCCGAAGACCATGCCCTGATCGCCCGCGCCCGTGTCGAGATCGTCCTCAAGCTCGCCGTGCTTTGCTTCAAGTGAGCGGTCGACGCCGAGCGCTATATCGGCGGACTGTTCGTGTATGCAGGAAATGACGGCGCACGTATCGCAGTCAAAGCCGTATTTTGCGCGGTCGTACCCTATTTCTCTGACCTTTTCGCGGACTATGTGCTGTATGTCGACGTACGCGGACGTCGTTATCTCGCCCATTACCATGACGAGACCCGTGGTGCAGCACGTTTCGCACGCGACGCGCGAATGCGGATCCGCTTCAAGCAGAGCGTCAAGTATTGCGTCCGAGATCTGGTCGCATATTTTGTCGGGATGTCCCTCGGTAACTGATTCTGATGTAAAAAGTCTTTTCATAATTTTTCCTCTCTATATAAAGAAATCCGCCCGATTGCGAGCGAATTTCTTATTTGCCGTGTGAAACTCATCTCGCGGATTTGGCACCTTGATATATCAGGTTGCCGCAGGTTCATAAGGCCGGTCCCTCCCCTGCTCTCGATGGGTATGTTATTGTCGTTACTGAATCATAAAGTTTAAGAAGCCGAGCGCGCCCTGAACTATAAGCGTAACTATCGCGCCTGCTATCAGCACGCCGCCCGTTATGGAGATCATGGAATTCTTGAATTTCATTCCCGTGAGCGCCGCCACGAGAGCGCCTGTCCACGCGCCCGTCATCGGAAGCGGTATCGCCACGAAAAGCATGAGCCCGAAAACCTCGAACCTCTGCACCTTGGGCGTGTTTTTGCTTGCCTTTTTTTCAAGCCACAGACCGAGCTTTTTCAGATGCTTCGTCCCCTTTGACCATTCTATCACACGTTTGACGAACAGAAGTATGAACGGCACGGGCACGAGGTTGCCGAGTACGCAGAGTAGATACGTCCAGTACCACGGTATCTTGAAGGCAAGAATGCCTATCGGTATGCCTCCGCGAAGCTCGACTATGGGCAAGATCGAAATAACGAACGTGATGATGATCTTTACCCATAAAGGCGCCCCGCCGAAGGCGTTTATAATAAACTGTTTTATCAAAACTGTCTCCCGAAAATTAGATTTTCGTATATTATATAATAAAATTATTTCTATTTCAACATTTAACGATGATTTTTACAAATGATTTACAATCACGCAAGTCCGGGTTTGCACGGTTTTCCCTGCTTCTTTTTGTAGTTGAAATACAGTTCTTCCGTTGCAAGCGCCATTTTTGTGACCGAAAAATCGCCCGACGGGTAGATATACCACGTATCGTCCAGGGTATTCAAATCGACGCAGTCGCCGTGCTTGCCGAGATAATCGTATTCGATATGACACGAATATAACGACGGTACGTCTTTGATCATCTCAAACGCGTCGCCGTCAAAATCAACTCCGCGAACGGTAAAGCCGTTCATATCGTGGGTCATTTTACCTTCGCCCAGACGTATGAACTTCTTTGCGTTCGGCAGACTGTCGACCGTCACGTCAAGCTCGCCCGACGAGTACGCGCCAGCCTCCACCTCGGCTCTGACATTCGACCTCTCCCATTCGTACCAGTCCGGTATATGGTAAAACTCCGTCTCGCCGTCCTCTGCATGAAGTCTGCCGTTTTCAAGATAGCGCCAGACCTTGCCGCAGGACGAGCAGATCAGCTTATCGTCCTTTGACGTCATTTTGAATTCCGTCTTGCAGTGCGGACATTGATACAGGACTTTGTGCAGACCCTCGGCGCGCTTTTCATACGTCACCTTTATGCCGCGCTCGTACTGCCATTTATAATCGTCGTACTGAAAAGCCTTGACGAGCTTGTCGTTTATCTCGTCCGCGGAGGCGGTTTTAAGCTCCTCTTTCGAGTACAGCAGCGTCATTTCCGCCTCCGTCGGCTTTACGCCTCTGTCATGCAGGTTCCAGAACGGAGAGTTTATATGGTGACCGTGACAGATGAACGTGACCACGGGAACGCCGAGCATTTTGCAAAGCTCTCCGAGCGATCTCGGCAATACCGCCGTCGTTCCGCAGAGCGAATATCTCGCCTCGGGATATATGACGCAGATATCACCGTTCTCCATCACGCGTCTGATGTTTCTTATAAGCGTTATATCGTTTGTGAATTTGCGTTTACAGATGCAGCCCACGTTCCGAAGCAGTTTTTCGCGGCCGATGAAGCCGTCTATCGCCACTATGTAATTGGCTCTTTCCGGATATATCGCGGCGGTCGCCGCCTTGAAATCCATAAAAGCGTTGTGATTGCATAGCAAAAGATACGGCGGCTTCAAACCGTCAACCCCGTTTTTCGTTATCTTCAATCCGTGCTTTTTCGTGTCGGGCACGGACAAAAGGTACGTAAGCGGGCGTAAATACCACTTTGTTCTGATCGGGGGCGCTTTTCTGTCAAATCTTTTAAAGTTATCCGCCATTTATTTTAATATGAAGGAATTGCAGGGAACGCCGGCGCTGTTGCAGAGCGTCAGGGTCTCCGGGAACATATCCGTCTGCTCGCAGTTGTAGTGTACGGATTTTATCTTCTTTGAGGCTTTTATGACTACCTTGTCCTTGCCGACTATCTCGACGCTGTCCGGCTCAACGAGCTTTGCGGAAAGCTTTACTTTGAGACCCTTGAGCTTGTCGCCGACGTACTTCAGGCCGTCGCCGACGTTACGGAACGTTACGGTAGCGGTGCAGCCATCGTCGGAGTATTCGACCGATACGGCGGACGGACCCTCAACGTATTCGGGATCGCCTATGCCGTAGATATTGGCGAGCATTATGTTCGTAAGTCTCTCAGCCTGCTCCCATTTGCAGTACGGGTGCAGGTTGTTTTCATACGTCTTGTCCTTCCAGAGGTCGGAGGACTGGACGAGGTGGGAATTCGGCACGTTGTTCGGTATGGTCCCCATGTACTGGCGTATGCTCTCATACGGGAACGCCTGGAATATCGGCGGGAACTCTATAACGAATACGGGATAGTCGTGATTTATAAGGTTGTGTCTGTCTCTGTACTCTTTGATAAGAGCGGTGAATCTGGCTATGTACTTCGTATCGTTTTGCAGGTTGCAGTCCGATTCGCCCTGATACCAGATTAAACCGCAGATCGGGAAATTCTGGAACGCGTACATATAGTGGTTATACATAAAGCGGGATGCGTTGCTGTTGACGCTCGACGCCCAGTAAATGCCCTTCTTTTTATCGTACTTGTCGATTTTCAACGCGTCGCATATCTCGTTCGGACAGAAGGCGTTGAGCGCCGCGCCGCCGGCTGCGAATTCTATAAGACCTATCGGTATTTTCTTTTCAAGTCTGTCGTATAACTGCTTGCCCGCGAAATAACCGATAGCCGCGAACGAATACGCGCCCTGCTTTGGCTTCTGCCAGCCGCGCTTTATCGGAACGTCCTCGTTCATATCGGTCGTACCCTGGACAAGACCGTTCGACGAATCGGTCATGGAGTACATATTGAGCCTTATAAGGTCGTCGTTATTCATTTCGACCTTTCTGCCGGGCTCACTCGCAAGCGGCTCGTTTATTATAACGCCCACGGAATACGCAACGTTAGACTGACCGACGACCCAGTAAACGTCGCCGACCAAAACGTTAGAATAAACGTATTCAACGCCGTCGCCGTAGACCTTGAAATCGCGTCCCTCGGTGCATTCCGGCAGCGAGCCGTTCAGCGTTATCATAAAGTGACCGTCTTCAATGAGCGCGGCGCCGGTAAGGCCCGCGAATTCCGCGTTTACGCGCTTGCCGTTCTGATCAGCGTCGGCAAAGCCCCATACGCGTATGTATTCGTTTCTCTGTATTATCATGTCGTTTCCGTAAACGCCCGTGACCTTGAAAGCGGTCGCCGCCGGAGCGTCAAGCACGGCCTGTTCGGGCTCCGGGAACAGCGGCGCCGTCGTTTCCGGCTCCGTCGTCTCGGGTTCGGTCGTTACCTCTTCGGTCGTTTCGGGCTCGGTGGTCTCCGGCTCCGTAGTTATCTGTTCCGTCGTCTTCTCCGCCTCGGTGTCCGTGTCTGTAACCACCGTCGTTCCGGTGCATCCGCATACGAGCGCGAGTACCGTGACAGCTGTCAGAATAAATGCGATCAATCGTTTCATAGTATTCTCCGTTTTTTTATTTATCTCTCGGCTTTTCAAGTCCGAGGTCATATTTTACACGTACGATAATGGCGCCCGCAATATACGCCGCGGTGAGAACAAGGATTATGACACTGTCAAATACCGTAAGCGGATCGTTTGAAGTGGAAATGATGGAATTTGATAAGAACATGGCGATAACGGTTATAATGAGCAGGACGGCGGCGGAGACAAAGGCTATCTTTATCATCTTCTTCGTCGGGTCCTTCCAGAGCTTATAGCCGATATAGCCGATAGCCAGATGAAGCACGACGTAGATCATGTTTATGAGTATCGCAAAGCCGTTTGACGCCGCAAACTTGTCGCTTATGCTTACCATGGATCCGGTGTTCGTCAACGTCTCTATCGCCGAAAGGATGGCGTGGAGTATCAGAACGAAGCCGGAGGCGAGCATAAGTCTTCTGCCTATTCTGAAATCTCTGTGCAGTTTTACGTCCTTATACTGCTTTCTCGCGTAGTTTTCCACCGCGAATCTGACGAGAACGTATATCGGGACTATGACGTATAAGAACAAACGTATGACGATGAAGTTGTTTCTGTCCGCTAAAAGGCTCTGTATGCTCGGCGAGTTCATCGGGTGGAACATCTCACAAAACAGCTGTGAATTGAATATCGTCTCGCCCGCCGCTTTATTGAACGCGAGCATTCCCTCGCCTATCGTCTTGCCGCCGATGTATGATGACGGGAGCATCAGACCGAGTATGATCGCGACGGCGGTCAACGCCGTTAAAACGAACGCCCTGTACCTGTTGAACGGTATGCACATTGAGAATATCACAACGAAGCCCGCGGCGACCATGAACAGCGTCATCATCGTTCTTACGTTATCCGCCGTAACGAAAGGCGTATAGCCGAAATACGGCGGTATAGTGTTCAACAATATAGGCAAGAGTATCGACATCGCCGCCAGAATACCGGCTGCGATAGACTGCGACATGATGTTCTTGAAGAACGAGCCCTTGATAGGCGTGCGGCGCGGTTCAAGCGAGAGCAGGAAGCCGCCGGTGCCTATGACCGCCGCCTCAAGCATATAGAGGTTTTCGACGGACAACCACATCTGCGCCTTTGCAAACGGTATGAGCGCGAAGGCGAATATGAAGACCGCGATCGACTTCATGAGGTAGAGGACGGAGGTCTTCTGAATGTTGCTTATAACTCTTCTTCCCTCTCCCACCACGTCTTTAAGATGTGAGAAATCGTTATCGAGAAGCACGACGTCGGCGCAGGATTTAGCCGCCTCGGTCGCCTTTGCAAACGTTATCGACGAATCTGATTTACGGAGCGCAAGTATATCGTTCACACCGTCGCCCGTCATGGCGACCTTGTGTCCGTGAGACTGCATGGCAACGACGAGCGCTTCCTTCTGTTCCGGTGAAACTCTGGCGAATACCGTGTATTCCTCCGCTATCTCCGGTATCTTTTCAAGCGGTACGCCCGCTAACGATATGTACTTGTCGGCGTTTACTATACCGCACTGCTCCGCTATCTTGCTTACGGTCAGCGGGTTGTCGCCCGATATGACCTTGACCGTAACGTTATTTTCACGGAAGAATCTGAGCGTATCGGGAGCAGTATCTCTTATATGGTCCTCTATCGCAACGAAAGCCGCGAGCTCGCCGTCAAGGGTGATCGCCACCACGCGCATGCCCTGCTTTGCGTACTCCGCGGAGATCTGCAGTTTTTCATCATCCTTCGGAAGCAGGTATTCGGGAGCGCCCATAAGGACCTTTTTGCCGTCGTTCAGCACAACGCCGGAATACTTCACGGCGCTTGAGAACGGTATGACCTCCTTTATCTCGGAGCCGTCCGAGGCGCCGAATCTCTGATACACCGCCTCCATCGTGGAGTTGCGCTCGCCCGTTGAGGCGACTATGCTTCTGGCGTAGCTTTCTACCTCCTCCATGGGGATGAAAGCGCGTACGTCGGAAACGCTCATCGTGCCGTCCGTCAGAGTGCCCGTTTTGTCAAGGCATATGACGTCGACGCGGGAGAGGTTTTCAAGCGAATACAGCTCCTGTATAAGCGTCTGCTTCTTTGTCAGCTGCGCGATGGATACCATCATCGTGACCGACGTGGTGAGCACGAGGCCGGACGGTATCATACCTATGCCGAACGTGCCGCCCGTCAGCATTATCAGCGACCAGGTGACCGGATCGTTCAGCGCCATTTCCATGCCCCAGACCGACGCGTCGTTTCCGTAGCTCGATATCTTTATGATAAGCGTCGTGAACACCGCTGCGAGCGCTATGCCAAGCCCTACGGTCAGTATCTTGATTATCTTCATTATGGTGCCCATAAGCTCGGACTTATGGCGCGCGCCGCTCTTGACCTTCTTGGTGAGCTGCGCGGCGTACGTGTCGTTGCCTACCGCCACTACTCTGCCTCTCGCCTCGCCTACTATGATCGAGGAGCCGGACATGATCGTGTCGCCCGCGACCTTCTTTATGTGGTCGGATTCGCCGGTCAGCATCGATTCGTCGACGAAGACCTCGCCCGTCGCCACAACTATGTCTGCCGCCGCCTGATCGCCCGCGAACAGAGCCGCTATATCGTCAAGCACGATACCGGTCGCCTCAACGGGCGTTACGGCGCCGTCTCTTACGACACGGCACTTCGTCTCCGTTACAAGGCGGAGCTTTTTGATCGTTTTAAGGCTCTGTATCTCCTGGAACGAGCCCATACCGACGTTCATGAGAGCGGGTATGACGAACAGGAATTTTGAAAAGCCGAAATACGAGTCCGCAACGTCGCCGCGTCCAATCGCTTTGAGGATGATTATAAATACTATAAACACCGCGGCGATACAGAACAGGACGATGTTGAAGAACGTGAACAGGTTGCCCGTGATTATCCGGAGCACGCTTTTTTCATTCGGGTCGTCGGCTTTGTTGTCGTACCCTTTTTGCGCGCGCTCCTTGACCTGGGCGCTTGTCAAACCGACGGAAACGTCCGCTTCAACGCGTTCTATCGGTTCTCTTGTCGTGATCTTTGCCATAATTTACCTCTCTGATAGTAAAATTATAAAGTTCTTATCTTAAAGGTGCCGCCGTCAAGATCGGCCTCTATGACCGTGCCGTCGGAGAAATACGTTCTCTGCCGCCTGATATCGCCGTCTATGAATTCGTGACGGATGAGCTCCGTGTGAGCGAGGCGATTTGCCGAATCGCAGGCGAGCTTGACGTCTTTTACGTCGTTTTCATCAGCGTCGATCGGACAGTAGACCGGGCAGCCGTAAAGGATCGCGTAGATATACGCGCAGTCGTTCTTCGGTATACCCCAGCCGCCGCGCTCGCCGGGCAGGCCTATCCACGGCACTATTATACAGTCGTGATAAACAAGCTCGAAAAGCGGTATCGGCACGCCTACGGGGTTGGAATCGGGCGCGCCCAATATCTCCGTATAAAACGGCGCGTGATGGCACAAGGCAAGCGACGGTATGATACAGTCGAGTGCCTCCTCCGACGACGGGATTATCCCGCGCGACGTCAGCATATCAAGGCAGTGGCGTCTGTTTTTCGCGCAGTCCTCGCGCGTGCAGGGGTGGTCGGAATTGAAGCACTCGTCAAGCTCGACGACCGAGAAAACGTCGAGATACGAGGCGTCTATACGTATGCCGAGGCGTTTGAATTTCTCGTAATTGCGCCTTACGTAATCGGGCGCCAGCTCCGAGCACAAAAACGTGTGACGTCCGCCGTTCCAGACGGAATGGAAAGGACGCGTGCCGTCGCTGTAGACGAGCCCCTCGTCAAAGCTGAAATCGGGATTGTCGTAATAATAGTCCCTGTACTGATCGTGTATTCCGAAAATATAACCTATTTCCTCACACGTATCGGACAGACGCTTCATCCCCTCGGCGCCGCCTGCTTCCTTGTTCGGCGGGAACGGCGACGGGTGCAGATTGTCGTAACCGTGTAAGCCCCAGCCGTCAAAATGGGTATAGGCTTTTTCAAGTCCGAGAGCTTTGAGGCGCTTCAGCTGCTCAGCTCTGTCGTCAAAGGTCGTATATCTTTCGTTGTTTTCGGGGTGTTCCTTATCGTAAAAATCGGATTCCGGGCTTATGTGGTTTGAAATACAGGAATGTATTACGGGCAGCCCCGTAAGCTCGTTTATGCGCGGGTTCCTTACCGCTTTTTCTTTAAGCGTTATCAGCCTGCCGCGCTCGATCAGGTAATTTCTGTAACATTTCGCGGCGGCGTTGTAGTCGAACTTCTCTCTGAACATATAGCGTATTTTTCTGTTGTACCGCATGGTTTTAAGAGAGGTGAGCCAAACGGGGGCGATCCTGTCGCCGTCGGGCAGGTATTTGCAGTCGTAAGGCGTGTCGTAAACGGCCAGGTAACCGGAGCCATCACGCACCTGCGCGAATATAGGCATATACGCGTCGCGCTGGAAGACGAGACCCGTTTCAACGATTATCGGCTCGCCCGCGGGGATAATAGTTCCCTGCATACGCGAAAGGACGGTGTAGCCGTGACCGGGCGCGGCGCCGAATTCAAACGGGGCGGGATATTTAAGCTCCGCTATCTGACCGGCTTCATCGCCCGTGACGTTTACGGTGAAAAGTATATCCTTTGTCGTCCTGTCGACGCCTATATGGCAGAGCGCGGATATATCCGTGCCGCCGATATTATCGTATATCACCCGCACGGTGTCGGACGTGCCTGATCTGAAAATCTCGCACGACGACGGGGCCGGAAAATCCGCAGACTTGCCGTCCGGGAATTTAACGGACGGCTTTTTCTTCATCTCAAACACGGCGCCGTTTTTTAAGGCGACCGTAATTATATTGTCATAAGGCCTGACTGTAAGCGTAATGTTGTCAGCATCAAAGCAAAACTCTTTCATATCTTACCCCCGCGTATTTTTATTATTATATCACGTTTATTTTGATTTGTAAAGAGAAAATATCATTTTTTATATATTTTTAATAATATATTCGTCAACCGAATTCCATAAAAGTTAATAGTAAAATAACAAAATACACCGCGTTAAGTCTTGAAAATTAAATTTAAACGTGTATAATTTAATTTAAATCAATCAAATTGAAAGGAATTTCAAAAATGCGTTATACCTACAAAACTCAGATGGTGTGCTCTCAGCTCATCACGTTCGACATCGACGGAGATAAAATATCGAACATCGTTTTCACCGGCGGCTGCAACGGCAACTTAAAGGCGATATCAAAGCTCGTCGACGGCTGGACCGTCGACAAGATAGAAAGCTATCTTTCTGGCAACACCTGCGGCTATAAGCCCACGTCCTGCGCCGATCAACTGGCAAAGGCGGTGCGCGCCGCATATAATGAAACAAACAGGTAAAAGGAGGGCGTAAAGCTTCCGCTTTACGTGCGTCTTTTATGGACAGAACGAAGAAAATAATAAGAACGAGCGTCGTCGGCATCATCGTGAACGTCGTGCTCGTCGCGTTCAAGGCGTTCGTAGGTCTGATATCCGGCTCCGTCGCCGTGATACTCGACGCGGTGAACAACCTCTCCGACGTCATGTCGTCCACGGTTACGATAATCGGAACGAAGCTTTCCGCAAAAAAACCGGACAAAAAACATCCCTTCGGTCACGGCAGGGTGGAATACATAACGTCGGCGATCGTTTCGGCGATCATACTCGTCACCGGTGCGCTGTCGCTCAAAGAATCTGTCGAAAAGGTCATAAAACCGGAAAAAGCGGAATACAGTGCAATCTCGGTCGTGATAATCGTCGTGGCGATATTAGCCAAAATAGCCGTCGGAATCTATTTCAAAAGGACGGGCAAGGGGCTTAAATCGGACGCGCTCATCGCTTCGGGTACCGACGCGTTATCCGACGCTCTGCTCTCCGGCGGCACGCTCGTCGCCGCGGCGGTCAGCCTTGTTTGGAACTTCACGATAGAAGGCTATATCGGTGTGATCATTTCCCTGTTCATCATCAAGACCGGTATCGAGATCATAAAGGACACGTTTGACAGCATAATAGGCATTAGAGCCGACAGGGATCTGACGGAAAATCTGAAAAAGAAGCTCTGCTCGTACGACAACGTACTCGGCTGCTACGATCTTACGCTGCACAACTACGGTCCAAACCTCATTATAGGTTCGGCGCATATAGAACTGCCGGACGATATGCGGGCGAAGGAGATACACAAGCTGACGCGAAAAATGACCGTCGATATATATAACGAATTCGGCATAGTGATGACGATAGGCATATACGCCTCAAACAGCGGCGAGGACGCGGAAACGATAAAAAACGATCTGAGCACAATAGTTTCCGGATATAAAGACGTTTTGCAGCTCCACGGCTTTTATCTGGACGAGGAGCATAAGAGCGTAATGTTCGACCTTGTTATGGATTTCGCCGCGGATTCAAAGGCGATAAGCGCGGAAATAACGGATAAAATAAAGAAAAAATACCCGGATTATACGTTTCACGTTGTGCTCGATTCCGATTACAGCGATTGAGGAGGTACAAAATGGATAAAAAAGAACACAAGCTTGAAGATCAGCTCTGCTTCCCGCTCTACGCCGCCTCGCGCGAGGTGATGAAAAAATACCGCCCGTTTTTAGACGAGATAGGGCTTACCTTCACGCAGTATATGACGATGCTCGTCGTCTGGGAAAACGGCGAGATAAACAGCAAAGAGCTGGGCGACAGACTTTTCCTTGACAGCGGAACGTTCACGCCGGTGCTCAAAAGCCTTGAAGCAAAGGGCTATCTGACGCGCTGCCGCTGCAAAAGCGACGAAAGGGTGCTGACGGTAAGGGTAACGGACAAGGGAAACGAGCTGAAAGCCAAAGCGTCCGACATACCGGATAAGTTCACGGACTGCGTAAAGCTGACGGAAAACGAGACGGAATTATTGAGAGGATTATTAAATAAACTGCTTGAAAACTGAAATCACAAATTTTTTTTGAAAATTTGCAAAAACATCTTGACAACGGG
>CADBSB010000193.1 GCA_902797235.1 uncultured Ruminococcus sp. | reverse complement strand
TATACGTAACAGCAAGGGGTTTAACGAAGCAGGAGCGGCGAGATGCCGTCCGAAAACGTGGTTCGGATAATTCTCGTTACCCTATGGAATACTTATTTTCATATCCCGCAAGGTAGGTCTTGTAGAGATCCGTGTCCTTGTACCCGGTGCTTTTGTGGTATTCGTGGCCGTGTATCTCGTCGTCGCCGGCTTCTATGACGTCGACGGCTACGTTTGCGCAGTGGTCTGCTATCCTCTCGTAATCCGTCAATAAGTCGTTAAAGACGAAGCCGTTTGCAAGCGTACATTCCTTACGGCTCACGCGGTCTATGTGCGCCGCCTTCAGCGCGTTGCAGAGGTTGTTTATGACCTCCTCGAGCGGGTCGACCTTCATGGCGTGCTGCACGTCTCCGTTTGCAAACGCCTCAATGGTTATGCGCGTTATCTCGCACACCGCGTCTTCAAGCACGGAGATCTCCTGCTCCGCCTCGTCCGAGAAAACTATCTTTTTTTCGTTTATCTCCTCCACCGATTCGCCGATATTGCGCGCGTGGTCGGAAATACGCTCAAAATCGGACAGCACGCGCAGATATTTGCTCACCGTCTTTGACTGATCCTTCGTAAGATCCGCCGCCGTGATCTTGTATAAGTATGTGCCGAGCTTGTCCTCGTACCTGTCAAGCACGCCTTCAAGGTCGAACACGCGCTTTATCGCGGGCTTGCCGAGAGTGCGCCTTGCTTCCACCGCCCATTTAACGCTTTCAAGCGCTTTTTCCGCCATTGAATCTATGACCGTTTTACTCTGGTTTATAGACAGCGTCGGGTGCGTTAAGAATCTTTCCTCAAGTCTGTCCATATCCTCGCGCTCGGCTTTACTATCCTCTCCCTCGGGGAAGATGCGGCAGACTATCTTTTCAAGCAGCGGTATAGCGGGCGAAAGTATCACCACCGTCGCAAATCTGTATAAAGTATTTACGAGCGCTATAAGGACGACGTTCATCGTCGCGGAAACGAACGAGAACTTGAATATACCGTTTAACGCGTAGAACAGACCGCCGCAGACTATGGCGCCTATCACGTCTATCAACAGGTACGCGAATGCCGTGCGCTTGCCGTTCGTACCCGCGCCTATGGCGGAGAGCATGACCGGGACCGACGCGCCTATGCCGATACCGAGGATTATCGGAAACGCCTCGGCGAAGCTTATGACGCCCGTAAGCGATAAAGCCTGCAAGATACCGACGGCCGCCGACGCGCTCTGGATGACGCACGTGAACACCATACCGACGAGAACGCCGAGGAACGGATTTGAAAATCTCGTCAGCATATTGATAAACGTCGGCTCCTCGCGAAGCGGCTCCACGGCGCCGGACATGAACGTCATACCGTACATCAAAACGGCAAAGCCGAGCAGTATGCCGCCTACGTTTTTAAGATACGTTTTCTTTGAAAACATCCTTAGGATCGTACCTATAAGCGCCACGATGCCCGTCAGTATCTCCGTGCTGAAATACGCGGTGATGTTCGATCCCGTGCCTATGCTGTTAAGGCTGAGCACCCAGCCCGTTATACTCGTACCGAGTATCGCGCCGAGTATCACGCCTATCGCCTGCCTTATCTTCATCATGCCGGAGTTGACGAAACCGACCGTCATGACCGACGTCGCGGACGACGACTGTATCACCGCCGTTACGCCGGTACCTAAGATTATTCCCTTGAACGTGTTGCCGGAGAGCTTATAGAGTATCATCTCCATTTTGTTTCCGGCGACTTTTTTAAGTGAATCGCCCATGACGGACATCCCGAACAAAAACAGGGCTATACCGCCTAAAAGCGCCACTACGTTTGCAAAACTCATTTCATACCGTCCGAAATATATAATATTCTATATCGGATTATACACTTCTCTGTCGGATAAGTCAATAATATAAATGTATTATTTACAATTATTCAATATTCTTTATCAAAAACGCGCTGTGGAATTCCATGCCGTTGTTTTCCGCGTAGAATTTCAGTATTTTTTTATAATCTTTCGTCGAAGTGGCGAGCGTTATAAAGGACGCCTTGCCCTTTGCGTACTCTTCAAGCGCGGAAAACAGCGCTTTGCCCGCGCCCTGTGATCTGTACCCGGGCAGCACGTATATCTCGTCCACGTCAAAGCACTTCGTCCCCTTGTCGGCGTACGACTGATATTTTTCCTGCTCGTAAAAATGGCCGAACGCGTAGCCGACGATCGTATCGCCGTCGTACGCCGCGAACACGGGCTCTTTTATGTCCTCGCGTGTATTTTTTCTCATGCCGAACGATATGTTTTCATCTACCCAGACGCCCGACAGCTCTATAAGTTTTTCGACGTTTTCATCCGTCAATTCTATCTTTTTTATCTCCATTTTAATCCTCTCATACGGTCTTTTTCCGTTATAATTGTATCATCAAATTGTCAACTTCGAATGAAATTTCGGATAATTCTTTCGGTTATATGCAAAAAGAAACTTTGAAATCATCAATTTTTATACCATCCGGGCGGTTTTTTTTGCAAAAATTGCAGGATTTGAGAACAAAAAAATGCAAAAAGTGAAAAAAAGTAGTTGACATTTCGGCTTTTGTGTGATAAAATAGGGAGCATAAATCACACGAAAGGACGCCCGTGTAATGAAACAGTATTTATACGCTTATGAATACCGATTTACGGTCCGCTGGTACTATTACGCGGATCACGTTTGCGGCGCCTGATATCGGGGATATTTTCAGTATCGTTATTGTCCCGTGCGGTATCAGTTGCCGTACGGGTTGATTTTTTAAAACGAAAGGAAAAAAGAAAATGAAAAAAGCTTTATCCGCTATTGTTGCAATGATACTCTGCGTATCATTCTGTCTGCTCGCAGTCTCCTGCGCGAACAGCGGAACAAAAAAATACAGCATAGGCATAGTCCAGATAGTACAGCACGAGGCGCTTGACGCCGCCACCGAGGGCTTTAAAAAGGCTCTGACCGACAAGCTCGGCGCGGACAACGTGACGTTCGATTATCAGAACGCGTCCGGCGACACGGCGAACTGCACCACGATAGTAAACGGCTTTGTCGCAAACAAGGTCGACCTTATAATGGCTAACGCCACACCGGCTCTCCAGGCGGCTTACAACGCCACGCAGACGATACCGATACTCGGCACGTCCGTCACCGAATACGGCGTTGCGCTCGGAATCGATAACTTCAACGGCACGGTAGGCTCCAACGTCTCCGGCACGTCCGACCTCGCTCCGCTTGACGAGCAGGCTCAGATGATACTCGATCTGTTCCCCGAAACAAAGACGGTCGGTCTGCTTTATTGCAGCGCCGAGGCGAACTCCCTGTATCAGGTAAAGGTCGTTGAGGAATACCTGGCGAAAAAGGGCGTTACCGCAAAGCGTTATTCTTTCAGCGACAGTAACGACGTTTCAGCCGTAACAACCACAGCCGCGGCGGAATCCGACGTTATATACGTCCCGACCGACAATACCGCGGCAGCGGCAGCCGAAATAATCGGCAGCATTTTAAGAAACGCGAAGAAACCGGCGATAGCGGGCGAGGAGGGCATCTGCTCCAAGTGCGGCATCGCGACGCTTTCCATAAGCTACTACGATTTAGGCTACAAGACCGGCGAAATGGCCGCGAAGATACTCAAGGGCGAGGAAAAGATAGAAAACATGGCTATCGCGTACGCGCCCACGACGAAGAAATACAACAAGACCATCTCAGACGAGCTCGGCATTACCATACCGGACGGCTACACGGAGATAAAATAAACTAAAACGACGTCTGAAAGGATACTTTTTGACATGGGTAATTTCATCGCAAGTATGCCCTCCGCCATAGCTCAGGGACTTATCTGGGGTATCATGGCGATAGGCGTATACATAACGTTTCGGATACTCGATATCGCCGACCTTACGGTCGACGGTACCGTCTGCACGGGTGCGGCGGTCTGCGCCGTTCTCGTCGTATCCGGCGTGAACGTATGGCTCGCCCTGCTGATCGCTACGATTGAGGGCATAATAGCCGGCTGCGTGACGTGGTTTTTGCACGTTGTTTTGGGCATACCCGCGATACTCGCCGGCATATTGACGCAGCTTATGCTGTGGTCTGTAAACCTTAAAATAATGAGCGGCGCAAACGTTGCCGTTCCGTCAAGAACGTTTCAGGTGCTTTTAACGCAGATGAACGTTCCGATGGCGCTCGTCTTCCTCGGCATAACCGCGGTCGTGATAATTGCGCTTCTGTACCTGTTCTTCGGTACGGAGATAGGCTGCACCATACGCGCCACGGGCAACAACATAGCGATGAGCCGCGCGCAGGGCATAAACACGAATCTCACAAAGCTCATAGGCCTTGCGCTGTCTAACGGCATAGTCGCTCTGTCCGGCGCCATACTCTGCCAGTATCAGGGCTTCTCCGATATAAACATGGGAAAAGGCGCTATCGTAACGGGCCTCGCCTCGGTCATAATCGGCGAGGCGGTGATACGCAAAATAAGCAAGAATTTCGCCGTCAAGCTCGCGGGTGTTTTCGTGGGCTCCGTGATATACTGGATAGTATATCAGACCGTCGTGTTCTTCAAGCTCGACACGGACCTGTTAAAGATGCTCTCCGCTCTGCTCGTCGCGGTATTCTTGGGCGTGCCGTATCTGAAAAAACAGCTCTCCGGCAGAAAAAGCAAAGGAGGCGCCGTAAATGGATAACAACGCGATGCTTCAGCTTAACGGTATAGTAAAGAAATTCAACGCCGGAACGATAAACGAAAAAATTGCGTTAAACGGTCTTAACCTTACGCTCGATAAAGGTGATTTCGTCACAGTAATAGGCGGAAACGGCGCGGGCAAAAGCACGATGCTGAACGCCATAGCGGGCGTCTGGCGCGTTGACAGCGGCTCCGTGATACTCGACGGCGTGGATATTACCAATCTGCCCGAATACAAGCGCGCCAAATACCTCGGCAGGGTCTTCCAGGACCCGATGATGGGCACGGCGGCGGATATGCAGATAGAGGAGAATTTAGCGCTCGCCGCAAGGCGCGGAAAGCGCAAAACGCTTGCGCCCGGTATAAGAAAATCGGAGAGGGTGACATATAAGGAAATGCTCTCCGAGCTCGGGCTCGGGCTTGAAAGCAGATTATCCGTCAAGGTCGGAACTCTGTCCGGCGGTCAAAGACAAGCTTTGACGCTATTGATGGCGGCGATGCGCGAGCCGAAGCTGCTTTTACTTGACGAGCACACCGCGGCGCTCGACCCGAAAACGGCGGCGACCGTGCTTGATATAACGGAGCGCATAGTAAATGAAAACAACCTCACCACGCTTATGATAACGCACAATATGCACGACGCGATTGCCCACGGCAACAGGCTCATAATGATGCACGAGGGAAACGTCATTATCGACGTGCGGGGCGAAGAAAAGAAAAAACTCACGGTCGAGGATCTGCTTGAAATGTTCAGAAAAGCAAGCGGCGGAGAATTCTCAAACGACCGCGCGATTCTGTCATAAGGATATAAAAAACGGGCTGATCAAACAGTCCGTTTTTTTCATTATCCCAAAGCTCTTACAAGCTTCCCGTCTTTCTCCTCTATCGCAAGGAAGACGGGTCTTTCCTTCTGTTCGTCCGTGCCGGTGTTCGGCGAATGGAAGCAGAGGTACATCTGACCGTCCGTATCGGTAAATATCATACCGTGACCGCCGTCGTCCTCATTCGTCATATACTTTGAATACAAAAGGTCTTTTTCGTGTATCCACTCTCCGTCAAGGCGGCCGTTCGAGCTTCTCGCGACGGCTGTAACGTAGCCGAATTCGTCAAAATTCGACCAGATCATAAGCAGGTCGCCCTCTTTTGTCGTATACATGAAGCAGCCGTCCGTAACGCCGGATTTTGCCCACACGGGCTCGTTCGCCTTGAATAACTCTATCGGCTCCGATATAAAGTGCGTCAGATCGTCCG
>CADBSB010000192.1 GCA_902797235.1 uncultured Ruminococcus sp. | reverse complement strand
CAGGAGCTTGACGACCATTATTTCGGCGCCATAAAGCCGCGCGTTGCGGAATTTATGGAGGACCTCGATAAAGAGCTGTGGAAGCTCGGCATATACGCTAAGACCGAGCATAACGAGGTCGCCCCGGCTCAGCACGAGCTTGCGCCGGTCTATACCGAAACGAACACGGCGACCGACCACAATCAGCTCACGATGGAGATAATGCAGAAGGTCGCGGCTCGTCACGGGCTCGTATGTCTTTTGCAGGAAAAGCCATTTGCGGGCGTCAACGGCTCGGGCAAGCACAACAACTGGTCGTTATCTACGGACAACGGCGTAAATCTGCTCAAACCCGGCGACACGCCGTATGAAAACGCGCAGTTTTTACTGTTCTTATGCGCCGTTATAAAAGCGGTCGACGAATACGCCGACCTGCTCCGTCTGTCCGCGGCGACGGCGGGCAACGACCACCGTCTGGGCGCGAACGAAGCGCCGCCGGCTATAGTTTCCATGTTTTTGGGCGACGAGCTGACGGGAGTGCTTGAAGCGATAGAAAACGACGCGCCGTACAATAAAACGGAGCGCCGCGAGATGCTTTTCGGCGTGGCGTCATTGCCCAAATTCTTCCGCGACACGACGGACAGGAACAGAACGTCGCCGTTCGCGTTCACCGGAAACAAGTTCGAGTTCCGTATGCTCGGCGCGTCAAACAGCATAGCGTGCACGAACATAATGCTCAACGCCGCCGTGTCCGACGTTTTACGCGAATTTGCGGACAGGCTTGAGGACTGCCCGGATTTCGATACGGAGCTGCACACGCTCTTAAAGGAAACGATAAAAGAACACAAGCGCATACTGTTCAACGGCAACGGCTACGACAGCTCGTGGATAGAGGAAGCCGAGAAACGCGGCCTGCCGAACAGAAGGACCACGCCCGACAGCCTGCCGCATCTGCTTGACAAAAAGAACGTCGAAATGCTAAAGCGCGCCGGAGTTTTCAGCGAAACGGAGCTGAAAGCGCGCTGCGAGATACTGCTTGAAAACTACACCAAGACCGTCGCGATAGAGGCGGCTACGATGGCTGATATATCGCGCCGTCAGATAATGCCCGCCGTGTCAAAATACGCCGCGGAGCTTTCCGAGCGAGCGGACAAAAACACGGAAAACGAGTACGAGGTAAAGACGTCAAAACGACTGTCAGAGCTTTTGAAGATCATGTACGAGAGCACGAACGAGCTTGAAAAGGTATCGGCGGATATAAGGGTCATATCCGACGTCACGGAGCACAGCTACGCAATAAGGGACAGGCTCCTGCCCGTGATGGCGCGTCTGCGCGAGGCCGCGGACGAGGCGGAAACGCTCACCGCCGAGGATTTCTGGCCGTTCCCGACGTATGAAAAATTACTGTTCAGCGTGAATTGATGAAAACCGTTTAATAATTTAAAATTCAGAATTAAAAAATAAATCTTTCCGAAAAGGGGAGAGGGTAAAAAACCGGTCGAAACACAGGTTTCAGCCGGTTTTTTATTCCGCCAATACGGTTTGATATACCTTCATCGCCTCGGACACTTTTTTTACGTACGCGGCAGTCTCGGAGTACGGGATGTTTATAAGATGTCCGTCCTCTCCGTACTTCTCGTCCGCGAGCCATTGTCTTACAATGCCGTGGCCGGCGTTGTACGCGGCGAAGACCGTTTCCCATATCTCAAATTCGTTATAAAGATACGCGAGGTAGCACGTTCCTATGCGTATGTTAAGATCCGGATCGTCTATGCTGTTCTTCTCCGGGTCTATGCCCTCTTTTTTGCAGAGCCATTCGTACGTGCCGGGCATGAGCTGCATAAGTCCGCGCGCCTTTTTATACGATTCCGCGTTATATACGAAATTGCTCTCCACCTTTATGACGGCGTAAACGACCTCCTCGGGCACGTCGTACTGCTTTGCGTACTTTTCAACGTATTCCGAGTACGCGGTAGGATAATTCTTTTTTTTCACCGCCTTGTATATGCCCTGTATGCCGAAGCCCGTCGCTATCGCGAGCGCGGCAAGAACAACGGCGGCGACGCTTCTTTTTATCGCCTGTTTCATATTTTTTTACCGTAAACGTACTTATTTATTATCTCATCGACCTTGCCGTACAGCTGTTCAACGCCTTTGTCGTTTTCTATCACACAGTCACAGTATACGCGGAAAAAATCCTCGTTATGCTGGCCCGACAGACGCGCCTTCGCTTTTTCCCCGCTTATGCCGTCGCGCTCCGTTATGCGTTTAACGCGCGTTTTTTCATCCGCGCAGACGCCGACGACGGCGGTACATTCCGCGTCGTATCCGGCTTCAAAAAGCTGTGACGCGTCGACGACCGCGAATTTATATCCGTCCCTCTCCGCTTTTATAAGCCTGTCCCGCACCTCGTCAAGTATCAGTCCGTGCGTTATAAAATTCAGCTCTTTCAGCTTTTCCTTATCGGAAAACACGGCGTCGGACAGCGCTTTTCTGTCAAGCGCGCCGTCGGTCACGGCGAAAGGAAAACGTTTTTCTATCGCTTCTGTCATGGGAGAATTTTTATACAGCATTCCGTGATATATCGCGTCGCAGTCGGCGACGTACGCGCCGCGCTCGGCGAATATCTCTGCGATCGTGGATTTGCCCGAGCCGCTCTGCCCCGTAAGACCGATGACCGGTATTGTTATGCCCACGTATTCGGTGTTGAAGCCCGAGGCCTTCGTCAGTCTGTTATACACCGCAAAGCCTATGCCCGTACGCGGCGGCGTGACGCAGTACACGCGCGGCGCGTCGGATTCGTCGTACGAGCGCAGAAGCGAAAACAGAGCGTTCGCCTGACCCAAGGGATCGTTCGGCAGATATGACACGTTTTTGCCGTATATTTTATCTTTATCGTCCGACAGGCAGATTATACCCGTCTTTTCGTCCTCTTTCAGCTTTTCCGCCATAAAACCGATCACTAGACCGTGCGGACCTTTCAGCAGGGTGACGGGTATCTTCGGCGCGTAGTGGCGGTATTTCATACCGGGCGCCTCGGGTCTTACGCTGTCGTCGGGTTTGTCAAAAAGCGACTTGTCGCGCCCGACGGGAACGACCTTTGACAGCATCTCCTCAGTCACCGCGCCGGGACGCAGTATGACGGCGGCGCCGTCCTTTATCTTGACTATCGTGGATTCAAGCCCTATATCGCATTTTCCGCCGTCTATAACGGCGTCTATCCGCCCGTCGAGGTCGGCTTTTACGTGCGCCGCCTCCGTCGGCGACGGTGAGCCGGAAACGTTTGCCGACGGCGCGGCTATCGCCACCCCGCACGCCTCGATAAAAGCGCGCGCGACGGGATGCGACGGTATGCGCACGGCGACCGTCTCGAGCCCGCCCGTTACGGCTTTGGGTATGATATCCTTTTTCGGCAAAATTATCGTCAAAGGTCCGGGGCAGAACGCTTTTGTCAGCTTATAATATATTTCGTTCGTAACTGCGTACTTTTCCGCGTCCCCGGCTTTGCAGATATGTATTATAAGCGGATTGTCGGACGGACGTCCCTTTGCCGCGTATATTTTTCCGGCGGATCTTTCGTCCGTCGCGTCGCCGCCCAGGCCGTAGACCGTCTCCGTAGGAAACGCGACAAGACCGCCTTTTTTGATTATACCGGCGGCTTTTTTTATGTCGTTTTCCGTGTTTTTCAAGTAAAGCGTTTTCAATCGTTTGCCTCCGATGACAGCCTTGCCGCCGTGTCGGCGGTTATAAGCGCATCAATCATACCGTTCAGATCGCCGTTCAAAAACGCGTCGAGCGAATATATCGTCATATTTATCCTGTGATCCGTCACGCGGCTCTGCGGATAGTTGTAGGTGCGTATGCGCTCCGAGCGGTCGCCCGTGCCGACCTGGCTTTTGCGCTCGCTCGCAATTTTATCGTGCTGCTCCCGCTGCTTCATATCGTAGAGCTTCGCCTTTAAAAGCTTCAGCGCCTTGTCCTTGTTTTTGAACTGGCTGCGTTCGTCCTGACATTCGATGACTATACCCGACGGCTTGTGATACAGACGTATCGCGGATTCCGTCTTGTTTATATGCTGACCGCCCGCGCCGCTCGATTTGCACGTTTCGAACTTTATATCGGCGGGGTTTATCTCGACCTCAACGTCGTCCACCTCGGGCAAGACCGCCACGGTAACGGTGGAGGTGTGTATGCGACCCTGCGCCTCCGTCTCCGGTACGCGCTGTACGCGATGCACGCCTGATTCGAATTTAAGGCGGGAGTACGCGCCGTCGCCGATAACGGTGAAGGACACCTCTTTGAAGCCTCCTAATTCCGTTTCGTTACAGTACATAAGCTCCGTTTTCCACTTCATACTCTCCGCGTACATACAGTACATTCGGTAGAGCACGTAGGAGAAAAGCGCCGCCTCGTCGCCGCCCGCGCCGCCGCGTATCTCTATAACGACGTTTTTGTCGTCGTTCGGGTCGCGCGGCAAAAGCAGGATTTTAAGCTCCTCGGAGCATTTTTTTATATTTTCCTCCGCCTCGTCAAGCTCCGCGCGCGCAAGCTCGGATAGCTCGGGATCGCCCGAGGACAGTATTTCCTCCGCCTCAGCCTTGTTTTGCAGATACTTTTTGTATTCCGCGTACTTTTCGCAGACGGGGAGTATGCTCTTGCGCTCCTTCATAAGCTCCTTGTATTTGCCCGTGTCTGATATCACGTCGGGGTCGAGGAGTGCCTGATCTATTTTTTTCAGTTTTTCGGCTATCGCCTCTAATTTATCAGTCATTTTTTTCGTTCACCGTCTTTTTTATACTTTTTTCAAGCTTCTGCCGCGGAAGCGTAAGGTCGCGCCCGCAGCCCTCGCAGACTATCCTCACGTCCGATCCCGTGCGGACGACGCGAAAAAGAGCCGAGCCGCACGGATGCTTTTTTTTCAGCTCAAGCATATCTCCCTCGTTTATCCTGATTATCTGCATTTTCAGCCTCTTTTTCGTTTTATCGTCTTATTTTACCACAATAGTGTTAAGGAATCAAGCCTATACAATATTTTTAATAAAAAATCTACTAAATTTCATTGATATTAAAGTCTTTTACGGGTATAATGAAGAAAAAAACCAAAAGGATATATTAAAATGGCTGAAAACTGTACTCACGACTGCTCAACCTGCAGTGAAAACTGCTCCTCGCGCGTGCCCGAAAAGGAGCCGTGCAACAAATACTCGCACATCAAAAAAGTCATAGGCGTCGTTTCCGGCAAGGGCGGCGTCGGCAAATCTTTCGTCACGTCGCTTTTGGCGTCGGAGACGGCGCGCCGCGGACACAAGGTCGGCATACTCGACGCGGACGTCACGGGACCGTCGATACCGAAGGCGTTCGGGCTCCACGGCCTCTGCGACGCGAGCGAATTCGGCATCGTTCCGTTCACCACCAAAACGGGTATTGAAGTCATATCCGTCAACCTTTTGCTTGAAAACGAAAAATCGCCGGTCGTCTGGCGCGGCCCCGTTATATCGGGCACCGTAAAGCAGTTCTGGACGGACGTCGTCTGGGGCGACCTCGATTTCATGTACGTGGATATGCCTCCCGGAACGGGCGACGTGCCGCTCACCGTCTTCCAGTCGATAAAGCTTGACGGTATAATCGTCGTGACGAGCCCGCAGGAGCTCGTATCGCTCATCGTTTCAAAGGCGGTAAAGATGGCGGAGATGATGAACATACCGATAATCGGTTTGATCGAAAACTTTGCTTACTTCGAGTGCCCGGACTGCGGTAAAAAGCATTATATCTTCGGCAAGGGCGCGACGGACGCGGCGGCGGTTGAGTTCGGTCTGCCGATCCTCGCAAGACTTCCGATCGACCCGAGGTCCGCCGAGCTCTGCGACGTCGGCAAGATCGAGGACGTTGACGGCGGACTTGTAAAGGGCGCCGTGGATCTTATCGAGAATATATGAAGGCTTTAAAAGTCTTATCCCTTTGCCTCGCCCTCTTATTATGCCTTTCGTCGTGCGGGATAATCATAATAAACGATCAGCCGGGAAAAAACCCGGTGACAACTGACACGGAGACGGAGCCCGAAGGAACGGAAACCTCCGACCCGAAGGAGATAATCCTTGACAAAAAAACGTCCGACGAAATGAAGGAGCAGGCAAAGGCGACGCTCGACGGTCTGAGCACGCTCAAGCTGAACGGTATGCGTCTTCTGATCGCCGCTGTCGACGACACGTTTTACGGCGGCGACGGCTCGGCGACGCTTCTGACGTCCGACAGAGTGGAGCGCGCAAAAGCCGTTGCGGGCAAGCTCGACGCGGACGTGAGCGTAGTCACGTTTTCCGACGAAGAGCTTTGCAAAAGACTGACCGACGCGGTCGGCGAAAACAGATATTTCGCCGACGTTTTGGCCGTGCCCGCGCGTCTTGTCGGCAGGCTCGTCAACGACGGACTGATAAAGAGCATACGCACGGTCGCGAATATGGACTTAAAAGCCGGTTATTTTGATCCCGACGCCATGAAGGCGTTTTCCGCCGGCCATTGTCTTTACGCGCTGACTGGCGAGGGCTGTTTCGAGCCGGAAAAGCTTTACTGCGTATACTTCAACCGCGAGCTTGCGAAATCGCTCGGGTACGATATGTATTCTCTGCTCTCCTCGGGCAAATTCACGCTTGAAAAGTATGCAGAATGCGCGGCGGCGGCAGAGGCGGCGGGCAAGGCGTCAGCGGTACTGTCCGACAGGGCGGGCTACAAAAAAATGCTTCTGACCGGCTCCGGCTTCGATTACACGGAAAACGGCACGGACAAGGTACCCGCCGCAAATACGTTTTCGGACGGATACAAAGCCCTGACGGAGCTTTTCGCGTCCCTGCCGGACGCTCAGGCGACTGCGGACGCGAAGGAAACGTTCCTCGAAGGCGGCTCGCTGTTTTATATTGACACGGTGGCGGCGGCGGAAACCATGTCGACGTCGGAGCTTGCGTGGGGCGTTCTGCCCTTCCCGAAATACAGCGGGGAGGCGGAATACAAAACGTATATCTCGCCCGAGGCGACGGTGCTCTGCATACCCGTGGGCGCCGCGGACGACAGATCGTCGGGCGACTTCATAGAGGCGTTATGCGCCGCGTCCGAGGGATATATAAAGTACGATTATATCTACTACAATATGCTGAACGTCCTGCGCGACAACGGCTCCGTAAACAGCTTAAACATCATAATAAACAACCCGAATTACGATTTTGCCCCGTCAATGAAGGACGGCTATCCGACGCTTTACGCCAATACCGTGACGTCGTTTGAACAGCTTATCTCGGGCAGGCTGACGTTTGAGGAATATAAAGAAAAGGAAACCGACTTTGCAGAGTATCTTGCAAAGTGGTTTCCGATTAAAAACAAGTGAATTCAGAATTCAGAGTTGTTAGGCGCGGGTTTGCTCCCACCGCCTTAAAGAATAAAGAATAAAGAATAAAAATCGGTGTCGGCTTCGGGAACCCCCAACGCTCTCGAGTTCGCGTCGGGGAACCCCTTCCGGAGCCGACGAATTGTGCGCCGCAATTTGCGGCGCGCTTGGGGTTCTCCTCCCCCCTATCCACCCCAAACCCCGCCATCCCCCCGTAATTTCGGGGCTCTTGCAGTGCCAAAGGGGTTTCCCGGTGCGAATTCCGTGGCGTTGGGTTTTCCCTGGGGGGAGAATGAAAAAGCAGGCAAAATAATCAGCACTTATGCTTATTAAAATTCAAAAACAAGCCCTCCTGACATGTAATATAGTTTTTTCATATCGTGTTTGATTTATTGATGCTAATTTTTTCAGTAAGATTAGATTTTTAGACCCATTTTCATTATATACTGGAGTTTATCATGGATAGCGAGATAGTAAAACAATTATGGATGAATTACTGGGAACAATGCGCTTATTTACAGAATAAATATGGTTTACCATCACGTGATTATTTCTGTAATGAATCGTGTAAAAGCAAAACTAATAGCATAAGCCGAACTTCTGAAGGATTAGTTATTCATCACAATGCGGAGGGATATAACAGCGGCGGGAATCTTGGTAATCCTAATTTAGCAAAGCACTATCCTTTTGAATATCAAAAAAGAGAAAATTTATCTTACTGTAATTTAATCGAGCATTTATTATTACATTTAAAGATAAATGCAAGATGTTGTTCCGAATTTGAATATCCGTTCGAGTTTCAGTACTTTTTTAATTCACTTGGCTTTTTTTGGATAGCAACTTTAATTAATACTCTATTTAAAGAACATGGTAGCAAAACAAAATGGTTAGGAGATTGTTTTCTTGCGATAGAATCATTTTTTGATGATTATATAAGTATTCTAAAAGGTGTATTATGTTTTTTAGACGATAATTACGTTGGTGATAGAAACATTCAATTTATTAAAGGAAAAAAACTATGTTACGATATTATCGATACAAGTAATATCAATAATCTTCTTTCATCACAAAAAGATTATTATGTTGATAATAAAAATATTAAAAACAGACAAAAAAGAATATATTTTACAATAAATAATGTGTTACCCGATAAAGATATTGTTGAAATAAGGTATGATGGGGAATTAGTCGAACGCAGCCTATCAAAATATCAGAGTTATTATGATTTATCCGCTCAAAAAAGAAAATACTTAACGGTTATGTGTTCACTTGAGGATGGTACAGTTTGGACCGAAATGATGGATAAACTATCAAAGCCTTATACATCGCAAGAAAAAACAATCGCATGTTGGATAAAAGAAAAGAATGATTGATGAGCGATATTGCAATGACGATAAAATACGGCATTAGTTCATAAACGATAATTCTTTCATTGACTGTAAGTATTCAGAATTAAGGATTTTTTCATAATTCTTAATTGTTCAAACCCTGCCGTTCAGAAACGCCGTTGCGCGCTCTATCGCATCCTTTGAATTGTACCACGGCTCGTCGGTGTAGCGGTAATCGAATTTTTTGCAGAACCACGACACGTCCTCGCAAAGCGTATCCATATACGCGTTTTCCAGCGTCGATACCGACTTGTAGAAATCGTCGTAGTCCTTTTTCGGCAGATCGCGTTTCGCGTACTCTATAAAGCGCCTGTAATGCGGCAGGCAGAAAAACGGCTGATCCTCCGTTTTCTTTCTGAAATCCGTATCGTTTTCCCATAAGTACACGGCGCACTCAAACATTTTATCTATGTGGAATTCTATTTTAGAGCAGACGTAACAGTCCTCCTCCAGCTTTTTAAGGTCCTCGCAGACGGCGTTTCCCTTGCCCTTTATGAGCGGCATGAGACCCTTTGCGGAAACCTTTTTCTTCACCTCGTCAAGATGCGATTCGAGCATCAGCGCTATACCGAGGCGGTTTTTCATCAAAAGCATCATATCGTAATGCTTTTTGCAGAAGCCCTGCTCGTTCGTCTTTATCCTGATATCCGGCTCCATCATGGACGCGCCGGTGATGAGGTCGAGCTCGTTTTTCTGCAATATTTCCTTCATCGTGCAGAACGGACAGCCGCAGGACTTGTCCGCCTGTGATTTTTCAAACGCGGTATTTACGGGTATTGTGTATATCTGTTCTTTCATATTCAACTCTCCTTTCTTCTATCATATCAGAAAAATAAGGAAAAATCAAGTATTATGGATAATATTCTTTGTATAAAAAGGCCGAAGCATTTTGACCTTGATAAAATTTTTGACTGCGGGCAGTGCTTCCGCTTCGAAAAAGGGGACGATAACGTCTGGGAGGGCGTGGCGTACGGCAGAGTTCTGCGCGCGTCGCAGGACGACGAAAATATATATTTAAACTGCACAAAGGACGAATTTGATAAGCTGTGGCAGAAATATCTCGGGCTCGACCTCGATTACGACGAGGTGAACGCGGATATAATAAAGCACTTCGAGCCGGGCGTGATGCAGTCCGCGATAGAGGCGGGCGACGGCATAAGGATAATGCGGCAGGAGCCGTGGGAGACGCTGTGCAGCTTTATAATCTCACAAAACAACAACATTCCGCGCATAAAATCGCTTATTTCCGCCGTTTGCCGCAATTACGGCGAAAAATTTGAATATAACGGTAAAGAGTACTACGCGTTCCCGACGCCCGAGGCGCTTCTGGCTGCGGGCGAGGAGGGGCTGAAAGCGCTGAAAACGGGCTTCCGCGCCGGGTATCTGATATCCGCCGCGGAGCACTGCTCAAACGGAATGGACTTATGCAAGATCAGAGACGAATATACATACGAACAGGGTTTGGACGAATTATGCACGATAAAGGGCGTGGGGCCCAAGGTCGCGTCCTGCACGCTGCTCTTCGCGCTTGACAAGACGGGTGCGTTCCCGGTCGACGTATGGATAAAGCGGACGATCGACAAATACTTCGGCGGCAGCCTTGACGTATCGTCTCTCGGCGATTACGCGGGCATAGCACAGCAATACCTGTTCTATTACGAAAGGAGCTTAAAGTGATAATACAACCTAAAAATACGACGATAGCGTACCGCTGCCCGACGTGCGGCGGCGCAGTCAAAAGCATGGTCGGCGTTTTCTCGCTCTCGGGCGATATGATAAAGCTGAAATGCCCGAGATTTGACAGCGAGATGAAAATAACATACACCTCCGACGGAAAGCTCCGCCTGTCCGTTCCCTGCTTTGCCTGCGGGGTGGATCACGAATTCGTTTTGTCAAAGGACGCGGTGCTGAACAGAAAGCTGACGCTTTTAGCGTGTCCGCTCTCCGGTATGGACGTCTGCTTCATAGGCGAAAAGGAGCAGGTGGAAGAACAGCTCGACCGCGCGGAGGAGGAGCTGTACCAAATGCTTAAAGAAAACGACGCGCTCGACTACTTTGACGGCGGCGAGGACGAGTACGACGGGCCGATAACGCCCGATCTGTCGCTGTTGCCCATGATCTCCACCGTCACGAAAGAGCTTATGTACGACGGAAAAATATACTGCAACTGCACGGTAAAACAGGGCGACACGTTATCAAAGGACGACAAGAACAATATGCTCTTACTCGGCGGCGAGCCGGAGAACAACTGCAACGGCGATATTGAGCTTGTGGTAAGATATGAAAGCTTTGCGATACGCTGCTGCTCCTGCGGCTGCGAATACAAAATATCGGAAGAAAATTTTGACCGCTTCTGCGAGGCGGATGAGATAACCCTTACAAGAAAATAAAGAGAGGATAAAGTTATGCCGAAAAAGAAAGAAACAGAAAAAAAAGCGGGCGAGCTTTTAAAGGAAAAGCTCGTTTACAAGAAGAAATCCGTATTTGAAAAATGCCCCGACGAGGAAAAGGCGGCGTTCGATTACTGCGAGGGCTATAAAAAATTCCTCGACAACGGAAAGACCGAACGCGACGCGTCAGCGTACTCCATAGAGCTTGCAAAGAAAAAGGGCTTTAAGGAATACAAGCTCGGCGCAAAGGTAAAGGCGGGCGACAAATTCTATTACAACAACAGAGGCAAAAGCGTTTATTTCTTCATCATAGGCTCGGAGAACATTGAAAACGGCATCGCCATTACGGCGGCGCACATAGATTCCCCGCGCCTCGATCTGAAAGCCAACCCCGTTTACGAGGCGGGCGGAATGGCGTTTATGAAAACGCATTATTACGGCGGCATCAAAAAATATCAGTGGACGGCGATACCGCTGGCGCTTCACGGCACGGTAACGCTCGCCGACGGCAAGACCGTCGACGTTATTATCGGCGAGGACGAAAACGATCCGCTGTTCTATGTAAACGACATACTGCCGCATCTTGCAAAGGACCAGTACGCTAAACACGTGGGCGACGCGATAGACGGCGAACAGCTGAATTTACTCTCCGGCAGCAAGCCTTTCGACACAGAGACGTCCGAGGCGATAAAGCTCAACCTGCTCCGCCTGCTCAACGAAAAGTACGGCATGACGGAGGTCGATTTCCAGTCCGCCGAGCTCTGCGCCGTGCCCGCGATGAAAGCGCGCGACGTAGGTCTTGACAGAGCGTTGATCGGCGCCTACGGTCACGACGACAAGGTCTGCGCTTACCCCGAGATAACGGCGATACTGAGCCTTGAAAACCCGAAAAAGACTGTAATGAGCATACTCGCCGACAAGGAGGAAACGGGCTCCGACGGAAACACCGGTATGAAGACGAGCGCGTTCTGCGATATAATCGCCGACATATGCGCGTCGATGAAAAAGAACGAGCGCATAGTCCGCGCGAATTCCACGTGCCTTTCCGCCGACGTTTCCGCGGCGTACGATCCGAACTTTGCGGGCGCCTATGAGATAAACAACTCCGCGATAATAAACGCGGGCATAGCGCTGTGCAAATATACGGGCGCGCGCGGAAAATCGAGCACGAACGACGCGTCGGGCGAGTACGTAGGCAGGATAAGAAAGATATTCGACGACGCGGGCGTCGTATGGCAGACCGCGGAGCTCGGCAAGGTCGACCAGGGCGGCGGCGGAACTGTCGCTAAATACATTTCCGAAAAGAATATCGACACGGTCGACGTCGGCGTTCCCGTGATCTCGATGCACGCCCCGTACGAGGTAGTGTCTAAATTCGACGTTTACAATATGCACAAGGCGGTCGTCGCGTTCTACACGGCGGAATGAAAAGGGCAAACATCATAGTCCTTGCGGGACAGTCGAACGCGGTGGGCTGCTCTTACGTCGAGTGCCTTAAAACGCACTTCCCGGCGGAGCGCATACAAAAGCTGCGCGAAGGGTTTGAGAATATTAAGATAAACTATTATTCTCACGACGTGAAAAGCGGCGGATTTGTAAAGACCGCGTTCAACTGCTCCGTATCGGACGAGGACACCTTCGGCCCCGAGGTGGGGATAGCCGAGGCGCTTGACGAAAAATACCCGGGCAAAGAGTTTTTCATCGTAAAGCTCGCGTTCGGCGGCGTAACGCTTTATAACGATTTTCTGTCCCCCTCGTCGGGCGACAAGTACGATAAGACGTCTTACGCAAGTCAGAAAGAGGACGCGGCAAAGGCGCTTATGGCGGGCGAATCGTTCCGCCCCGGCTGGTGCTGTAACGAGCTTATAAAAATAGTGTCGGAAAGCGTAAAAACGCTTGAAAAAGAGGGATATTCGCCCAAAATTAAAGCGTTCTGCTGGATGCAGGGCGAAAGCGACGCGAACAGCGAGGCGGCGACGGTCGAGTACGGGCACAATTACGGCGCGTTCATATCCGATTTCAAATCCGCGCTCTCATCGTATATCGACGGCTGTGTTTTCATAGACGCCGGCGTCAGTACCGTTTGGGAAAGATACGTGAGGATGAACGAAATAAAGCGAAAATTCGCCACGGATCATTCTGACTGCCGCTTTATCGACACGATAGGGGCGGGTCTGACCACAATGAACGAGCCGTTCGGTCATCCCGATATAGGCCACTACGATTCCGAAAGCGAAATAGCGCTCGGGCATTTGTTTGCCGACAATATGCCCGGGTTTGACACGTAAAAACCTGAAAAACCGTATATTAAAGAGACTTATATGAAGATTTTTTGCAAAAAAACGATCTTCTAATTTTTAGCCGTTCTGTTTTTTCTGCCCTTGATCTCCTCCTCTCTGTCGTTTTGCACGAACGCGGGCGAGCACACGTTTGACGAGGACGGCCGCTGCACGGTCTGCGGTTACGTCAAAGGACCGTACCGCTGTGGCCCATTATCGTTTTTGCCGTGCTTTTAATGCTCTGCCTTATCGCGGCGATCGTAACAGTAATAGTGGTACTGAATAAAAAGAAAAAGAATATAAAGGAGTAAAAAAGCGTGCTGTTTTATCTGATACGTCACGGCGATCCGATATACGATCCCGATTCTCTTACGCCTCTCGGCCACCGTCAGGCGGAGGCGATAGCAAAGCGCCTTGCGCTCTACGGGCTTGACGAGGTATATACGTCAACGTCGAACCGCGCCATGCTGACGGCAAAGCCGACGTGCGAGCTTTTGAAGCTCGAGCCCAAACAGCTCGATTTTGCAAACGAGCGGTATACATGGGCGGAGCTTACGGTGGAGCGCGAGGACGGCGTTGCAGGCGTAACGTGGCTGTTTTACAACAAAAGGACGGTGTCCCTGTTCAACAGCAGGGAAATACGCGACCTCGGCGACCGCTGGTACGATCATCCCGATCTGAAAGCGCACGATTACGAAAAGGGCATAAACCGCCTGTACGACGAGATCGACGCGTTTTTCGCCGGCTTCGGCTACAAGCACGAGAGGTATACGGGCAAATATATAACGGACAAGCCGAATAATAAGCGCGTCGCGCTTTTCGCGCATCAGGGCTTCGGGCTCGCGTTTTTAAGCTGTCTGCTCGATATACCGTACCCGTCCTTCTGCACGCATTTCGATATCTGCACAACGGGAATGACCGTAATAGACTTCCGGGATTTCGGCGGCTTTGCGACGCCAAAGATCCTCACGCACTCGTCCGATTCGCACCTCTACCGCGAGGGCCTGCCCCTCTCCTACAACGGCGGCCCGAGGTTTTAACAAGGCAAATCAAAAAACGGACTGACGCATTCGGCGCGGTTTGATAAGGAAAGTAATTTTAAATATGCATACCGCGCCGAAGCTAAATTCGCCTAACGGCGAGCTGAATTATGCTTCGCATAGCTAAATTTGCTGTCGCAAGCTAAATTCGGCT
>CADBSB010000191.1 GCA_902797235.1 uncultured Ruminococcus sp. | reverse complement strand
TCCCAGCCTGCAAACGAATACGTCTTTTCCGCTGTCGCCTCCTTTGTCGGCGCCTCGCCGGTGTAGGCGGGCGTCTGTCCGTAGGCTACCTTGCCGCTTTGTAATTCCGTACCGTCCTCGTCTACGAATTTGACCGTGTATTCGTTTGTCGTTTTCGTATACGTCGCGGTATAAGTCGCGTCGCCCGTCACCCTTGATATATCGGGCGTCCAGCCCTTGAACGTGTAGGTGTACTGCGCGTCTGCTTGCTTTGTCGGTGTAACGCCTTTGTATTCGGGCATTGAACATATGTCTATTTTAGAACTTTGCAGAAGCGTGCCGTCATCATCATAGAATTCTATGGTGCAGCTATCGCAATCGATAAGGAATTCTGTGACATTATTACCGTTTGCGTCTACTAAACGCGGGTTTGGACCTTCCTTGATATATGCGCTTTCAGGCAGTACAAATTTGCTGCCGCCGCTCAATGTGAAATTGGTATTGAAAATTATGCACGAAATGCTGCTGTCGCTTTTATTCTTTGCATAAACATAGCTGTGATCGATCGTAATGCTGACGCATTTGATAGCATAAAATTTGCTCACAGCGGTTACACGGCTGTCTTTGATTATAAGGTTTTTACCGGTGCTTATCGCGTAAGGATTGCTTGTCTCAAGGTCTAAGTTCGCCCCGTTTTCGAAAACGATATCACCACCGCCTGCCCATAACGGATAAGATCTGCAGGAAGTAACTACGATTGTCGCTCCGTTTACAGTCAAACCTCTTTCGGCATATATACCGTTGCCGGCGTCTTCAATTGTCAGTTTACCGGGACCGAGTATCGTAACGGTCGCGTTTGTTATAATACCCGCAAGTAAATCATTTCCTGCATTTATCTTATTATCGCCGATGAGATTTACGGTAAGCGGTGTATCAACACTGTCTTCATACATAACTGAGTCACATATAAGGTAAATGCACCATTCGTTTGAATCCATTTTTGAAAGCGTGGCGTTTTCAAGCGTAAGTGTACCGCCTGTCGCGTCTCCATCGTAGCTTACTTTGCCTGTAATACCGTCGCCTGTTATGTTATCCTTGTTATCGCTTGTTACCTGAACGCCGCAGATATAAAGCGGATAGTATTCGATGACGTGAGGCTTCTTTGTAAAGTTTGCAGTGAGTGAACGATTCTTGTCAGCGGTGAATTTGTATTCGGCGTCAGTGCTCACTCTCGTGCCGTTTTCCGTCCATTCAACGAAAATATATCCCTCTTTTGCCGTAGCTTTCAGCGTTACCTCGACGCCTTCTTTATACGTGCCGCCGCCCGTAACGGAACCTTTGGTATCATCGGACGATACAGCCGTTACCGTGTAGTTTTCAAGCTTTCTGAAATTCGCCGTTAAGATGACGCCGGTGATCGGTGTGAACCTGTATTCGGCGTCTTTGCTTACTTCCCTGCCGTCGACTGTCCAGTTGACGAAAACGCAGTCTGTCTCAGCCTCGGCTTTGACCGTTACGGACACGCCTTCCTTGTATGAGCCGCCGCCCGATACAGTACCGTAACCGGTGTTTGAAGACTGTACGGATACGGTGTACGTTTCAATCTGTCTGAAATTCGCGACGAGCGTGACGTTTTCCGTTACCGTAAACGTATAATTCGGGTCACTTGATACGACGTTTCCGTCCTTTGTCCAGCTTTCAAATACACAGTCCGTCGCGGGCGTCGCCGTGACCGTTACCGATGCGCCGGTCTTGTACGTTCCGCCGCCCGATACGGAACCGAGCGAAGCGTCGGCGGTCGATACCGATACGTTATATTCCGCAACGTGCTCAAATACCGCGACAAGCGTTACGCTGCCGTCAGGAGTGAATGTGTATTCCGCGTCCGTCGCGAAATCAGCGCCGTTCTTAGTCCATTTTACAAAATAGTAATCGGTCTTCGGCTCGGCTTTGATCGTGACGGAGCCGCCCTCCGTTACCTTGCCGCCGCCGGATACCGTGCCCTGATCCGTGTTTGATGACTGCACCGTTACGGTATATTCGTATAACGCGCGGAAGTTTGCGACAAGCACGACGTCCTCCGTCGCCTTGAACTTGTATTCGGCGCTCGTGCTGACCTCCGTACCGTCCTTCGTCCAGTTGACGAACACGTAATCGCCTGCGGCGGTCGCTTTAAGCGTTACGTCGGCGTTCGGCTGATAGTAACCGGCGCCTGAAACCGTACCCTTCGCCTCATCTGAAGATTCCGCTTCAACGTTTACGAGCTTGCGGAAGTTCGCAACGAGGTCGCGTTTTTTCGTTGCTGTAAACGTGTATTCGGCGCTCGTGCTTACCTGTGCGCCGTTTTCCGTCCAGTTGACGAATTCGCAGCCCTCGTTAGGCACGGCTGTCAGAGTTGCGGTACGGTTGACTTCATACTTTGCGCCGCCTAACGCCGAGCCCCATTCGTTGTTATTCGACGTCGCGTTTATATCGATGGCGGGTACAAACAGGGCGGATACGATAACGTCGTTATCACCCATCGTTATCGTATCGCCGTTAAGCGGACGTGTGGGGCCGATATTTCCGTCTGTAACTTCAGCATAATAGAAGCCTGAAAGCATATATCCCTCGTCAGGGATACCTATCAGCTTGACCTTTTCACCTGTCTGATAATACGATTTAGCGGTCGATGCAAACGGATTTATCCTCTCCGGATAAACCGAAACGCTGCCGTTTTCTATAGTTCCGCCTATTAAATCATAAGGCGCACAGTAATGTCCGAAAACGCTCTTAAGCGTGAGTGTTACGCTTGCGGTGAAGAAAGAATAATCATAATCCTTGCAGAGAAGTCTGCCGCTTTCGTCATACCAGCCTAAGAAAATCACGTTTGAAAATTTCGGCATAGCATTGATTGTGATAAATCCGGTTTTTTCATCGTAAGAATAGTTGACTATACGCAGCGCGTCATTATCGTAGTTGAAATCTATCGAATAAACTTTCATCTTTGAAAATTCACCGGTGATTTCTATATCCATATCCGGCATTGTGAAGGTATAGTCTTCAAAGCTGAAATCTTCGGTTATGCCGTTGATACGGCTCAGATTGTATTTATCCGTACCGTCGTTCTTCGGCGTAACTACAAGTTTAACTTTGTCTCCGGCTTTGAACTGCGCCGTAGTTTTGCCGTTCTCAAACGTGATGGTGCCGTTGGGATCACTGCCCGTTATAGTCGCGGTATGCGGGCTTGTCGAATAGAACACGCCGCGTACCCATATATCGCTTGACGGCATCTTTATGGTGGCGGTGCCGGAGTCTGATATTCTTATCCATTCAGTGCCATCGGAGCCTTCAAAGACGTCTTTAACGGCAAGACCGTATTCTATACCGATCACTTTGTAGCCGCTTTTCGCATTGACCGTAATCGTTATCTCCTTGCCGGGGCGGTAGCAGTCAAGCTTCGGCGAAACAGTCAACTCGCCTCTTTCGGAAAAAGCCGAAGCGTTCCAGATAAAGTATTCTCCGTTCTTTCTGAAATTGGCGATAAGCTCTCTTGAAACATACGGCTCGACCGTGTAGCTGATAGTGGCGGAATACGGGTCTCCGCTCTGAAGCAGCTTTTCAACGTTATCGCCTGATTCACTGTCGTAAACGTACTCCGTCCAGTAAAGGAACGTACAGCCCGAAGCCGGCTGCGCCGTAAGCTTTAACACCTTTGTGCTCTTGTTCCAGTCCTGCTTTATCGTGCCGCTGCCGTCCGGGATGACGGCGGATTTGTATGAGTACGGAGACGATGAGGATGAGGACGCAAGCAGGTGCTTTCTTGTCGCAACGTCGCACACCTCGCCCTTCTCTTCCTTTTCTTCAGCAACGGCGGGTATCGTCACCGACACCTTCTGCGGCGCCTCAACCTCCACCTGCGCGTTCTTCGTCACCGAAACCGGCGGCACGTCCTCCGCCGCCTTGTAGATAGCCGAAATACCTTGCGGCACCATACCGGCAACCATAACGGCGCAGAGCAAAAGCGCCGGAATGCGTTTTTTGAATATCGTTTTCTTCATTTTACCCTCCCATGATCGGGTTTTGTGAATACTTTGCCGAAGCGGTTCGATATTGCAATAGACAAAAGCAAATAATGTCCACAAAACTTAATTTTTTGCTCATTTATCATTATATCACGCTGAATTGCCAAAGTCAATGGTTTCTAAAATATTTATTTTTGAATTTTGAATAAAAATACAGTATTTTTATATACGGAGGACAAAAAACAGACCGGTTTTTTCCGCCGGTCTGCCGTTGTTTTATACCTGTTATTTTTTTACCGAGAAGTAATTTCCGTTTTCGCTGTCTATTATTCGTATCATTATCTCCGCGTACCGCGGCTCAAACTGCTTGCCCATGCCCTCTATAAGCTCTTTTCTTATGTGTGACAACGGCAGCGATCTTCTGTAGCTTCTGTTTGAATTCATCGCATCATACGCGTCCGCAACGGCTATTATACGCGCTATCTGCGGTATATCCTCGCCGGAGATACCCTGCGGATATCCCGTTCCGTCGTACCGTTCGTGGTGGTACAGCGCGCCGTAACGCAGGTACGGCGATAAGCTTATGCCGGACAGTATCTGGTCACCTATGACCGTATGCTGCTTTATCTGCTCGAACTCCTCGTCGTCAAGCCTTCCGCCCTTTTTGATTATCTGATCGGGAACGCCTATCTTTCCCACGTCGTGCAGAAGCGCCGCGAAATATACCTCTCTGCAATCCTCCTTCGAAAGCCCCGCATGCTCTGCTATCTTGCGCGAATAAAGCGCCACGCGAACTGAATGGCCGCGCGTATATTCGTCCTTTGCATCTATCGCGCTCACAAGCGCCTCGGCAGTCTGCTCGAACAGCGCGGCTTCAATTCTCTGGGCTTCCTTGTAGAACTCTATCTCGCGCTTTCTCGCCCTCTCCGCGCTCCTGTTCATATCGTCGATAACGAAGACGTAATAAACGATGACGACGAAAACGACCGACATACACGTAAGCGATACACCGTAGACAAACAGCTGTACGATAGAGGCGACGGACGGCAAAACGACGCTGAACAGTAAAAGCGCAAGCATTATTTTACGAAGTCTCTTACGGTGTACTATGACCGCTATTTCCTGCAACAGCACCATGACCATCGGCGGGATATATACCAAAACGAAGGCGGGCCCCCTCTGGTACGTGTTCATATCGTCAAAAAAGTAATACGTATGCGTGAACTGCGACACGGCAAGCGCGGCTGTGCCGGCGTAAAACACTATGTCGCAAATTTTAAGCGTCACCGGGACCGTATCCAGCTTTCCCTCGTTTTTGAAAACGTCTTTAAGATACTGGGTAACAAGGTGAAGCGCAAAGATCAGAAGGAAAAACACAAGGGCGTTGCTTATGCGCACCATGTAATAACCGAGCTCACTCGGATCGCCCCGGAATATGTAGGCAAACCGTTCAAATATCAGAAGCAGGAAGGCGGCGAAGGACATAAGAGCGAGTATCGCCCTTCTCTTTTGCGAAAGCGATTTCGTTACAAGGATCGTAAACGTCAGTATAGCAGTTACGCCGCTCATGAACAGCATTATGTCAAGTTGGTTATCACGAATAAAGGACATAATCATTCACCCCGGGAAAAGAACTCGGATATCACCGCATTACGCGGGACGTCTTCAGGCGGCATTATATCACTTTTTAAAGTAAAATGCAATACTTAATCGTCAAGTCGATAAAACTTCATATATCATACAAATAATAATGCGTGTTTTGCCGTATTTTCAAATCAATGTTACGTTGGTAAACATTAAGACATACACTATTAACCGCTGATTTTACTCAATTTCAAAATTTTCAGTTTTGTTTACAGTCAGATCCTTTACGACCTCTCCCGCGATTATAAGCCCCGCCACGGATGGGACGAACGCGACGCTGCCGGGTACGCTGCGGCGTTTTGCAGGCTTATTCTCTTCTTCAAAAAGACCGTCCGTCGTATCGGCGGCGGGCCTGATCGGCTCCTCCTCCGAGTAGACGACTTTGAGCTTTTTAACGCCGCGTTTGCGCAGCTCACTCCGCATGACCTTGGCGAGCGGACACATACGCGTTTTATAAATATCGGCGACGCGGAACATTGTGCCGTCAAGCTTGTTGCCCGCGCCCATACAGCTGATTATCGGAACGTTGTGTTTTTTTGCCTGCATTACAAGCTCGATCTTCGCGGAAACGGTGTCTACCGCGTCAACGACGTAATCGTAATCGTCAAACGGGAATTCATCCGCGTTTTCGGGCAGGAAAAAGCACTTGCGGACCGTGATATCCGCCTCGGGATATATATCGAGCATACGCTCCCTCATAACGTCCGCTTTATACCTCCCCACCGTTTTCGTTGTGGCGACGATCTGACGGTTGAGGTTTGATAAGCAGACCTTATCGTCGTCTATCAAATCGAACTTACCGACGCCGCTTCTGACAAGCGCCTCGCAGACGTATCCGCCCACGCCGCCGATACCGAATACCGCCACGCGGCTCATATGCAGTTTTTTTATCGCTTCATCGCCTAAAAGAAGCCGCGTTCTTGAAAATTGATCAGACATATACCCACCAAACTAATAATTATTCACACAAGCTGACCCGGAAGCTTCAGTTTTTCCTTTGCCGGAAAGCTTTTGTCAAATTCTTCTACGTCTTTGTCGTCAACGTAATATCCCGCGGGTGTCTGATAAACGCCGGTCACGCCGTCAAGATAGCCCGGGATAAGCTCCCTGCACAAAAAGAACGAATCGTCTTCGCCCTCCGGCAGATCGTGATAGCGGATGCCGAATTTGCGCGCGTAATCAAAGCCGCATTTTTCATAAAACTTTATATTGCCCTCAAACAAAACGGCGCCGAAGCCGAGCTTTGCGGCCTCTTCAAGCGAACGGTCGAGCAGCGCCTTGCCGTAGCCTTTGCGTTTAAGCTCGGGCGTTATGCAGATCGGCCCCATCGTAAGAACGGGAACGTCTCCGCCGCCGTCTTTGTTTATTACCGTTTTCATAAACATATTCTGCCCGATGATCTCCCCGTCCCGCTCCATTACAAAGTCAAGCTCACCTACAAACGCGGGATCGTTACGCAGAACGTGTATAACGTAATGCTCGCTGCATCCCGGACGGTAAATATTCCAGAACGCCTCTCTTATAAGGTTTTCGACTTCTCTGTGATCCTCTTCCTTTTCCAAACGGATCGTATGATCGTTTTTCATAATTGTCATTCCTTTTTTTAAAATCAAAATATTTCGTTATTGCGCCGGGCAGATATGAATTGCTCCCCTTGTTATATCCCGGCAGATCCGTCGCCTCTGTTTTCCGCGTCATTTTTTTATCCGGATGTTCGCCGTATCGAGAAAACGGCGCAGCATATCGTTTGTCATCAGCTGTTGTTGTAAGCGTTCGGGAAAATCGGCGGCGAACCGCTCAATCGTGCAGCCGACGTAAAAATTCTTAGGCAGTTCATTATAATATTCACCGCCGCCGTAGCTTCCGGCAGAGCTTCCGGGCGTAAAACAGTTGTAGTGGATATCCGGGGCTCCTTTTTCATGGAAACGGAGCGTGATGATATCATGTTCGTGTCCTGTTTCTATATAATCATCGGCGAGCGGTATGTCACAGTGAAGGAATTTCAGTCCTTTTTCCTTTGCGAATTTTTCCGCGTACGTATCGTATTCTCCGCGAATAAGGACTTTGTTTTTGCAAAGGCGCTTGTCAAGCTCAGGCGTTGTGGCGACCGATTCCACGGTCCTGCTTAAAATGAGGCAGACGATCTTCGGGAAAGCCTCTAAATACCCTTCTCCGAGACCCGTTATGCCCTCCGTTATGCTCAGAGTGTCATATTCGTTTTGCCAGCCTCTGCCCATTGTCGGCCACGCCTCGGTATCTTCCTTTACGAGAAGGCCCTCGCCCTCAACTTCAAGCAGTCCGCTGTAATGGTTTATGTAAACCGTTTTTTCATTGTGCTTTGAAAAGTACATATCCGTTACCCCACAAAATCAAGATCGGTCGTGATCTTTTTTCCTTAATTCATCCTTTTCTCAAACCGGAACACTCCGTCGTTTTCTTCGTCTTCAAAGCGGCTTTCGCCGCCGGTTTCCGGATCGTGCGGGTCGGGATGGTGACTGTTATAAAACTCCACGATATGGAATCCGCAGCGGTTTACGTAGAAATGGATGTTCCGCTTTTCAAAATAAGGCGTGACGGTCTCCCAGACCTTCACCTCTGGATGCAACCGCTCGATTTCGCACCACGCGGCGTAGCCTATACCCTTACTGTGCGCTTTTGGCGATACGAAAAGCAGATCAAGATCGCCGCGCCCGCCGTCAACGTTTATAACGACGCCGCCGACCTTGTCGTCGCCGCGCATTATGCGGTACGCTTCGCCTTCGTCTATGGAGCGCTCTATGGTCTTCCGGGAGATGATCTCGCCGTCTTCTTCAAAATGGTCGTCGCGGCGCCCGAATTCTTCAAGCGCACCGTAGTTGAACGCCTCCTGATTGTCGCGGATGAACTGATCGCGGTCGTCGGATGTCAGCGGCGCAAGATAAACCGTATCCGCAAGATGTGCAAAGAGCCGGGCTTTCAACAGCTCGTATCTCTGCCGCTTTTCTTCCTTTTTGAAATGCACCTGCCGAAACTGTTCGGGGCAGTTACCGTAATCCAGCCGAGCACCGCCGAACTGCTCGCTCGTCAGATCGAACACACAACCGTCAACGTCGTTATAGCAGTGGAAATTCCCGTCGCCGAGCGGCACGCCGTAAACTTTTCCACCGTAGAGATCCTGCAAAAGAAACGCGGTGATCGAGCATTGACCGAGCGTTTTGTTCTCTGCCGACCAGTCGCCGCGCATCCTCGGCGCAGAGGTATCCGCCTGCCATATTCCGGAGAGTATATCGTAATAATCGCGCGGCGTCAGCCCGCGTTTATCCTTAACGTCCGCGCTCTCCCAACCGTAAAACTTATATTCAGCCGTCATTTTCAAAAATCCTCACTTCAACCGTGCCATAACCGGATTTGCCTGTCATATCCTTTCCAAAGTCCCTAATTGTATGATCCTTTTTTAATTGTATCCTAAAAGTGTGAATTTTTCAATATCAAAACAGCGCCGGCGTCTGTATAATACTAAAAAAAACGAAAG
>CADBSB010000190.1 GCA_902797235.1 uncultured Ruminococcus sp. | reverse complement strand
GAATATAACTGCGACAGCAATATAACTTGCCGTCAGGCAAATATAACTGAAAAAACCTCGCGCCTGCGAGGTTTTTTCACGTTCCCGAGCGGATTCGAACCGCTGACCTACCGCTTAGGAGGCGGTCGCTCTATCCTGCTGAGCTACGGAAACTTATATATAGAATATGGAATCGCTCAATAATCGTATTTCAAGGACGTTTTTGTTACGTCATAGCCGTATATCGTCTTGAAATCGTTTTTCATGGAAATCACGTAAAAGCCCATTGATTTCCACGTTTCGCCTAATTTCGTGTTTTTCTCGGTATTGCCGTAGTCGCGCTCCTCGTCGTCGGCAATGAGCATGAACGCGGCGCTCTTATACTTGTTGTCGGTTATCGTATACATGTGCATACTTGTGTCGCCCGAGGAGTTGCCGAACGATAAGACCGGTTGTCTGCCTATTTCCTTTGCTATAAGCGCGACCTTGTTCATTTTAAGGTTCTTTATCAAGAGCTCTCCGGTCCTTATCAGCTTGTCGGTCGACTGATACTGATAGTCAAGCCCGTCCTTTTCTTCCTGCCCGGAGGCTTTGAGCACAACGTCCATACCTATGACGTTTTCTTCCGGTATGTTGAGCTTCTCGCATGCGAACGCGCGGCATATGAAGCGGTCGGAGCCGCTGACTATGTACGTCGTAAAGCCGTTTTTCTGTAAGTACGCCACGACCTCTATCATCGGAACATAAAGAGAATCCGCGTATTTGAGGTTTTCAAATCCGTCCGCGTCGCGGTCGAGATACTTTTTGACGTAGTCCTTGAATTCCTCGATCGTCATCCCGGCGAAAGCCTGCGCCTGTGTTTTTCCGTGCATAAGCGCCATGCCCGACGGGTAATCGCCCGTTCCGTCCGCCTTCGCGCCTTCGCGGATCGTGTTCGCGACCTCTTTCATTTCATCCGTCGCGCTGCAGTCGGGATCGGATAAAACTCTGTACTGGCACAGAAGATATTCAAGGTACGTGGGGAACAGCTCTCCGCAGAGCGTTCCGTCCATATCAAATACCGCGATCCTGTCTTTTTCGGGTATGAAATTATCTGAATTCTTATTAGTAACGTCCTTGACGTAATCCTTTAACGCCGTGAGCGCGTCGCATTCGTTCCACGCGGAAAAATCGTTTTTACAACTGCATCCGAAAAGCGCGGACACAATAACTATAACGATTATCAAAGCGGTCATCCTAAGCGTTTTTGTCATAATAACGTCCTCACCCGTCACAAAGATTTATCAAGCTTGTATATAATACCACACTTTGAGCGATTTTGCAAGAGGTTTTTTCATTTTTTTATTATTAAAATAAAAATACTTGACTTTTTTTGTGATTTTGCTTATAATATTTACCGAGGTATGAAAGGAGGTGACAGAAATAGGACTGTTTTCGGGTTTAAAAAAGAAAAACTCAAAGCCTGCCGCGTTTGTTTTCGTTGATTACGAGCACTGGTACGTTTCCATGCTCAAACGGTATTCCATGCGCCCGCGCATAAGGGCGTGGAGAGACGAGCTTGCAAAGACGTACAATATTAAGGAAATGTTGTTTTTTGCGGATTTTTCAAATCCCGGTATGAGAGCAGAGATACCGCGGATACGCGAGGTGACGAATCTCGTCATAGAAACGCAGAACACAAGTCCGCACTATAAAAAGGATTTTACCGATTTTATAATGCTTGACAATATTTATCAGAAAGCCCTGTCCTCGCCCGACGTGGGAACGTTCATCATATTTACGGGCGACGGTCATTTTTCATCGGTAGTGCGTTTTCTTGTTCAGAGCTGTAATAAAAAAGTGCTTATTTACGCCGTGCGCGACGGTTTGTCCGGTATGCTTAAAAGCGTGTGTTCCAAATCGTACGAGGTGCCGACAGAGGACGAAATCGATATAACGTACTTTTCAATGATAGCAAAGCAGATAAGGGATACGGATACGACCGGCAGGAGGTTTTCGGAGCCGTCGTTTACGTCTGTCTTGGGAGCCGTTTCGGAATTTTACGGTATAGACCGCGAGCAGATAAAGGAAAAAGCCAATAAAATGACAGAGCGCGGCTACGTCACGGTAACGCCGCATAAAATATCTTATAATAAAAGGATCAGCACCGTCAGATTGAACGAATCAAAATTAGCCTCGGACGGGGTAGAGCTGATATACGATCCGCTTTATCTTATGATACCCAAAAGAAACGCGGATAAACAATAAAATTAAGCGGAGCGATCATCGCCCCGCTTTTTATATCGGAAGTTCTATATAGAAGTCCGCGCCTTTGCCCGGCTCGCTTATTACGCCGTATCTGCCGCAGTGCGCCTCGATTATCTTTTTGACGATCGAAAGACCGAGACCCGTGCCGACGTCGGCGCGCTTGTGCGCTTTGTTTTCCTTATAATACCTGTCCCAGATGTAAGGCAGATCATCGGGCGACACGCCCTCTCCGTCGTCTATCACGTCGAATCTCAGATACGCTTTTCCGCCGTCGTTTTCCTCCGTCTGCCTTATTTTCACGCTGTGTGATTCGCCCGTGTAGTTTATGGCGTTGTTTATCAGGTTGTAGAACACCTGCAAAAGCTTCAGCTCGTCGCCGTTTATGACGTATTCACGCTCATATTCGAAATCGAGCTTATAGCCCTGCACGGCGCGCATCGTGCCGTACCTTTCGACGAGCTCTTTTACCTTTTCGGTTATGTTGAACTCTGTTAAATCAAGCTGTTCCATACCCGATTCGAGCTTTGATAATGACAGCATATCGTTTACGAGCCTGTTCAGATGCTCCGCCTCGTCGATTATGGTCTGTATGTTTTCCGCATTGTTTTCACCCGGTATGTCGCGCATCATCTCGCCGTAGCCCGAGATCATCGTGAGCGGCGTGCGCAGGTCGTGCGATACGTTCGCTATAAGCTCACGGCGCAGATCGTCCACCTTCTGCAATTCCTCCGACGCCTTTGCGAGCGTTTCGTTCAGCTCCGCCGTCTCGCGGCAGCCGGGGCTGCCTTCAAGCCTCTTGTACGCCGGCGTGCCTATGTCCTTTGCGGCGGCGTTGAGCTTTGTGAGCGGTGAGGAGAGCGTTGACGCCATGATGTAGCCGATCATGACGGCTATGAGTATAGACGCGACGGATACGATTATCAAAAGTCCCGTTATCGTCGTCCTCGTCGCGTCGACCGGCGTCAGCTGGACGCTTATCATTATCACGGAATATCCGCTGGCAGTCGTTATTATCTTGGCATACAGCATATTGTCGTTTTCCGATTTTGATATAACGTCGGGCAAAGCCGTCGGGTCGCTGAACGTGTATATTGATTCACCGCCGTCCAGCCGCGCTCGTTCGGTTATGGCGGAAACGGTCACGTTGTTTGATAAAATGCTTCTCGGTCTTGTGAAAGCTATATTTTCAAAGTTTTTACCGTCGCTGCGCCTGATCAGCACGTTCGCGTCCGTCTCAATACAGAGCGACGCGATGAGATCGGACAGCGTCTGCGTGTCGTCGTCTATATGCGTTTCTATCGTTTTCGCCGTGCTCGTTATCTCGCGGCTTTTCGCCAGGCGGTAGAAATCGTCAAGGAAAACGACGAACAAAAGCCATATGACGGTAAGTATCAGCGCGGTGAACAGCGCCGTTATGACTATCAGCTTTGTGCGGAGCTTGAATCCGCCGCTTTTTTTATTCTTCATCCGATTTACGCTGTCCGTCGAAGCGGTAGCCCACTCCGCGCAGGGTCACGATGAATTTCGCATAATCGCCCAAGCTTTTGCGCAAAAGCTTTATATGCGAATCGAGCGTTCTGTCGTCGCCGTAAAAGTCGTAGCCCCAGACCTCCGTTATGAGCCTTTCACGGGTTAAAGCTATGCCGTTGTTTCGCACGAAGTAGAAGAGAAGATCGTACTCCTTCGGCGTCATATCTATCTGATTTCCGTCAACGTACACGAGCCTGCCGGTGAAGTCTATCGTCAGCCCCTCGTATTTCACGGTCTCGTGAGCCTCGCCGCCTCCCGATTTCGAGCGCTTTATGAGTGCCGCGACGCGCATCATAAGCTCCTTCGGCGAAAACGGCTTTACGACGTAATCGTCCGCGCCTACCTCAAAGCCGTGTATGCGGTCGTATTCCTCGCCGCGTGCGGAAAGCATTATCACGGGCGTGTTCTTCGTTTTTCGTATCTCTTTAACGGCGGAAAAACCGTCAAGATCGGGCATCATTATATCCATTATTATCACGTCGTAATTCGTTTTTCTGACTTTGAGCACGGCTTCCATGCCGTCGTTTGCCTCGTCTGTCTTGTACCCTTCGAATTCGGCGTATATTTTTATCATCTCGCGTATTTTCTGTTCGTCGTCGACTATAAGTATCTTTTCCATGATATCCGCCCTTTCTTTTTTCCTTATTGTAACACGGTAATGTGAAAGCAATGTGACGTTAAGCTGAAATATCAGCCGTTATCGTCGTTTGAATTGCCCGGCTTGAAATTTGCGAGCGGATTTTTGTGCACCGCCTTTTCAACGTCGGACGAGGCGACGTGCGTGTATATCTGCGTGGTGTTCAGCTGCTCGTGCCCTAAAATATCCTGCAAGATCCTGACGTCCACGCCGCCCTCGCGGTACATCAGCGTCGCCGCCGTGTGGCGCAGCTTGTGAGTGGATAACTGCTTGTAGCCGAGCCCGGCGTTTATAAGGTGCTTGTGAACGAGCCATTGAACGGTTTTGTTGGAGATCCTCTCGTTCCTGTTCGACAGGAAAACGGGGTGGCGGCTCCTTGATTTTTCGTCCTTGACCTGTCTTTGCTCCTCGGTCAAAGAATCGCGGTAGTCGAATATCGCTTCCTTTACCGCCTCGTTTATATACACGGTCCTTTGCTTGCTCCGTTTACCCGTGACGATAAGGGAAGTGAAGTCGCGGTCAAAATCCTCCATGTTTATCGAAACAAGCTCGGACAGACGCATACCGGTGTTCAAAAACGTCAGTATTATCGCGTAGTCGCGCAGCTTCGTTTTGCTGTCCTTCTCGCTGTTCACGGAATTCAAAAGCTCCTCGCTCTCGTTTAACGTCATGAATTTCGGCAGCGTCTTTTTGCTTGCCGAATGGTCTATGTCGCGCGCGGGATTGTTTTTTATCTTGCCCGTCACCGTGGCGAATTTGTATAAGGATTTGACGGCGGAAAGTTTTCTTTGAGTTGAGCGCGCCGTTATGTTTCTGTCAAAGCGCAGAAACGATAAAAAGTCGTATATCTCGTCCGGCGTTACGGTCTCCATAAACGAGAAATCGCAGTCGCGCAGATCGATCTTGTAGAATTCGTCCCCGTCCGTCGGAAGATCCGATCTTACCGCCTTTATGAATTTGAAAAATATACGCAGATCGAGCAGATACTCGTCTACCGTCAGCTGAGACCTGTTCTGAGTTGATATCTTGTATCTTGAAAATTCGCGCAGCGCGGGCGACAGCATCGCGTCCGCCTTAGGTGTGAGTTCCATTTTGTCCCTCCCGTATTTTCTTACACATATTATACAAAATTCAAAATCAAAATGGGTAAACGGAATGTAAACTTTATTAAAGAATAAAGAAGAAATAAAAAAGAATAAAGAATAGAAAAGGTGTCGGCAGAGCCGACGGGATTTGGGGGTTCCCGTAAGCGGTGGATGAGGCGAACACCGGCTATGCAGACGAACGTTAAACCCGACTTTCTTTTGTAGGGGAGGGGTCGCCCCTCCTGCGGTTTCAATTTTATAAATTATTTCTTTTATATACTTGAAAAATATCTTTAAATGTGTTAAAATGATACGAGTAATAATAGAGGTGATTTGTTATGACGATGTTTGCCGATCCTAAATATGAAACCGCGAAGCTGTTTTTAAATCAGATAGTTATGGCGGTATTCGGGCTTGTTACCGTTATGGCGACGACGGCGTCGGTGCCGCTTACTATCGTGTGCGCGGTGCTCGGCATAGGATTGTACGTTTTTCTTATTTACAACATGATGTGGGAATCGGGTGCGCGCGACAGGATAAGAGCGGACGCGGGGCGGTATAAGTACAACGCCTTCAAGCCGTTCAAAATGGCGCTCATCGCCGGCTGCGTCAACTTTACCGCGGCGCTGCTCTGCATACTTTCGCTTATAAAAAACGACGTGACGGGGAAGATCGCGGGCGTCGCGTCGAGCGTGTGCAAGGTCTTGTGGGGACATTTCCTCGGGTTTGCAAAGCTGACGGGCACGCTTGAAAATCCGTTCGTCTGGGTAGTTATCTCGCTTTTCGCCGTGCTTATAACGGTCTTAGGCTATAACGCCGGCTACCGCGGATTTTCGCTCATCCCCGCGCTTCACAGGCAGAAAAAAGATAAAGAATAAAGATAAACGCGCCTTCATATAATTTTGTATATGATATGGGAGGCGCGTTTTGAAAAAGATAAGTGAAAAATCGATTTTCTTCGGTTCCTATTCGTTCTTTTTAAGTATGGCGGCGGTCATCGCCGCGGTCGCGGTGATTGTTTCCTCGCCCGTCGTGCGCATGACTAAGGAGGAGACGGCGTATCTTGCCGACAGCGAGGCGCAGGTATCGGCGCCGTACCCGAAAATCATAATCGACGCGGGACACGGAGGAGAGGACGGCGGCGCGAAAGCGGCCGACGGAACGCTTGAAAAGGACATAAATTTAAATATCGCAAAATACGTGTATACACTCTTAAACGCGCTCGGCTGCGACTGCGTCATGACGCGTGATTCCGACGTTATGCTGTCGGACGGCGAGGCGAGGTCGAGAAAACTCCGCGATCTTAAAAACAGGGTGGCTTTTACGGACGGCGGAGACTGCGTATTTATCAGCATACATCAGAACAAATTTCCGCAAAAGAGTTGTTCCGGTACGCAGGTATATTATTCAAAAAACGATACAAGGTCGGAAAAGCTCGCTGCCGTGATACGTGAGAACACGCAGGCGTATTTACAGAAAAACAACACGCGGCAGATAAAGCGCGCGGGCTCGGAAATATTCGTGCTTGACAGATGCACCGTCCCCGCCGTGCTCGTCGAATGCGGGTTTTTATCAAATCCGGCGGAGCTGGAGCTTCTGAAAACCGAAGAATATCAGAAAAAACTCGGCTGTACCATAGCGCTGTCCGTAGTGGATTTTATTGCGGACGGATCAAATAAAAACTAAAGGAAGAAAAAATGATACGTATTGAAAAAATTAATCCGAAAAACGTATGGGACGTTATCGAACTTAAATTAAAAAGGGAACAGAAGAATTTTGTTTGCTCAAACAGCGTAAGCATCATACAGGCGTATACGGCAAAAGAAACGAAGTGTTCCGCGTTTCCGTTTGCCGTGTATAATGATAAAAGGGTCGTGGGCTTTCTTATGGTCTGCTATAACGAGGGCGCGTTTTACGAGTTTTACAACGAAGTACCGCCTGACGCGCTTGTAAACAATTACAGCATATGCCGCATCATGATAGACAAGCGGTATCAGGGAAGAGGCTACGGCAAAGAGACGATAAAACTCGCGCTCGATTTCATCAGAACGTGGCCGTGCGGCAAATCCGAATACTGTGAAATATCGTACGAGCCGGAAAACACGGTCGCAAAGGCGCTTTACGCTTCGTTCGGCTTTGTTGAAAACGGGGAGCTTGACGGCGACGAGACCGTAGCGGTTTTGAAGCTTTAAAAAGGAGGACGTTATGAAAATCTTTTTGCTTATCGCCGGTATCGTGCTTATCGTCGCGTGCGTTTCGTCGGCTTTGTTCGCCGCACTGAATTTATTCGGGTTCTATCACACGCATGACGGCTCGTCCGAGCTTTATGCGCGGATGCGGATACGCGCGACGGTATTCTTCATCGTCGCCGCCGTCCTTGCCGTCGCCGCCGTCGCGTGCTTTATAGTCAGGGCGAATATTATAAAAAATGAATTTCCGTTTTCCGATCCACCCGAGACCGCGTGTTTAACATGTACGCACGTTCTCGACAAGTCCGCTCCGGTTAAATACGTGTCGCACGACGAGGACGGATGCTGGCAGTTTTTGTGCGGTGAAGTTCATGACACGTCGGAAGCGAGAATGGTCGCTTTATCGGAAATAATTAAAATCGACAAAAAAACGGCGGATTTTGCAAAGCTGTCCCGCGGAGAATACGCGGAATATCAGGATGATACGGGTAATTGGACAATACAAAAACGGTAACCCGTTTATTATGATTTCTCAGATGTGAAAAAATGATTCTGTGCGGCAATAGCAAAAGGATGGTATGAAAATGTCAAAAGTATCTATGTATAAGAAGAAAGAAAAACGGATCAGATTTCCTGCGGAATATACGGAAGGCGCGCTTCATTTTAAGAAGGGACCGGGCTGGCAAGCCTGTTACGACAGCGAAAGAGAGCTTTATACCGCCGAAATCTTTTTGGCGGGTTACTACGATCTCTATGAGATAAACGAAGAGATATTCGGCAAATTGAAGACGAAAGGCATGGAGCGGAGAAAAGCCCATGAGCTGATCGCCGCCGGCAGGCATCTGTATAAAAGCGTCAGCGATAAAAACGGCTCATACGATATTATGCTTGATGAAAATTACACCGCGCTTTGCCCGTGGGCGGACGTGCAGAAAACAGGTGAATTGTGGGATCAAAAGCTTACCGATCTGGCGGTGTCCGTCTTTGACTCGGAAAAGCAGAACCGGGAAAAAAGGCGGAAAGAACCGGATGATCAATAAGATGTGAATCCCGTAGGGGTCGGCGCCCTCGACGACTCGTTGATAATGATCCCGCTGACGCGGAAGTTAAACGACACATAGGATAAGAAAAATGTTAAAAAACAGAATTATTTTGATTTTACTTGCGATACTTTTGATAATAGGGACAGGCTGTGTAAAAGGTGAACTGACGAATACGTCGGATGCGGGCACGCAGGCGAGTCAGCCGACGGCGCCGGAGGGCACGACGGCGATGATCGACAGAGACGGCAATAAAATCGGCGCGATAGATGAAAACGCAAACTTCACCGCGCTCGGAGACGGCGTTTTTTACAGCGTTTGGTCGGTAAACGGCGAGTCGTACACGGGAGACGCCGAATATCACTATTTCAGCCTTAAAGATAAAAAGGATACATATTTCGGCAAATTACAGGGACAGGGCTACGAGGCGTTTTACGTGCGCACGGAGCATAACGGCGTTATCTATACTCTTGCCGTAAAGGGTAATCCGTACGGCACCTCGTCAATTCCGCTTCTGCTTCTCGCCTTTGATACGGCGCGGGGTACGATGAAAACCGTCACCGTGTCAGAAAACGGATTCCCCTATACCTCAATGGCGGTATCCGGCGGCAAGCTGTATATAATGAACCACGAAATGACGGCGGAAAAATCGGATAAGATTTACAGATACGACCCCGATACAGACAATATAAAGGAGGTTTTGTCTTTCTCGTCCGGTATTGATTCACTCCGCGGCGTATGCGCCGCCGACGACGGCTTTTATCTGCTCTGTCTTAAGCTGACCGGCGGGGCGGAAAATGAGCTTTACCTCGATAAATACGATAACGCCTGCGTCAAGCAGTCGGAGACGGCGTTAAACGGCGTTATGACCGACGCTTTGATGAATATACACGGCATCTCCGGCAGACAGGACGCGTTAAACGAGCTCGGTATGAACGTGAGCCGCTTTGCCGTAATTGACGGCAGGTATCTGATATATGAAAATTTCGGGCTTTCACGCGCCGCGGTCGATTTAAAGAGCAACGAGACGCTTCTGGCAAAGGACGACAACTATTCCGTTTCAATGGGCGACGGCAGCCCCGTAATATATAAGCTCGATTTAGATAAGGAAAACGTGACGGAGCCTGAAATTTGGGGCGTTTCAGACGGAGTATTAAAGCGGTTTTCGTTTAAGCCGGACGGCAGCTGCAATATGATACAGAGAGTGTCAAGGTCAGATACGGGAGTATGGGCGATACTGACGTCAGACGATTTTCCCGTGCAGAGCGGCGCGGCGGTGATCCGTATATGGGCTGAATAAACGGCTCAAAGCATCGATTGGAGGAAAAAAGAATACGAAAAAAGGTATCGTTATAAGTATAATCGCCGTTGTTGTTCTTCTTGCTTTGTTCTTGCCGATCCCGAATGAACCATACGACGACGGAGGCACACGAGAATATTGCGCGCTAACTTACAAAATAGTCGCGTGGAACAGACTGATAGCGGAAGTGAATGAAGACGGCTCCGCCAGAGAGGTAAACAGGTATAGTAAGACTTCCGTTTTTTGGCTTCCCGACAACTTTAAAAAATATGACGAACTGTGGGAAATTGAAAAAGGAAGAGATTGATAATTCCGTTTTGTCGTAAAAGCGACTGGCACGAAACCACATTCGGGCGCCACCCCCCCTTGGCGTGAACCCCCATTGCTCACGAGTTCGCAACGGGGAACCACTTTAGCGCCGAATGTGCTCATTTGGCAAAGCCAAATGAGAAAAAGTTAACAGTTATGATTCCGCTGTCGCGGAAGTTATGATTGCCTTACGGCAAGTTATGATTCCGCTAACGCGGAAGTTTAAAAAGGAGAAAAAATGAAGAACAAATCGGTGTATATCTGCTCGGAGTGCGGGTACCAAAGCGCCAGATGGCTCGGGAAATGCCCCGGGTGCGGATCGTGGAACACGCTTGAGGAGTACGTTGAAGAGGAGACGGAGAGCAAAAGCGGCGCCGCGGTCGTAACGACGGAGGCGCTGAGATTGCGCGACGTTAAGGAGCCCGACAACATAAGAAAAAAGACGGGCTGCTCGGAGCTTGACAGAGTGCTCGGAGGCGGTCTCGTCTCGGGCTCTGCGGTGCTTTTATGCGGCGAGCCGGGCATAGGCAAATCGACGCTTCTTTTGCAGATCTGCGCGGCGCTGTCGTCGGGCGGCTCGGTCTTATACGCCTCGGGCGAGGAATCGGCGGGGCAACTCAAGCTGCGCGCGGACAGGCTCGGCGTTTCATCGGGCGATATATACATTCTGGCGGACACGAATCTTGATTCCGTCATAGCCCACGCGGAGAAGCTCTCCCCGTCCGTTCTGATCGTCGATTCCATTCAGACGATGTGGAAAAGCGGCATGAATTCCGGCGCGGGCGGCGTGTCACAGATACGCGAATGCGCCGCGAGCCTCATAAGGTACGCTAAGGAAAACGACGTGTCGGTGATAATAGTCGGCCACGTCAACAAGGAGGGCAGCATAGCCGGTCCGAAGATCCTCGAGCACATGGTAGACACGGTGCTTTATTTTGAGGGCGACAGGCGGCAGAGCTTCCGCCTTATACGCGCCATCAAAAACCGCTTCGGCGCGACGGACGAGGTAGGGGTGTTTGAGATGTGCGGCGACGGCTTGAAAGAGGTGAAAAGCCCGTCGGAGCTGTTACTTTCGGGACGTCCGACGGGCGTTTCGGGTAACTGCGCCGTCTGCACTATGGAGGGCACGCGCCCGATAATCGCGGAGGTGCAGGCGCTCGTTACGCCGTCATACTACCCGTCGCCGAAACGCGCGTCAAACGGCTTTGATTTAAACCGCGTGAATCTTCTGCTCGCCCTGCTTGAAAAGCGGCTCGGACTGAAATTTTCAACGCACGACTGCTACGTAAACGTCGTGGGCGGCATAACGGTCGACGAGCCCGCCGCCGATCTTGCGCTCGCGCTCGCGCTCATATCGTCTTTACGTGATATCCCTGTGCCGGACAACGCGGTAGCGGTAGGGGAGCTCGGGTTGTCGGGCGAGATACGCGCCGCCGCCGACCTTGACAGACGGTTGAAGGAGGCAAACCGCCTCGGCTTCGAATGCGCGCTCGTTCCCAAGAGAAATTACGGCAAAAAGGATACCGTGCCCGATGGAGCGGTGCCGCTCGGCAGCATATTCGACGCGATAAGGATATTCGGAAAATGATAAAGGAAAACGTCAGGTACGAAAACGGCTCTGTGTTCGAGGGTATGACCTCGATATCCGCCGTCATAAACTCAAAGCACAGCGACAGAAAAATAAAGCGCGTGTTATACGACAAACAAAGAGCGGAAAAGCTCGGCAAAGCCCTCTCATTCCTGCGCCACAGAGCGGAGGAGCAGGGGTTTGAGATTGTCGGGACAACGGCTGACGAGCTTGAAAAGCTGACCGTCGGCAATTCGCACGGCGGCGTTATAGCCGAGTGCACGGAGCGCAGTCTGCCCGTCATTTCCGCCGAAAATATCGTTATGGGCGGGTTTTACGTGTATATCGAGGGGATCGAGGACCCGTATAATTTCGGCTACGCCCTGCGTTCGCTTTACGCCGCGGGCGTGGACGGCGTTATTTTGCCGGAGCGGAACTGGCTTTCCGCCGCGGGCGTTGTTTGCAGATCGAGCGCGGGCGCGTCGGAGCTCTGCGCGCTTTACACGTATTCGGACGGTATGTGCGGTACGTTCAAATCAAAAGGCTACCGCGTGCTTTGCGCCGATACGGAAAACGCCGTCTCCGTTTACGACACGGACTGCAAAAAGCCCGTGCTTTTAGTCGTCGGCGGAGAGAAGCGCGGCATAACGAGCGCTCTTTTAAAGCAGGCGGACGGCATAGTCATGATAGATTACGGCAGACGATTCTCCGCGGCTCTCTCCGCCGCCTCCGCCGCCTCCGTTCTCGGCTTTGAGATAATGCGGCAGAACAGAGAGTGATTGTATTTATTGACGAAATACAACGTATAACGAAAGTTTTATTTGTAAATAGTATAAATATATGTAAAAAACGCTCAAATTTGCAATTTATGACTTGACAAATTGCATTTTCGGGTATATAATATCACAAATATCATATAAAATGAAAGGAAATATGAAAGTGAGAGTATATAATTTTTCCGCAGGACCTTCAATGCTTCCCCTTCCCGTGCTTGAAAAGGCGGCCGCCGAGCTTACGGAGTACGGCGATTCCGGAATGTCTGTCATGGAGATGAGCCACCGATCAAAGCCTTATGAAAAAATAATCACCGGGGCTGAGGCGTCTTTACGCTCTCTTATGAATATTCCCGATAATTATAAAGTGCTGTTTTTACAGGGCGGCGCGTCCTTACAGTTCGCGTCCGTGCCGCTCAACCTCATGGTAAATAAAAAGGCGGATTATATTTTATCCGGCCAGTTTTCCACAAAGGCTTACAAAGAGGGCCTGAAATACGGCGACGCCGCGGCGATAGCCTCGTCAAAGGACAAGAATTTCAGCTACGTTCCGCATATCGAAAGAAAAGACGTAAGAGCTGACGCGGATTATCTGCATATCTGCTTCAACAACACGATATACGGCACGAAATATAACTACATCCCCGACACGGGCGACGTTCCGCTCGTAGCCGATATGTCCTCCTGCATCTTATCCGAGCCGGTAGACGTGTCTAAATTCGGTCTTATCTACGCCGGAGCGCAGAAAAACGTAGCCCCCGCGGGCGTTACGATAGTGATCGTGCGCGAAGACCTTATAGGTCACGCGAGAGAGGACATACCCACGGTAATGGACTACAAGGTCCAGGCGGACAACGGCTCCATGTACAACACGCCTCCGTGCTATCCGATATATATCGCCGGTCTCGTGTTCGACTGGATAAAGGATATGGGCGGCCTTGAAGCGATGAAGGCGCACAACGAAAAGAAAGCCGCG
>CADBSB010000189.1 GCA_902797235.1 uncultured Ruminococcus sp. | reverse complement strand
TAATGAAGACGCTCCTTCGGAGCTGATTAAAAAACGCGGGCGTCTTCGCTTCATTAGTGAGCGCCGGGGTGCGAACGTCTTCATTAGTGAGCGAAGCGAACGTCTTCGTGAAACCGGCTGAATAGAAAAGCAGACTGATTTGATCTCAGTCTGTTTTTTTAAATGCGCACTTACTCACCGCATGGACTTGCGGTGAAAAACTGCCTTATGACGCTCGGGCACTTGCTCCCGCCGCTTTTTTGTGTTAGTTATGCTATCCCCGTTCGCCTCATCCGTCACGCGAAGCGCACCGAATCGTCGGCTCTGCCGACACCTTAACTCGGCGTGAGGGGTTCCCCGTGCGACACGGTCGCGCGGGGGTTCACGAAGCCGAATATAACTATTTTTTATTTTCCTCTTGACAAACCGCAAAATGCGTGCTATAATTGTGTATATAGAATAAGCACAATTTTGAGGAGGGCTTTATGAAACTGCTTGAAATAAAGGGGCTTTGCAAGCGGTACGACGGGTTTGTGCTCGACAACGTATCGTTTTCGCTTGAGTCCGGGTACATAATGGGCTTTATCGGGCGCAACGGCGCCGGCAAGACGACGACGATAAAAGCCATGCTGAACCTTATAAAGAAGGACGGCGGCGAGGTATATATAAACGGCCTGCCGTTTGACAAAAACGAAACGGAATGCAAGCGCCGCATAGGCTTTATTATGGGCGGCTTTGACTGCTACAAAAAATCCACGCTCAAAAAACTGACGTCCGTGACGCGCCGCTTCTACGACGACTGGAACGATGATTTATACCGCGACTATATGAAGCGTTTCAGTCTTGACGAGAACAAAAAGGTAAGCGAGCTGTCCGCCGGTATGCGAGTAAAGTACGCCATTACGCTCGCGCTTTGCCACGACGCGGAGCTTTTGATATTCGACGAGCCGACGAGCGGGCTCGACCCCGTTTCGCGCGACGATCTTCTCGACATTTTCCGCTCCGTAATATCGGACGGGAAGAGAAGCATACTTTTCTCCACGCACATAATATCCGACCTTGAAAAATGCGCGGATTACATAACCTACATCAAAAACGGCAAGCTTATCGCCTCGCAGGACGTGCCGTCCTTCCGCGAGGACTACCGCCTCGTATCCGGCGACAACGCGGTGCTGTCCGATAAGGCGCCGTACATCGTGGGCCGCAAGTCAAACGCTTTCGGCTTCACGGCGCTTATAAAGACGGAGAACGAGGACAAATTCGCGGACTGCCGCACGGCGCCCGCCGATCTTGAATCCATAATGATCTACACGGAGCAGGAGGACTGACAAATGAAAAACCTGTTATATAAAGAATTTTCGCTCTGCCTGCCGATGCAGGTGCCGCTGTTTTTATGCTTTTCGTTCTTTATACTGATACCGAATTATCCGTACCTCGTTGCGGGCTTCTTTATCTGCAACGCGATATTCTATTCGTTCGTTCAGGCGTCCGCGGACAACGATACGCTGTTCTCGCTTCTTCTGCCCGTTTCAAAGGCGAAGACGGTCAAGGGAAAGATGACGTACGTTATCTGCATACAAACGGTCGCGCTTATACTTTTCGCCGCCGTCACGCTCCTCAGCTCCGTTATAGGCAAGGGCGAAAACGACGCGGGGACCGACGCGTCCCTGACGCTTCTCGGCGGGTATCTTCTGATGTTCTGCGTGTTCAATCTCTCGTACGTCCCGCACTATTTCAAGGCTCCGCACACCGCGGGCAGGCGTTTCCTTTTCTCGGCGTTATGTATGCTCGGATTTGCGGCGGTTTTCGAGGGCCTTATGATAGCCGCAAAGCCGTTATCGGAAACCTTGCCGTTCTTTTCGTGGGTAGAAAACAACCTCGACGTCTTCCCGAACAGCGGCGCGTCGTGGACGGCGCAGATCGTATTCTTTATCGTATGCGCGGCGTTATACGCGATATTAAACGCCGTCTGTACGAAAACGGCGATAAAGAACTTTGAGCTGGCGGAGGTCTGATGTATATATCGGTCATTCAGTCCGACAGACCCGCGTATAAACAGATATACGAGCAGCTGTCGGAGCAGATACTGTCCGGCTCGCTTCCCGCGGGCGAGGCGCTGCCGCCTATACGCGCCGTCGCGCAGCAGACCGGCGTGAGCGTGATAACGGTGCGCTCCGCATGGGACCTGCTTGAAGCGGACGGACTTATAGAAACGCGCGCCGGCAGCGGCTGCTACGTCGCGGGGCTGTCGGACGACGAAAAAAAAGCCCGCAAAAGCCGGCTTCTGCCCGTCACCGAATTCATACGCGCCGCAAAAAAAGCCGGCGTCACCGCCGACGAGGCCTGCAATATGATAAAATCCGCCTGGGACAACGAATAAACCGCGCCGCAAGGCGTGAAAAAAGGCCGCCGCTTTGAACGGCAGCCTTTTCGTTTATTTATTTGTCAATTATTTGATTTTCTTTGCAACGACTATGCCGGCAAGCGCGAGGCACGCTACGGCGGCTATCGCTATAACGGCGGCGTCAGCCGTGCCCGGGTTGTTGTTTTCGCCGGCGTTGGATTCTTTGACAGCGCCTACGAGGAACGCGAGGATACCCGCGCGGGTATATTCGTTCGTTGTGTAATCGCCGCCTACGGTAACAGCGGTGGCGCCGGGATCAGCCGTGCCTATAACGAACCAGCCGTCCATTTCACCCGCGGTCGGGTCTATGTGTTTTTCGGCGCTTACGGATACGAATTTAAGCGTATACGTGTCGGGACCGTACGTCTTTGAGAAAGCAAGCGTGGGAGCGCCGTCGCCCTTCTGATTGTGCGTCAGCTTTTCAAGCTCTTTGCCGTTCTTGTCAAGCAGGCTTATATCAACTGTCGCGCCTTCGGGGTTGGCATAGAACATCATGCAGAAGCCGCTGAACGATGTCGTCGCGTCAAAGGTCAGCGTGCAGGTCTGACCCGCGGTAAGCGGATTCGACCAGAGACCGGGAGCTACGGAATCCGGGGCAGCACTGTTGCAAAGCCACTGATCGGGGTATTTTTCTATGACGGTAAAGTCATAGTTGAACAGTTCGTGTCCTTTGCCGTCTTCGCTTATCGCGTAGAACGCGGCGTTATGTTTGCCGGGGCCGAGAGCGGTGTAGTAGAAAACGATCCAGAAGCCCTCGGCGTTCGAAACACCGATGACGCCTCCGATCTCTTCTCTGCGGTCAGGCAGTCCCTGTTCACGGGAAAGCTGCTGCTCCTGTATCGTGCCGCCGTCAAGACTTACGCCGAACGCCTTGGTCGTGACGCCGTCTTTGAGGGCAGCCCAGCCGTAGAAGCCGACGATGTCGGCCGAGGGATCGGCGTGCATCTCGTAAACAGGCATATTGGCCTGAACGAGCTCGTCGCATTTTCCGGTCTGGGATATGAATGAGCCTGCGTATGCGTACCAGTCGACAAAGTACGCCTGAACGTGTTCCTCATCCATCGCAGTCGTCGCGACGGAAAGTACGCCAACGATCATAATGACTGCAATAAGAATTGCTGTTATTTTTTTCATTTTTACTCTCCTTTTTTGGTAAAAATTATTTTTTCTTCTTCTTTAATACTATCGCGACCGTCACCGCCGCCGCGGCGACGATGCACGCGATGATAACGATGATTATGACGGCGGTATTCCCGCCGCTCGACTTTTCCTTCGCCTTTGTATCCTCGGGCGTTTTCGTCGTCTGTTCCGCGGTCGTCCCCGCCTCGGTCGTTACGACCTCGGTCGTCTGTTCCGCGGTCGTGTCCGCTTCGGTCGTTATCTCCTCCGTCGTAACTTCTTCCGTCGTCACTTCCTCCGTCGTTTCGGTTACGGCAGCGGGGGATTTTTTCTTTACAAAATCGTAAACCGTTTCTCTGCACGGGTTGCCATCCGTGCCGTCCGCGTATTTTACGACGAATTCAAACGTGTGACTGCCCTTTGCCAACTCCGACGTGTCGAGCGTTATGTGCATACGGTAGCCGAAAAACTCGTCAAGACCGTTTTGAAGCGAGCCTTCGATTATTGCGCGTTCAAGCTCAAGATCCTCAAAGCAGTCGTTCTCGCGCACCTTTTCCGCGTCGTCGCGCACTATCACTCTGTCTATTACCCATACGGTATCCGCGCCGTCAAGCTTGTAGCCGAGAGCCGTTATCTCCGTATCGACGCACGTCCAGCCGAATATGTCCCATTTTGTTTCATCCTTGTTGAAATCGGGGTATCCCTGATCTATAAGGTGATTTGAGTTTATCGCCGCCGAAGCCGATACGGCGAAAATCGCCGCCGTCAGCACGGCAAGCAGCACGATGAAGATTTTTTTCATATATTCCCCCCGTTGATAACTCGGGCTGTAATGTATTCTATACTATAATTACGCGTTTGTCAAGTAATTTTATAAAATTTGAGTAATTTTTATTATCTTTTTTCCGTAAAATTTCAAAAAGAGCCCCGTTTTTACCGCAAATGTTAAACATTTGTAAAATCTGAAAAAAAGGCTTGATTTTTGGAAAAATAATGCTACAATATGATTTGTTGATTGGCACTCATACATAAAGAGTGCCAGACATAAAATCAAAATATCATGTTACAGGAGGATACAGATATGAAACTCAATCCCTTATCCGACCGTGTTGTGCTTAAAATGGTCGAGGCTGAGGAAACTACGAAGAGCGGCATAATCCTTGCCGGCTCCGCAAAGGAAAAACCGCAGGTCGCAGAGGTCATCGCGGTAGGTCCGGGCGGCGTTGTTGACGGAAAGGAAGTCGTTATGACCGTCAAAAAAGGTCAGAAGGTCATCTTCTCCAAATACAGCGGAACGGAAGTCAAATGCGACGGTGAAGAATATATCATCGTAAGACAGAACGATATTCTCGCAACAGTAGAATAAGAAAAGAGGTAACTAACAATGGCAAAAGAGATAATTTACGGAGCGGAAGCAAGAGAAGCTTTGCAGAAGGGCGTCGACAAACTGGCCGACACCGTCAAGATCACCCTCGGCCCGAAGGGCAGAAACGTTGTTCTTGACAAAAAATACGGCGCTCCCTTGATAACGAACGACGGCGTTACGATAGCGAAGGAAATAGAGCTTGAGGACGCGTTTGAAAACATGGGCGCTCAGCTCGTCAAGGAAGTCGCGACGAAGACGAACGACGCGGCGGGCGACGGTACGACCACCGCCACGCTGTTAGCGCAGGCTCTTATCAAAGAGGGCATGAAGAACGTTACCGCGGGCGCGAACCCGATGGTAGTCAGAAAAGGCATATCCAAGGCTGCCGACGCGGCAGTAAAGGCTATAATCGCCAATTCCAAGGCCGTTTCCGGCAATAAGGACATAGCGAGAGTAGGCACCGTTTCGTCAGGTGACGAGCATATAGGCGAGCTCATAGCGGACGCTATGGAAAAGGTCACGAGCGACGGCGTCATCACCGTTGAGGAATCCAAGTCCGCCGAGACTTATTCCGAGGTCGTTGAAGGTATGCAGTTCGACCGCGGCTACATCTCCCCGTACATGGCTACGGATACGGATAAAATGGAAGCCGTACTCGACGACGCGAACATCCTTATCACAGACAAGAAAATTTCGAACATCCAGGAGATCCTCCCGCTGCTCGAACAGATAGTAAAGACGGGCGCAAAGCTCCTCATCATCGCCGAGGACGTAGAGGGCGAGGCTCTTACGACGCTTATCTTAAACAAACTCAGAGGCACGTTCAACTGCGTAGCCGTCAAGGCCCCGGGCTTCGGCGACAGACGTAAGGAAATGCTCCGCGACATAGCGGTCCTCACCGGCGGCGAGGTCATCTCGTCCGAGCTCGGACTTGAACTGTCCGAAACGAAGCTCGAACAGCTCGGCCATGCAAGACAGGTTAAGGTCAATAAGGACAACACCATTATAGTCGACGGCGCGGGCGACAAGGAAGAGATAAAGGGCAGAGTAAACCAGATCAGAGCGGCGATAGAGACCACCACGTCCGATTTCGACCGTGAGAAGCTGCAGGAAAGACTTGCAAAGCTCGCCGGCGGCGTAGCCGTCATCAAGGTCGGCGCGGCGACGGAAGTCGAAATGAAGGAAAAGAAGCTCAGAATAGAAGACGCTCTCAACGCCACGAAGGCTGCTGTTGAAGAGGGTATCGTAGCGGGCGGCGGCACGGCGTACCTCAACGCCATCCCGGTCGTCAAAGAGCTGCTCGATAAGGTCGAGGGCGACGAAAAGGTCGGCGTCAACATAGTGCTCAAAGCGCTTGAGGCTCCCGTACGCCAGATCGCCGAGAACGCGGGCTTTGAAGGCTCCGTCGTCGTTGACAAGATCTTCGCGGCAAAGAAGGTCGGCTACGGCTTCGACGCTTACAGCGAGAAGTACGTCGATATGGTAAAGGCCGGCATCGTTGACCCGACGAAGGTCACGCGCTCCGCGCTCCAGAACGCGGCGTCCATCGCGGCGACCGTGCTCACCACCGAATCTCTTGTCGCCGACAAGAAAGAGGAAAATCCCGCTCCCGCGGCTCCTGCCGGCGGCATGGGCGGAATGTATTGATAAAACCGCATAAAGGAAAAGGACTGCCGAACGGCAGGGTATTCTTAAGGACAGATATAAAAACCGGCTGAAGTAAGGAACAAAATCCTTATTTCAGCCGATCTTTTTGTCGCATACCTCTGCAAGCAGGACGTTTGTGTGCCAAACGTCAAAGAAACAGTTTACAGTTATGAGTTATGATTTGCGGCATAGCGTGAACCCCCAACGCTCACGAGTTCGCGTCGGGGAACCACTTCGCCGCAAAGTTATGATATGAGTTCCGCAAGCGTGCCGCAGGCATTCATAACTTGCGAAGCGATCATAACGTGCGTAAGCACTCATAACGTTTCGCGTCAGCGGAACTCATAACTGCCGACTGTCCTTTAGAACAGTCGGCAAACGGCGGTCCTTTTTCGGTTTAATTTGCTTGCGCGAATTTACAGACCGAGAGACTTTAAATACTCTCTGCTTATCTTCGCGGCGTCGAGCGCGGGCATATCCTTCGATTCGTCCTGCTCGACTATGACGTATTCCGTACCGGCTTTTTCGGCGGCGGCGAGTATCGCGGGGAAGTCCTGCATACCCTTGCCGAGCGGACGGAACGCGAAGTCGTTATCCTCCTTGGATTCGGGCGCCTTCGCCTTGCCGCTGTCGTCTATCAGCGCGTAAACGGGGCCCGCGGCGAGCTTCTTGCAGGTGAAATCCTTCAGGTGCAGCGTGTGCATCCTGCCGGCGTACTTTACGATGAACTCGGCGGGATCGATTCCGGCGTATCTCGCCCAGCACGTGTCGACCTCGCCCTCTATATCGGGCAGGGCCTTGTATATCTTTTCGAGGATGAACTCCCCGTCAAGATAGTTGAATTCAAAATCGTGGTTGTGATACGTCAGCTGTATGCCGTTTTTCTTCAAAAGCGCGCCGACCTTTTTGAATTTCTCTATCGTTTCATCGAACTTTCCGTTTTGATAGTTTTCAAGTCCGTACCACGGTATCGCCGCGTACTTTACGCCGAGCGTCTTTATGTAATCGACGGCCTCCTGTCCTTTTTCAAGGAACAGATCGGGACCCTGGTGGACGGACGGGCAGACAAGGCCCGTCTCATCGAGCAGAGCCTTGACTTCCTCCGCCGTTCTGCCGTAATAGCCCGCGAATTCAACGTAATCGTAGCCCATCTCCTTAACGGCTCTGAGCGTGCCCTCGAAATCACGGTCCATATCGTATCTTACGGAATAAAGCTGAAGACCTACCTTAAATTTCTTCATAGTCTTGTCCTCTTAAATCTGCGGGATCTGTATTTCTATCTCTCTGCCGAGCTTCGCCGATTTGACTATACCGTCTATGATCGCCTGGTTGTAGATGATCTGAGACGTCGGGACGGGAGCCTTGCCGCCGTTCTTTACGGCGTCTAAGAACGAGCGGATCTTGTGGTAGAATTCGCCCTCCTTCGTGTTCGGGAGCATCGGAACGGTGGTCGTTACGCCCACGCTCGTGCCGGCAACGTCGTGATATATCGTCATCGGACCGCCTATCGAGCCGTTCCAGCATTCCGTCGACGGGATGCGCAGGGAGGCTTTCGTGCCCATGATTATCGTGTCGCCCGACGTGTCGAGGTTCATCGCCCACGCTATACGGAAGTCGAGTATCACGCCGCCGTCAAGACGGATGAGACCCGCGGCGAAATCATCGACGCCGAAAAGGTTAGTGTAATTTGCGGGCTTGTTCTCCGCGGTCCAGTACGCGGCGCTCTTGCCGAAGAAATCGGAGGTGTAGCCCGTTACGGTAAGGGGCTTCGGATAGCCTATGGCGTTCAGTACCATATCGAGCGAATAGCAGCCTATGTCGCCCATTGCGCCGATACCGGCGGTCTTATCCTCGATGAACGTGGTGCCGAACGGCGTCGGTATGCCTCTTCTTCTGCCGCCGCCCGTCTGGATATAGTAGATGCGTCCGAGCTCGCCCGACTGCACTATCTTCTTTACCATCTGCATATTCGGGTTGAATCTCGGCTGGAAGCCTACGGATAATATCTTTCCGCTCTTTTTCTCGGCCTTCATAACGTCGACGGCCTCCTCGAGCGTGACGGTGAACGGCTTTTCAAGCAGGACGTTGACGCCGTGCTCAAGCGCGTCTATCGCGCAGGGCGCGTGCTGTCTGTTGTACGTGCAGACAGAGACCGCGTCGAGGTCCTTTTCAGCTTCAAGCATCTCGTGACCGCTCAGATAGCAGCGGGCGTTCGGGTAACCCCACGCGTTCATGAAGTTTCTCGCCTTGTCGGGTATAAGGTCCGCCGCCGCGACTATCTCAACGTCGGGCATTTTCTTGTATTCTTCCATGTGGGCGCCCGCTATCCAGCCGGTGCCTATGATCGCGACCTTCAGCTTTCTCGAAGCGTCTATCTTTTTAACGCTGTGATCGGACTTGAACGCGTCAAGACTTGTTTCTGTTCTTTCCACCATTGCCATAAAAGTTGTTCTCCTTTGTTTTTGTTTTTGACACTTCCGTGTCCTTTGACGCCATTATACAACAATAACGCCCGTCTTGCAACAGGTTTTATAAATTATGTTGTTAATTTTTTTATTTAAAGGATCCGTGAATTGAGGCGGCAAAAACGCTACACTATCGCAAAAAACATATAAGGCGGGAGCTTTATCGTATTATTTGATCTTATATAATTTTTCGGGTGTATCACGTATGAACGGCTGATCCTGTCTTTATACATTTCTTCAAATCTGCCAAGAGACGTCGTTGAATAGTTTTTAGACGATTTTACCTCGATAGGCATTATCCTGAATTTCGTTTTGCTCTCGTTTGACAGAAGAAAATCTATCTCAACGTCGTTTCTGTGTTTTTCCTCGCTGTATCTTGTGTAATAATACGGTCTTTTTCCCTTTGCCGCTATCATCTGAGCGATCGCGTTTTCGTAAAACATCCCCTGATTTACCGACAGATTCCCGTCAATTATCTGTTTATACAGGCGGTTATCCGAAAGCTCGTTTTCACTGAACGTCAGACTGACGAGCAGCCCGGTATCGCCGAGATAGCATTTTACAAAGGATTCGTTCTTGTTCAGCGCAAAGCCGACGTTGGGATCGTTGCATTTATAGCACAGATTGCATATCATCGAATCGTCGAGCCAGAACAGCGGCTCGTCGTATTTGTCAAACGTCGCGCCCGAATCTATACTTCCCAGCGTAACTTTCTTTTCGTGGGCGGAAAGATACGCGGGTATGTTTTCAAAGATGGCCGACACTTTGGAATTGTATCTGTGCGCCGCCTTGCGTATATCGTCTCTGTAAAGGTCAAGGATATCGCGTTTTTCCGTATCGGCGGCCTCAAAATCCCGTCCGTTTTTCTTATAAGCAAGCACCGCCTGAGGCATACCGCCGACAAGCATATACTCCTTGAACAAACGCATGGCCCTTTCATGAAACGTCCGTTCCAAAGGCACCTCTTTTTCATAGCATTCGGCAACGTATTCAAGAAGAAGCTCCTCTCCGAGATATGAAGAGAATTCTTCAAAATCAAGCGGATACATCCTCAGCTTTCTTTCTTCCGACGGAACGGTTATATTTTCAACGTTTTCTTTAATTGAAATAAGAGAGCCTGTTTCAAGATAATCGAACCGTTCGTCGGCGACAAGATATTTTATCATCTGACGGGCCCTCGGAAATTTCTGAATTTCATCAAAAATGATCAGGCTTTCGCGTTTATACAGGCGCGTGTTGTATTCCAAAGACAACGACTGAAAAAAAACGTCCATATTTGCAACGTCGTCAAACAGATCGCGTATCTTTTTCCCCGCCTTGTTGAAGTCTATCAGGATATAAGATTTATATTCGTTTTTTCCGAATTCCTCCGCAACGGTGGATTTCCCTATGCGGCGCGCACCCTCGATAAGAAGAGCTTTTGTTCCGTTTGCCGATTTTTTCCAATCAAGGAGCTTGTCGTATATTTTTCTTTTAATTTCCATTCAAAACACCGCCTTTCAATATTACGCAGTTTGTATTATATCATATTTCCAAATAAAACGCAAGATACAAATGTTAATTTTTACAGATAAAACGCAGTTTGTGAAAAAATTTATACTGAGATCTCCGGTTACCGTATCGCAAATCCGGACTTTTGTTATGAAAATCCGTTCCGAAAATTATACCCGAAAAGCGTGAATATAAACAGATGAAAAGTTTTTTCTTTTCAAAAATGTAATTTTTTTTGAAAAAGGTATTGCAAAACGTAATGATTTGTGATATTATGAATAAAGTAATATCGGCACTCGTTTGCCGACGTTCAATTAAATAATATAAGGAGATTATCGTTATGGCAAGCTTTTTAGACACAAAAGATACTACAAACGAGTTTGAAGCGGAAGATATAGCCCAGAACAGGGCGATGGGAATCCTCGCTTACATCGGCATCCTCGTACTTGTACCGATATTCGCGGCAAAGGGATCTAAATGGGCGCGCTGGCACGCCAACAGAGGTCTGGTGCTTTTGATAGCGGAATTCGCCGTTTGCTTCACGCTCGGTCTGCTCGCGCTTATCCCGTACGTCGGCTGGATATTCTGGATACTTGAATCGCTCTGCTCCTTAGCATTCTGCGGCCTTATCGTATTCGGCATAATCACCGCCGCAAAGGGCAAGGCAAAGGCTTTCCCGCTCGTAGGCGCTCTTTTCGAAAAGATAACAATACTTAAATAATCAAACCGATCCACAAAAACCCGCCGCACCCGCGGCGGGTTTTCATATAAAGGAAAACATCGAAAATCACAAAAAGTGTGATTATAATCACACAAAAACACGAAAAAATGTGATTATAATCACATAATTTCATAAAATTATGTGATTGACGCCCGTTAATACCTTTACTGATCGGGGAAAGACTATAACGCGGCGACCTTATCCGTTCCGTAAAAAGAAATTTACCGAATGTGTTTGAATGGGATATATTTGAATGATATGATAATATTATAAAATAGCCGGGGGATCATATGAAAAAAGGTGTTAAGCGCGGGATAATAGCGGCAGTCGCCGCCGCCGCGGCGCTCCTTGCCGCGTATAATACCGCCGCCGCGGTATCTCTGTCGGACGAATACGACGGAGACGGCGGCTTTTTCCCGCGCGCCTCGTATTCTCTGTCGCACCTTTTTACCGATCCCGTCGCGGACACGTTCAAAAAGACGGTATATCACGTTTTCGGCGCTGTCGCCGAGCCGGGCGTCGACGCGGGGTACGACGGTTACCTTTTCCCCTCAAAAACGGAGGATTTTGATTACAAAGCCGACATAAAAGGCGGATACAGATACGACAAAGCCGCGTTTTTATCCGCGCTTGAAGCGCGGCGGGACGCGCTTGCGCTCGACGGCTGCGGCTTTTACGTTTACGTCATACCGAACAGTCAGACCGTCCTGCGGGACAAGGTAAAGGGCGCGGACAAGACCGCCGTTACCGCGGCGAAAGACCTTGAAAAATACCTGAACGGCAACGGCTTTGACAATTTCCGGCTGCTCGACAAAGAACTGACCTCGCCCGAGGTGCCCGCGTATCACAACACGGAAAACGCGGTGAACGAATACGGCGCGTATCTGATATACAAAGCCGTCGCCGCCGGTATGCCGGAGGCGGTGACGCGCCGCTTCGAAGAGATAACGATAGAAAAATCCGACATTACGTCGTATTACACCGACGGCAGAGAGCTCGCGGTGCGCGCGGGCATAGAAAAAGCGGCGAAAAATCTGACGGTGGTCTACCCGACGGTCCCTTACACCTCGCGCTACACGTCGGAGTATAAAAACGGCTGCACAGTCTGCCGTTTAAGGGAGGAATACAACGATTTTATAGGCAGCTCCGAGATACTGTTCCAGATACCCGATCCCGGTGCGCGCGAATCGCTTAAACCCCTGTTTTCCGCGTCCTACACCGACACGGTGTATAAAAGCACGCTGTCTTATTCGGAAAAAACGATGGAGCTCGGACGGTTTTCCGTCTGCGTTTATATAATCCGCGAGGATGAGCTGTCCGCTCTGCTCGACAACGCCGACACGGCGACGTACAGGGCGAGGACAGACGAGTACGAAAGGGGCGGCGTCTCCGCCGCGCCGCAGGTCGTCTGCGCGTCGTGCAAATCGAGCGGCACGGTCATAGTGGCGGGCGACAGCGAGGAAAACGGCACGGTCACCGTGTCGTCGTCGTCCGACAGCGTCTCCGTCCCGTGCCTTGACGGGCGTTTCATAGCCGAATTGAAGGCGAAGCCGAACGAAAAGCTGACGCTCACCGCGACGGGAGAGGGCAAGGAGACGTCGGAGCGCGTGTATTACAACGCCCCGGCGGCGGCGGCGTGCGAGGAAACGGTTTTCGCGGGCGGCGGCTCGATGCTCTATTACGGCTGGACCGTCGACGATTACACCGGCGCGAACCTCGCGCACTCGGCCTCGGAGCAGCACACGGGCGACAGATTTGAAAAAACGTTTGACAAGATACTGAAAAAGGTAAGGGAAGCGAGCGGAAAGGACACGAAGATACTGTTCCTCGCCGCGCCGAACCCGCTTACCGTATATCCCGGCGCCGCGTCGAAGGAGCTTATACAAAAGAGGGCGGAAAGGACGATGTATGACGTTTTCGCCGAATCCGTCGGCAAGATCGACGGCGTGGAGGTCCTCGATATACGCGAGGTCATGCGGCAGAACACGGACGTGGGCAAGCTGTATTACCAGACGGACACGCACTGGACGGAGCTCGGCGCTTATTTCGGCTACCGCGCCGTCGTGGAGGCCGTCGCGGCGGATTTCCCCGCCGTCTCGCCCTATTCGCTTTCGATGTTCGGTTTTGAGGAAAAGGAGGTTTCCGCCGGCGACCTGTCCGGCTTTGCAAAGCTCTCCGGTTTTACGGAGAACGTTACGTTTTTAAAGCCGAATTTCAGGCTCCGCGCCGTGGGCACGCCGGAAAAGCCCGACACGGTGGACAGAAGCGTCTACGGCGGCGAGCTGCGGTCCGCAGTGGACAACGCGGAATATCCGGTCGCGGTCATGGTGCGCGATTCGTACAGCGCAAACCTTTTCCCGTGGATATCGGAGCATTTTTCGTACCTTTACTGCCGGAGTATGTGGAGCTACACGCCCGATTATGAGGAGATAGCGGTTTTGAAGCCCGATTACGTCATATACGTCGTCTGTGAAAGAAACCTGCGCTCGCTTATATAATTTTGAAAAAAGCTGTTGACTTTTGTCCCGGCTTATGTTATAGTGAAATCAAATAAAATAACAAGGAGTATGTTATTATGAAAAAATTTATCTGTCCCGTATGCGGCTACGTCCATGAAGGCGAGGAGCCGCCGGAGAAATGCCCGCTCTGCGGAGTTCCCGGATCGAAATTCAAGGTAGAGGAAGAAAACGAGCTGACCTGGGCGTCCGAGCACGTGCTCGGTATCGCAAAGGACGTGGATCCCGAGATCCTGGCGGGTCTGAGAAGCAATTTCGAGGGCGAATGCTCCGAGGTAGGCATGTACCTCGCGATGGCGAGAGTCGCGTACAGAGAGGGCTACGCGGAGATCGGCGCGTACTACGAGAAAGCCGCGTGGGAGGAGGCGGAGCACGCCGCCAAATTCGCGGAGCTGCTCGGCGAGGTGCTCACCGATTCCACGAAGAAAAACCTTGAGCTGCGCGTAGCCGCCGAAAACGGCGCGACCGCCGGAAAGACCGCCCTTGCGAAAATGGCAAAGGCCCAGAACCTCGACGCGATACACGATACCGTACACGAAATGGCGCGCGACGAGGCGAGACACGGCAAAGCGTTCGCCGGTCTGTTAAAGAGATATTTCGGCTGACGGCAAAAGCAAAAAGGACCCGAGGGTCCTTTTTGAGTTATATTCGCCTGCGGCGAGTTATATTTGCTTCGCAAGTTATATTCGGCTGCGCCGAGTTATATTTGACTGACGTCAAGTTATATTCGCCTGCGGCGAGTTATATTTGCTTCGCAAGTTGTATTCGCCTGCGGCGAGTTAAGGTGTCGGCTGCGCCGACGCCTTATTTTTTGATTTTTCCGAATCTGACCGGGCCTCTGATGCCGGAGGCGGGGATCGCCATGAAGGACGAGAAACCGTCTCGTATCGCGTTTGCGAGCGTTGTTGAGACACAGGCGACTATTTCGTTATCCTTTTCCTTTAATACATCGCTCAGATCGTAGCTGTACGGCGGGCACACGCGGACGCCGAGGTCGGCGCCGTTGCACCAAAGATGCAGCGTTTGCCCCACCTCGCCGAAATCGACGGCACAGACGTTATCCGGTCTGTCAAACGTGCAGGTATACCGTATTTTTCCCGAAAAATCGGGTCTTATCCTGATATTTTCCGCTCTGTCCGCGTCCTCGTTTTGCGGAGCGTACTTCGACATATCCGTATAGTCCGCGGTCTCGGCGTAAAACAGAAGCTCCGCGTCACAATATTCGTACTCCGGCGCGCCGGGCAGGGAAGCGTATGCGTCCGCGTCCGAATCGAGCACGACAATGACGGACTGATACGGCGCAAGACAAAGGCGGAAGCCGCCGTTTTCAAGCGTTATACCGGAATTTTTGTCGTTCAGCATATCGAGCATTACGCCGCCCTTGTATTTATACGCCGAAAACGGACGGACGACCGTATCGACCGCGTCCGCGACCGATTCGTTTACGAACATATAAACGTCGGAGCCGCCGCATTCGTAATGTATGCAGCGCAGAAGCGGAAAATCGCCGTCGATCCTTATATCGCGCGCCGCGACGTGGTCGACAAGGCGTATGAGCTCCTTTGCCGTGCAGTCCTTTTCCATGCGGATGACCGCGACGCCCTCTCCTTCAAGCTCGGACAAAGCGTAATCGAGCGGCGCGGGCAGTCCGTCGGAGTACGGGACTATAAGGCAGTCGTAGCTTTCCTTTCCCACGCAAAGCCGTCCGTCCTCCGCTCTCGCGGGGAAAACACGGCTTCCGCTGCCGTCTATGAAGCAGTCGGCGGGGAGGATGTCAAAATCTATATGCTCGTCGTAAAGCGCCTTCGCCGGCACCTGTGTGAGCATCGCGCCGCCGCGCTCGCAGTACCATTCGGCGTCCGCGTGGTAAAGTATCGCCGCGTCCGCCTTGTGTACGCCGTCCGACAGTATGTGCGCCGCCTTGTTCCCGTACGCCATAAGCGCGGAAAAACCTTCAAACTGCGGATCAAAGCCCTCCGCGCCGAAGTGCGGCGGACAGTCGGGGTCGGGGAACGCGGGCGAAAAAGCGTGCGGAACAAAATGATTCACGCCGCGGACGAGCAGGTGATCGAGCAGCCATTTCATACACTGCGTGCCCTCCGCCCAGCCGTACGCGCCGAAGACCTCGCACATCGCGCGGCCTTTTGTCTGCGTGCCTATATGCGCAAACGACGCGGCTAGCTTGCCGAGCACATAGTCGAAAAACGCGGGGTCGGCGTTGTTTCCGAAGGTACTCGCCGTATGTATATAGCCCGCCATTCCGGGCATTATCTGATGTAAAACTATGTCGATACCCGACATATGCTGACCGTCGAGCGAGCGGAAATAGTGTCCCGCGCTGCACCCGAGGCGGCCGTGCGCGTTCATATCCTCTATTATATGCCCGATATACATGACGCCGCGGCTCTCGCACCAGTCGCCGAGCTGCCTTGTAAAGCAGTCGCGGTAGAGCTTCGTGACCGCGTCCATGTAGGCGTGGCGCACCTCGCCCGTTATGCCGCCGAGCCCGAACCAGAGCGCGGGCAGAAGCGGCTCGGCGTCGAAGCCGAGCTCGTCCGTCATCATATCTGTTATCCGGTCGTTGTACGGCATGGCGAGCCCCGGCGTGCCGACGCGCATATCGTACATACCGTAGTCGACGGAATGAGCGCCGGTCCAAGTATTGTTGAGCGCCGGCTCGTCAGAGAAGAAGCCCGCTATCGTTTTTCCGAAATGCTCTTTATACCGCTTATAATGCGGCTCGTAGACCGAATCGACGAGGAGCTTTACCGCCTCCTCGCGGAGCATATCGACGTAATCGCTTTTAGAATTTCCGCGCCGCGTTTTATACAGGAAAAACACGCGGTGACAGCCCTCCGGCAGAGAAAACCGCAGAAAACCGCCGTCGATCCCGTCCGTCAGACGGATAAAATCGGGATAACAGTCCTCGCCCTCTCCCGTGCGCTTGTAGGCGTATATATCAAGCAGTATATTGTCGTCATCCGTTTTGTCGAGCGTTAAGAGCGCGTCGTTTACCGGCCCCATAACGTCGACGTGGCGCTCGGCGAGCTGCCAGCCGCGAAGCTCCGGGTGTTCCTTCACCCTGCCCGCGGCGTGGCCCGTCGGAAAATGATCGTCGTCAAGGATCCACACCTTCATTCCGAGCTTTTCCGCCTCGGAAATGATCAGATCCATGTCATCCCACCACGACTTTCCGCAGAAATCCCTGTGCGGACGCGATTCCACGCAGAAAGCGCGGCAGCCGCTGTCATAAATACGCTTTATCTGCTCCGGTATTTTATCGTGATGGTCGCCGTGCTGCCAGTAGAACGGCAGCATATAGTTGTCCTGCAGACCGCATAGAACGTCGGCAAGTCTTTTATTCATTATATTTCTCCGTAAGAGTTATTTATCAACTCTGTCGTACAGCGGAAGCGTCGGTTTCGTATCGAATCTCTCCGTCACGGCGGTCGCCGCCATGACTATTACGTTTTCATCGTTCGGCAAATTGAGCGTACGCGCGCGGTCGACGTCTATTTCATACATGAAGAGGTTGGCGAACTTGTAGAGCCTGTCGCCGTTTCCGTCGTGGCTGTGCGAATAGCTTACCGCGACCGTTTCCGGCTTGATGAACGCGGTATCGCCCGCAGCGACCTGGTCCCAGCAGCCCACGTTTTCGCTGAAATCGCGCACGGTCACGGTCGTTTTCACCCTGCCCGCGCGGAAAGTCGCCTCCGTGTCGCCGTCGGCTGACGCCGCTAAGACGAACACCTTTTTAGTGCCGCCGGGCAGGCTTATCTTCTGCCCCCTGCATACCACGGCGTTGTTTTTGCCGGGCTTGCCGAGATTAAAGCCTATTCCGCCGCAGATAACGGACTTTTCAAACATTTCCTCGGGTATGGATATACCTTTGCCGAATTCCGCGGCTGTAAGGTCTGATCTGCTCGTCGATACGCGCTTGTTGTAGTCGAGTTTTACCGGTTCGCCGACCGTTTTCGGCGCTTTTTTCTCTTTTATCTTTATCGCAAACGTCTTTACGGCGTAGGGCGTTAAGTCAAAGCTGAACGAATGTCTTTCGTTTCTTATCTTTCCGATCTCGTCCTCGTAGCCGTTGGTTTCCTTGACGTTTACTATATCTGGCATTATCGCGACCCTTACGTTCTTCTGCTCCCTGCCGGACGTTTCCTGAACGCGGATTATCAGGCGATTGCCCTTTTCCTCGCGCTTGATGCACCTGATAACAACGTTTTTGTTGTTGAGAGACGCGAATTTGATACCGGCTCTTCTGCCCGTGTGCTTGTCCGCGGTAAAGGCTATGAGCGGGCTGTTGAAGCACGCGGCCTCCGCCACGGTGTTGACTCTGTCGGCTCCGTGAGAGGTTATCGCGTAGCCGAAAATATTTCTGCCGTTGTCCTGCCAGCTCTGCTTTGACCTGTCGCTGAAATCGCCCTTAGGCGTGTGTATGAGCGTCAGGCGCAGCGTGTTGTCGTCCGGCTTTTCCATACCGTACTTGCAGTCGTTTATTATCGACACGCCGAATTTGCCGTCCCTGTCCGTAAGATCCGCCCACTGATGTACGAGGTGCTGGAAATACGGGAAGCCGTCGGTATTGCCGTTTACGTCGCAGCCGAGACCGAGATCAAAGCTCGCGTACGGGTTTGAAGCGGCGAGCGGGAAGCCGACGGACAAAAGCTTCATACGGTTGTGCCACTGCACGTCGTTATTCACGTTAACTCTCTGACCGTACGCGGAAAGCGACACGGTCTGCACGTATTCGGAGCCGTTTTCCTTGCGCGTGATTTTCAGCGCGACGAGCGCGGGACCGTTTTCGACTATCTCAACGGAGCAAACGCCGCCGACGTCAGTAAACGGAAGCTTCGTATCCTCATATTTTATCTCCCACGACGGCCAGTGCTCGTTATTGTCCTCGCGGATGCCGAGGGAGGACGGCGCGGATAAAAGCTCCTTGCCGAGTTTTTTGTCAAATATCATGCAGATATTGCCTTCTCCGTTTATCTCAACTATATATCTGTCGTTTTCAAGTCCGGAAAGCGACGCGGAAAGACCCGTATCCATGTCGCACGGCGTATCCGTTTCGACTATATTGAACACCGTGAAGCTGACGGGCGCGACCTTGGCAGCGAATATTACGGACTTTTTGCCGTCTTTTCCGGTGATCTGTGACGGTACCTCTTTTCCGTCCGCCGTGTAAACTCTTACGCAGTCAACGCCGTCCTTGAGCGGTACGGTGACCGTGTCGGTACGCGTGAACGAAACGGGGTTGTAAACGACGGCGGGCGTGCCGGAAACGTCGGTTTTAAGCTTAGATATGACCGCGTCGGCGGAGGCTTTGAGCTCTTCGGCCAGAATGTTCTGCGCTATGACGTAATCGTTATACGTGAAGCGGTACGCGTCGAGGATGGACGTGCCGGGCAGATCGTCGTGGAACTGGTGCCACAAAAACAGCTTCCAGGCAAAGTCAAGGCGCTCCTTCGGATACGCGGCGCCGAGCCATTTCGCGGTCGATGAGGCGCGCTCCGCGGCGTCGGCAAGCTGCTCGCATTTTCTGTTCCAGCGCTTGTTTATAGTGTGCGAGGTGAGCGAGCCGTAGCCGTGCGGTATGAGAAGATTGCCGCGGTAGGAGGGCATTTTCTTTATCTGCTCCTCGGTCAGGCTCTTGAATATCGCGTCGGACGAAGCGGCGACGACGTCGAAGTCTTTATCGCGGCCGTTCTCGTTCACCGCGTCGTTTACGAGGCGGGCGGATCCGTCCGTGGCGGAGCCGCCGTAGTCGCCTGTGCCGTAGTACAGCATTTTGGACGGTACGCCCGCGTATTTTTCATTATGTTCTATTTTTTCCAAGTATTCTTTTCTGTCGTGAAGCGGTCTGTCGTCGTTATCTTCAAGCCGCCTCGTGTAATCCTCGCACAAAAACGAGCCGATGACGTAATTGCCGTCCGGACCTATCCATTTGCCGAGGTCCATGCGCTTCGCGTCCTTGTCGGGCATAGGGCGGCTGACCGTGCCGTCCTTATTATATATCGGCGAGCCGACGCCCCAGACGAGCTTTTGAGTGGAAAAGCCCTTCAAGCCCATGTGCGCGGCGATAGACGGCAGAGAATAACGGAAGCCGAAGCAGTCTGTTAAGAAAATGTCCTCGCTCTTTTTGCCGAATTCGGCCTCAAAAAAGCCGTTTCCGTAAAGGATCTGGCGCATGAAGGCCTCGGACGACGGTACGTTCGTATCGCTCGCGTCCCACTGGCTGCCCGCGACGTTCCAGCGCCCCTCGGCAACGTATTTTTTCAGTTTTTCGTACTGCTCGGGGTAGTATTCCTTTGCGAGCTTGTATCTGAAAGCTCCCTCAAAGTTCATAACGTAATTCGGGTATTTCTCAAACAGTTCAAAGTTGTTTTCAAGCGTGTTTTTGACGCAGTCTCTTATGGTGTCCTGGATCGTCCAGTTCCATTGAGTGTCAAGATGTGCGTTTGATACGATAAACAGTTTTTTCTTTTGTTTTTTCATCCTTTGCTCTCCGTTATTCATTATTTTTATGAGGCTGATTTCAGTATATCATACATATTTTCCCGTGTCAACTGTTTTTTTGATTTCCGGGCGAAAAAATGTGAGAATTAAAGGAATTAAGAATTCGGAATATAAGGGGCTGTCGCATTTGCGGCAGCCTCAACTTGCAGACAAAGTCTTTATTCTTTGAATAACTCCTTCCGTCTTAACCTTCCCCGTTGGGTAGCGAAGCGGGGGCGCGGTAGTGAATGACAGTCCGGGGGACTGTCAGAGCCGCGACCTGACCGAGCCCGCAGGCGAGACGGTGGCACGGCTGTGCCGTGACGGATGAGGCGAACACCGGCCGCCGCACGCGTCCCGCGCGTTTTTCGGCAAAACGCCTAACCTCTTCCGCGTTCGGGAAAGACTTTTTATGCACTACATATTGATTGTTACCGCAATATGTAGTATTTTTATTTATATACTTTCAAAAACTTATATTTTTATATATTTTTTTTAAGCAAAACTATTGACAAAGCGTAAAAAGAATGGTATATTTATATCATCCAAAGCCATGCGAGGGTCTCTTGCATGACAAAAACAAAAAAAGAAGGAGAAAAACATGAAAAAAGTTTTATCAGTTTTGATCGTATCCATTATGATCATTGCGATGTTCGTCAGCGGCGTTTCTGCAGAGGAACCCGTTGAGGTTCTGGCGCCGTCAGGTTATACGTCAGGCGACGTAATTATGAACGGTGCCGGCAACGCGTTTCTTACCACGGTAGGTAACGCTCACATAAACAATGTGAACGGTACACACCTCGGGGCGCTCGAAGATACCGGATTCATTTTCTACGGCTGGCACGCAAACCCGCAGAAAATAGTGGAATTCGGTTACAGATACGGCGATAACGTCGTAATGGGATCCCCGAAATTCTACTGGGGACCCGGTGTGGGCGACGATGAAGCAGTAGCGAGCATGGCGGCCGGTTTAAATATGGCTGACGGCGAATCCGTAAGATTCTACATCATGGTTCCCGTATTTGAGGGCCCGCAGGAAGTCTACGCGGTAGTCAAGCTGGCAGACGGCACGATCCATGACATGTGGAGAGTAACGTACAACATGGAGCCCACCTATCTCTTTGACGGTGATTTTAACTCCGTTCAGCCCGGCTTCTGGATGTATCCGTTTTTAAACGCCGAGACAGGCGAACAGAACGGTTACCATATGGATATGACGTTTAACGCGGTCGACGCGTTCAACGGTATGTACGCAGTCCTGTTTGCAAACAAACCCGCCGATCCGGTGCCCTGCGTTATAAACGTAAGGCTTTACAACGAAAGCGGCAAATTGCTTGAAGACTTTGATTATACGGTAGCAAACGGCGCGAACGGCGACGGCAGCTATACGATACCTTTCGCCAGAAC
>CADBSB010000188.1 GCA_902797235.1 uncultured Ruminococcus sp. | reverse complement strand
ATTAAATTCGCCTCTTTCAGCTCGGCAAAGCCGAATTTAGCTTGCGACAGCAAATTTAGCTATGCGGAGCATAATTTAGCTCGCCGTCAGGCGAATTTAGCTTCGGCGCGGTATAGCATATTTAAAATTACTTCCTTATCAAACCGCGCCGAATGCGGCAACCTTAATGAATTGCGCCGCCTGCGCATGAATCGTTCGGGGCGGACATGAATTGAACTTCGTTCATGAATTGTCCCGTTCGGGACATTAAAGGAGCCTCCGGAAAACGGAAGCTCCTTATTTTAATCTGTGTTAAAATATTCTCGAATATTTGAGTACGAACTCCTCCGTCGGCAAAGGCTTTGAATAAAGGTAGCCTTGCAGATAATCGCAGCCTATGGCTTTCATCTTATCCGCCATTTCCTTTGTTTCTATACCCTCCGCGGTTATCGTGTAGCCCATCTGTTTCAGCGCGTTCATAAGATTGGGTACGAACGGACCGCCGTTTGAGCAGTAGTCTCTTACAACGTCCATATCGAGCTTAACGTTGAAGAACGGATAATATTTGAGCCTCGTCAGATTGGAATAACCGCTTCCGAAATCGTCGAGCGAGAAGCGGAAGCCCGCCCTTTTGAGGTTGTCGACCTGCTTCACTATGGCGTCGAAGTCACCCATGGACTGCTCCGTTATTTCAAGATGTATCCTCTCCGGCTCCGCCTTGTATTTACGCATTATCGCTATGAAACGCTCGCTCAGATCGGAGCGCATACACTGTATCGGCGAAAGGTTTACGTTTACGAATTTTATGCCCGTTTTACTGAACGAATTGGAGTTTACGAACTGGCACGTTTTTGTAAACACCTGCTCGCCTAACATATTTATATATCCGCTCTTTTCGGCTATCGGTATGAACTGCGCGGGGGATATTATCTTCCCCTCTTCGTCCCTTATCCTCGCAAGTGCCTCGGCGCCTATCGTCTGGCCGGTCGACGCGGAGATTATGGGCTGCAAGAACACCTCGACAAGATCGTTATCGACCGCGTATTCAAGCGCGCCCTTGATCTTTACGACCTCGTCTATCTCGTTAGTATTGTCAAGGTCGAGCATCTCGTTGTCCGTTATCGCGGAGCCGCCGATCTTTTCAAGGGCTATTATCAGGTTGTCTATTACCACGTCCGCCGATTTTATATTTGATTCCGCGCCGATCTTTACAAACGACACGCTTAAAAACAGGTCGGTATCGCGCGTTTTCCACGTATCCCTGAAACGCTCCGAAAGCTCCTCTCTTATGCGGAAGATGTTGAGCGCCTCTTTATCGAAAATCACAAAGTGGCCGTTTCTCAAATAGAATATCAGATGCTTCGGATATTTGTTTTTAAGATAATAGCTTATCATCGTTATGCCGCGGTCTATCTGCGAGCTGCCGTATATCCTTCTCTCCTCCATATAACCGCGGAGGACGAAGCCGAGCGCTCTGTACGTGCTGTTATTGCCTATACATTCTTCAAGCACGGCTTTCATCGCTCTTTTATTGAAAACTCCGCCCCTGTCGGAAAGATAGATGCCGGGATTTTCAAACGAGAGGTAACCGATAATAACGGCAATGAACGTGAACAGGTTGACCGTCAGACTGTGCGGCGCGTATATGCGCAGTACGCTGCCTATTATCAGTATGGCATTGAAGCCGAGAGCGCCGTAAAGCTCAGGCTCCGAGATCCTCTGACGCTTGGATATGATAATACATACGGATATGGCGACGTAAACGAGAAGGCACGCCGGCGTTATCCAGTACAGCGGCCCGTCCGTATATCCGAATTTTCTGTCGATCGAAAACACCGTGCCGAATTGATACGTGCTTAAAAGCAGCGCCGTGGTTATTATCATAGGCGTCCTTACGAGCCAGCGCAGACTCCGCTTTGTGATATACACCTTTACCGTCATGCTGGAGAATATGAAGAACAGATACGATCTTGCGATATGAGTGAGTAAGAACAGGGTATTTGCTGCATATAAAAGCTCCCGCATATTGCTCGTCTGGAATCTGACGTTTACGTAAATGGCTGCGCCTTCGGTAAGCATGACGAAAAGCTCGGCGATAAGGATCCCGAGAAAAGCTCTGTTTATACGTATCGGCAGCCTCGGCTGCGACAGATAGTACACGAGAAGTACGAGTATCGTCGCGATACCGGGTATTATGATCGTCAGTTCGTCCATTCTAAACCTCGATTCATGATGAGGAAAGCAAACAAACCGTTTTCCGTGCCCTATTTTATCACAAATTTACGTATTTGACAATGCCTTTGCTTAATGTTCACATTTTTTTTACTTTTATAATTTATACTGTATCGTAGAATTATTTTACGGGAGCTTTTGTTATGACCGCTAAAAAAACGTACCTTCTGTCGTCTTTGTCGCTTGTCGTCACGGTCCTGCTCGTCCTCGCGTCAAAATACGCGCTGAGGTTTGCTTTCGGCAACGCGTACGCTGATTCCGACCATTTTGTGTGGATAAAGCAGATAATCATAATGTACCTCGTCGCCATACCGGCGGGTATCGGCGTCATGTGCTTCATACCGCGCAGCGCGCCCGAGAAGCATACGCTGAAATTTGCCGAATTCATCCGCTTTACGCTCGCCTGCTATCCGCTCATCGTCGCGGGCAGTCTTTTGGGAAAGATACTGACGGTGATTTTCACCCTCGGCAAAAGTCTGCTCGACCCGATGCAGGAGCTGATGCTCGAAAACGGCAGTCCGTTAATGTATTTAACGACGATCATACTCGCGCCGGTCTGCGAGGAGCTTTTGTTCCGCAAATTTCTGATAGACGGTACGGTAAGGTACGGCGAAAAGGCGGCGATCCTGTTCTCCGCCGTCACGTTTGGTCTGTTCCACGCAAATCTGTCGCAGATATTCTACGCCGCAGCGGCGGGCCTTGTTTTCGCGTACGTGTACGCAAGGACGGGAAAGATAAGATATACGATATTTATGCACATGATCATAAACGCGATAGGCTCTCTGTCGTCCTTCATCCTGTCGAGGACGGTGAACGTAAAGGAGCTTATCTCCGCAATATTAAACGGCGGGCGTTTGGAGCTTTCGTCCTATGCCGTTCCGATGCTCATAGCGTTTTCGCTGTCCGCGGTTCTGAGCGCCGTCATCGCCGTCGGCGTCGTTATGCTCGTAAAAACGCTGAGGCGCCTTAAATTCGAGCGTGCGGAATATGAGCTTCAAAAGGGAGAGATAATAAACACGGTGTACTTAAACGTCGGATTTATTGTGTTTTCGGCGTACTGTCTGATAAAGACGGTGATAAATCTGATGGGATGAGGAAAAATGAAGGCGCCCGCCTTGCGGGCTAATGAAGACGGCGGCAAGCCGCCTGATGAAGACGCTTCGCTGATTTCGGTGTCGGCTCTGCCGACGGATGAGGCGAACGCCGTCACCGCAAAATAAACGTTAATTCCGCCGTTTTTGCAGGGATCGGCACACTCGACGACCCGCTGCGTAAAATTTAACGCAAGGCGATAGGTCGAAGAAGCTGCGGGAGCAAGGTCGCCCCTACAGGTCGCGCCGTGCCCCCTCAATCTATTTGGAGATTGTGGGAGGGGGCCGGAGGGTTCCCCGCGTGACATGGTCACGTGGGGGTTCCGGAGGGGAACAGGGGGCTTGGGGGGTTCTCGGCGCAGCCGAGCAAGGGGTTCCCCGCCGCGAACAGCGGTGGGGGTTCCCGTGAGGGGTGGGAACCCCCAAAGAACGTCGGCTTCGCCGACACCGATTTTATTCTTTATTCTTAAAAAAACTGCCCGAAGGCAGTTTTTATTATTTCATTTTGTCGGCGCCTTTGCCGTGTATTCCGTAACGTCAAGTACGGTCTCGCCGTCTATCTGCAAGGGTCTCGGTGAATCGAATTCGACCTTTATATCCTTGCCCGTGATGATGGTGACGAGCTTTTTATGCTTTATATGCTCGCCCTTGAATATCGACGGGAACGCGGCGAGAGTTCTTATCCTGCCGGCTCCGTAGAAAAGCATTACGGAGAGCGTGTCGTTTTTCAGTCTGTCCTGTGCGGGCGCGGCGTTCATGCCGCCGCCGTAGTATCTGCCGTTCATAGTGGGCGCGAGCCACGCTTTTTCGAAAACGTGCTTTACGCCGTCCACCGTAACGGTCGCGGTCGTGGGTTTGTAGTGGAAAAGCAGACCGTTTATCGCTATGCTCGTATAGTTTACCTCTTTATCGGACGACGCTCTCTGTTTGTCGCCCTCCTCGCTGCAATAGCCGTCTATGCCGAAGCCTACGTTGTTTATGAATTTGCACGTCTTGCCCTTTACGGTGACCGTGGGCAGGCTCTGAACGTACTTTGTAATGACAAAAGGCTCCGCCATGGCATCCTTTCCGAGGTCGCGCGCAAAATCGTTGCCGCTTCCGCAGGGATAAAGCAGGATCTCGCATTCAACGGGCACGCCTTCGCTGATGTTAAGGAAACGGTTGAGAGTTCCATCGCCTCCGCAGATAAGGAGCTTGTCGTCTTTGTTTATGGTCTTGACTGTGCTTTCATACGTTTCCTTTGCCGTCATATCGCAGAAAACACATTCCTCTCCCTTGAAAAAGCCCTTTATAAGCTCTTCGTCAAGCGGATTTTTACCGTGGCCGGCCAGAGGATTGTAGAATACGTAAACTTTTGACATTGTCTGTTTTCCTTTCTATATAAACGGGAAGCCGCATTATTTTTCAGCGTCTTTTTTCGCTCCCCTTATAAGCTTTATATTCCTTGACGTGTATAAAATGAACGATAAGAGTATTACGGCCGTCGTCACCGCGACGGATATCACGGACACGGTGAACGGTATTTCGACCTTGAAGAATATATTCCAAACGACGTGCATTATCATCATGATATATATACAGGCCGTCGCCGCCTTGCCGTGCCATTCGGCGGATCTGACCTTGTTCGTCGCCTTTATTACCGCCATGCCGGTCGTCGCGGCTATTATTTCCTTTATCGCAAGCAGTATGAACGGGATGACCATATAATTAAAACGGAAGACGAGGCAGAATATCATCGCAAGCTGCGTCAGCTTGTCCGCGACGGGATCGAGCGCCTTGCCGAGATCGGACACCATATTGAATTTTCTCGCTATAAATCCGTCAAGCACGTCGCTCACGCCGGAGACAGCGAGGAGTATGACGGTCAGAAGACTGTTGTGCAAAAGCGCGTAGGTCCAGATGAAAAACGGTATGAGCAAAATACGGAACATTGAAATAACGTTCGGTATCGTAAATATTTTACTGGATCTATCCTTTTCTTCGCTCATATTGTACTCCAAATTACTATACTGATTTATTTTACTATATTATTCGTGACTGAATCTCAACTCACTATCAATTTTTTTTGAATTTTTATACTATACTATGTTAACGGCGCTCTTTTGTCATCTTTACATATACGTCATATAATGATAATGGCAAAATGCTATTACACAAAAAAGGATATACGTATGAACGATTTATATAACAGCGTAAAGCTCGCCGTCATAGGCGGCGACATAAGGATGATATACTGCGCCGCATACTTGTCGGAGCTTGGGTTTGAGGTCAGCTTCTGCGGCTTTGACAGTACAAAAACACCGTGCGGCGGCGCCGTAAGGTGCAGAAACACCATAGACGCGCTCAAAGGCGCTTCCGCCGTAATACTGCCCGTACCGTATTCAACGGACGGCTGCCGCGTGAACGCTCCGTTTTCGGCCTCCGAGATACGCGTCGCGGAGCTTCTGACGCACGTCATGCCCACACAGCTGCTGCTCGGCGGCGTTTTATCGGACGGTTTTATCAACCGAGCGGAGGAGCTTTCCCTCACGGTGACGGACTATATGAAGGACGAGGAGCTGACGGTGAAAAACGCGGTCACGACGGCGGAGGGCACGCTTGAGCTCGCCCTGCGGGAGCTGCCTGTGACGCTCCGCAGCAAGCCCGTGCTCGTGCTCGGCTACGGCAGGGTCGGCCGCGCGGTCGCCTCGCTTTTCAAGGCGGTCGGTTGCGGCGTGACCGTCTGCGCGCGCCGCGCGGACGCGCTCGCGTGGGCTTACGCCGCGGGGTGCGGTACCGTCTTTATGAGCGATCTTTGCCGCGCCGCATCGGGCAAGGCTCTGATAATAAACACGGTGCCGGATCTGATACTCGACAAAAACGTGCTGTCGTTTGCGGACGAAAAAACGCTTATAATCGACCTCGCCTCCTACCCCGGCGGCGTTGATTTCGACGCGGCGGCGCGTCTCGGCATAAGGACGCTGCACGCGCTTTCCCTGCCCGGCAAGACGGCGCCCGTAACGGCGGGCGAGGATATTGCGGAAACGGTCGTTTCCGTGCTCAAAAAAAGAGGCGTGATATGAAGATAGGCTACTGTATCTGCGGCTCCTTCTGCACGCATAAAAAATCACTTGCGGCGCTGAAAAAACTGTCTGAAAAATACGAGATCGTGCCCGTTTTATCGGAGCGCGCGGCGAACACGGACACGCGGTTCGGAAAACATGAGGAGCTGATATCGGCGGTCACCGATATTTGCAAAAGAGCCCCGGTCACGACTGTGGAGGGCGCGGAGCCGCTCGGCCCTTTCGAGCCGCTCGATATGCTCGTCATCTGCCCGTGCACGGGAAACACATTGTCAAAAATAGCGAACGGCGTGTCGGACAGCTCCGTAACGCTCGCGGCAAAGGCGACCGTGCGGGCGGACAGACCGGTTTTGATAGGGCTCTGCTCAAACGACGCGCTCGGCGCGAATCTGTCGAACATCGGCACGCTTTTGAACCGGAAAAATTTTTATTTTGTGCCGATGTATATGGACGACAAAGAAAAAAAGCCCCATTCGCTCGTCTGTGATTTCGGTATGCTCGATACCTGCATACAGGCGGCCGGAAAGGGCTTGCAGATCAGACCGGTTTTTTCTGAGAGGTGACTATCCCCAGGCTGAAACAGACGGAAAAAAACTTTCCGCGCTCGCTTTCCGCCCAGATCGCGCCGCCGTGAGACCCGATTATCTCACGGCAGATCGACAGTCCGAGGCCGGCGACGGAGCGGCTTGTATCCGTCGTATATAACGGCTCGAATATCTTTTCAAGCTGATCGGGCGCGACGCCCTGACCGTTGTCCGTTATCTTTATGACGACCCTGTCTCCGTCGCGCTTCGCGGTCAGCTTTATTTGAAGCTCTTCCCTGTCGGCGTGGCGCACGGAATTGCCCACGGCGTTCATGAACACGCGGCGCAGGCGCGCTTTGTCTATATATATCTGCGCGTCGCCGCAGTCTCCCGGGTCCGCGGTCACCGTCATGCCCGCGTTGATCGAATCCGTCTTTATATCGTCCGCGGCGCCGTTAAGCAGCTCCGCCACGGTAATAAATTCGCGTTTGAGGTTCAGGTCGAGGTTATGGCTCAGATAATCGTCAAAGCCTGTTACCGTGTCCTGTATGTCGCGCGCCTTTGAATATATGGTGTTGATGTATTTTTCGCGCCGTGCGTCTGACAAATTCGGGTTTTTCAGAAATTCCGCGTAGCCCATAACGGACGTGAGCGGCGTTTTTATGTCGTGCGAGATCGAGGCGATTATCCTGTTCTGCGCTGATTTTTCCTCGTCGAGCTGGTTCGTCATTCCCGCAAAGCTGTTGTAAAGCTCGCCTATCTCGTCGTTTCTGTCAACTCTATTGAATTTATAGCCGGAACGGTAGCTTTTTATATTGTCTATCAGTTTTTTAAGCGGCTTCGTGATTATGAAACGCACCGCTAATACAGACGATATGAACGTGACCGCGTGAGTGACCGATATGACTATAACGGAAACCGCGGGGTTTGAATCCGGCATTGTGAATATTATCGTCACGGCGGCGTTTATGACGAACGCGGCGACGAATATGACGGTCAGTTTTGTACCGAGCTTCATATCATTCGACCGTGGTGAATTTGTAGCCCACGCCCCATACCGTCTTTATATATTTTCCCTCCGCGTCTATCTTGTCGCGCAGGTTCTTTATATTGACGGCGACGGTGCCGGGGTCGCCGTAGTCCGTGCCCCATACGTCCTCAAATATACGGTCGCGCGACAGCACCTTGCCCTCGTTTTCCATCATATACTGCAAAAGCTGGAATTCCCTTGCGGAAACGGGTATCTTCTCCCCGTTTTTGTACGCGGAATACGTGTCGCGGTGAAGCTCTATCGCGCCGGATCTTATGACGTTCGATTCGCTCATCGGCAGACCTCTCTGCTCGCGGCGCAGATGCGCTTTTACACGCGCTACGAGCTCATCTAAGACGAACGGTTTTGCGATATAATCGTCCGCGCCCATGCCGAGACCTAAAAGCGTGTCTATCGTCCTGTTTTTTGCAGACACGAAAATTATGGGGCAGGACACCTCGTCGCGTATCCGCCTGCACACCTCAAGCCCGTCTATCCGGGGCATCATTATATCGAGCAGTATCAGCGAATAATCGGCGGAGCGCGCTATTTTGCGCAGCGCCTGCTCTCCGTCGTTAACTATCTCCGTCTCGTACCCCTCGTCCGTCAGGGCGTCCGATATAAGCTCGGCGATAGATCTGTCGTCGTCTGCAATAAGGATCTTCAGCATAAAAGAACTCCTTTCAAAGCTTTACCGTAAAATTCTTTCCGCAGCGCGGGCATTTTACGTCGTGCTCACCTTTTTTATACGGAAGCCGCAGATGATTTTTGCACCCGGGGCATTTTCTGTACCTGTATTTTTTGATATAACGTATGCGATTGAACTGACGGATAAAAAACGATTTCACGGCATATAATATTTTTGTATATACCGCGTTTTCCCGTCTCCTTTTTTCAATCTTTTTTGAAAGCATACGGAATATGCTGAGACCCATCAAAAGTATCGCAAACCCGCGAAGGATATACGCCGGAACTGCGGGCAAAAACATGGCAAGCAGAAGCAAAAGCGTGCATATGATAAGTATGAACATATTGAGCTGATCCGAGCCGTACCGCCCGTAAAAAAATCTTGCAAGTCTTTCCCTGAATTTCATAATAAGCCTTTCTTTATTTACAACTGCGCCTATTATACCCCAATTGACAAAAAAAGTCAAGCAAAGTTTTTTCATTATACTTGACATTTTTGAAAAAATAGGATAAAATATATTCAGTAAGTATTGAAAGGACATATAATATGAGCGAAGAATTATTTGACGAGGATGAATTCATAACCTTAACGGACGAGGACGGTAAAGAGGAGACTTTTATTGTTCTCTGCGTGATAGAGTTCAACGGCTCTCAGTACTACGCGCTTCTGCCCGAAAAGCAGGAGAAGGATGAGGACGACGGGTACGTTATCCTGCGCGCCGAGGAGGAAAACGGCGAGACGATGCTCGTGACCGTTGACGACGACGATGAATTCGAAGCCGTTGCCGTGGAAATAGACGACTATCTCAATTCCGAAATAGATTACGACGAATAATGAAAAAGATAATAACGCTGCTTTGTGCCGTACTTATACCCGTTTTAATATTTTCGGGCTGCGATAAGTTCGGCAAAAAGCCCGAGACGACGGAAACGGCGAACGGTACGGAGCAGACGGAAAAGTAAGAGAGGATCTCGGCAGATACGCGGAGGTATATCCGTTTTCGTACGGTATCGCCCTCACAAAAGACGATAACGGTGAATATAATTATATAGATACGAACGGAAATATTCTGTTTAAATAAAAACTATCCTGCTTGGTTAGTGATGGTACGGGCGTTAAGACCCACGAGAGAACAAAGGAGTCCGGGCTTCCCGTGTCGGGATGCAGACCTCCCCTTTATCCCCTGTTCAAGCCTTACGGCGCACGGGATAACGGGACGTTGGGAGCACAAAGTACGGGAGAGGACACCAACCTGCACAGCAGGGTTTCTCAATGCCCGATCACACGGCCCGGCGGGATTTAGTTTTTAAACGATACTCTTTGACGTATCGTTTAAAAGTTATATGTTCCGCGCGGCGGAACGTGATATTTGACTGCGTCAAGTGATATTTGCCCTGCGGGCAAGTGATTAGTAAAGGAATTTAATATGAAAAATTTTAACTTTAAATCTGCCGTTCCAGTATGGATAACGGGTGAAGAAAAAGAGATGAACGTATCGCTTTGTTTGTCGGCAAAGGCGGGGAGGCGTGCGCGGCTCGATATAACGGGACACGCGTTATATCAGGTTTTCGTCAACGGCAAACTGTCAGCCGAAGGACCGGCGAGAGCGGGACACGGATTTTACCGCGTCGATGAACTCGATCTTTCACCGCTCTGTACGAAAGACGAAAACGACGTTACCGTCATCGTCGCGGGCTACAACGTCAACAGCTTTTATCTGATAGACGAACCGTCCTTCGTCTGCGCGGAGCTGTACGATAACGGAAAGATCGCCGCTTACACCGGCGGCGACGGATTTACATATCAAAGATACGCGGACAGGGTGAGAAAAACTCAGCGTTATTCGTTCCAGCGCCCGTTTACGGAGGCGTATTCTCTGCCCGCCGAAAGACAGACCGTGACCGTTTCAGAGACCGAAAACAAGAATTTCATAGAGCGCGGCATACCGTACCCCGATTACGAAAAAGCGGCGTTCATAAACGTTATTTCAAAGGGAACGTTTGAGAAAAAAGAAAAAGATGAGTATTTCAACGACCGCGCGATCTCGAACATTTCGGACAAGCTCAAAGGCTTCAAGGCTGAAGAACTTGACGTGTTCATCAGCCGCGAGGTCGAAAAGCTCGACTGCACTCTCACACCGTGCGGCGAAAAAGCAGATAAATTAACGCTCGGCAAAAATTCGTGTGCCATACTCGATCTGTCGGCTGAGCTTACGGGCTTTATCTCCTTTGATATCGAGACGAGCGGCGGCAGACTTTACATCTGCTTTGACGAGATCTTGCGCGAGGGCGACGTTGATTTCACTCGCCTCGGCACGTGCAGCGCGCTTATTTACGATCTGAAACCCGGCAAATACAGTCTTGTCAGCTTTGAGCCGTACAGTATGCGTTATCTGAAATTTTATTCCGACGCGGACTGCGCGGCGATAACGGACGCGGCTCTTATAAAGTTTGAATTTTCCGAAAAAGATATAAGAAAAAAGCCGGATCTCGGCGACGGGGCGCTTTCCCGCGTGTACGACGCCGCGGTCTCGACGTTCAGACAGAACACGGTGGACGTTTATATGGACTGCCCCTCGCGTGAACGCGCGGGCTGGCTCTGCGACAGCTATTTCACCTCGCGCACCGAATACGCGCTGACGGGAAAGAGCGAGGTGGAGCGCAATTTCTTGGAAAACTTCTTAATGCCGGAAAAATTCCGCGTCATCCCCGCCGGTATGCTTCCGATGTGCTATCCGTCCGACCATTACGACGGCACGTATATACCGAACTGGGCGATGTGGTACGTCGTTGAGCTTGAAGAATATCTCGGCAGAAGCGGCGACAGAGAGCTTGTCAATAACGCGAAAAAGCGCGTATATGAGCTCTTAGGTTTCTTCCGCGGATTTGAGAACAAGGACGGTCTGCTTGAAAAGCTGCAAAGCTGGGTATTCATAGAATGGTCGAAGTCGAACGAGCTGACGCAGGACATAAACTACCCGACGAATATGCTCTACTGCAAATTCAAAAAGGCGATAGCAAACCTTTACGGCGACAAGGCGCTGTCTTCTGAGGCGGACAAGCTCGCCGAAAAGATAAGAAATCAATCGTACACGGGAGAGTGGTTCTGCGACAACGCGGTGTACGTTGACGGCGAGGCGAGACTTTCGGGCGAATGCACGGAATCCTGCCAGTACTACGCGTTTTTCACCGGCGTTGCAAAAAAGGAGCTGTACCCGAAGCTGTGGGACACGCTCGTACACGATTTCGGACCGGAGCGCAAAAAGAACAACAAGCACCCGAAAATATACTTTGCAAACGCGTTCATCGGCAATTATCTGAGGCTTGAACTCTTATTCAGAGAGGGTCTTTACGACGAGCTGCTTCAAAACGTGCGCGGCTATTTCGACTACATGGCGCAAAAGACCGGCACGTTATGGGAGAACGACGGCGATTACGCGTCGTGCAACCACGGCTTCGCCTCACACGTGGCGGTATGGCTGCTTGAAATTTACGGAAAGGACGACGTTAAATGATAATCGACCGACAGGGCAACAAATGGTACAAGGGCAACCTTCACACGCACACGACGGACAGCGACGGGCTTAAAACTCCCGCCGAGGTCAAGCGGTTATATAAAGATTCAGGCTACGATTTTCTCGCGCTGACGGATCACTGGCACGTAAACGAGCCCGACGATTTTGAGGGGATGCTCGTTTTATCCGGCTGTGAATACGACTGGATGAAGGACGGCTGTTATCACGTCGTCGGCTTCGGTTTAAAGGACAGGCCCGCGCTTGATATGGGCGATAAACCGCAGAAATTCATAGATGAAATAAAGCGCTGCGGCGGTGTTGCAACGCTCGCACATCCCGCGTGGTCGCTCCAGCGTCCCGGCAAAATGGCGCAGCTTCAAGGCGTCGACTGCACGGAGATATATAACTCCGTCTCCGGCTGTCCTTACTCCGCGCGCCCGTATTCCGGGCTGCTTATAGATATAGCGACGGTCATGGGCTTCCGCGCGACGCTGACCGCGACGGACGACACGCACTTTTACGGCGACGAGGTCGGCCGCGGCTTCGTCTACGTCAAGGCAAAGGAGCTTACGCGCGACGCGATAATAAACGCTATTTTAAAGGGCGACGTCGTACCCACGAACGGCCCGTTCGTCACGTGGGGGATAGAGGACGGATATTTCGTCGTAAGATGCGATAAAGGCTGTAAATACGTCCAGTTTTTCTCAAATCTGTATTACAGTCCGGAAACGACTAAAATAGGCGGCACGGTGTACGAGGCGAAATTCAAGCTCACGCCCAAGGTAAAATTCATCCGCGCCGAAGCCGTAGATTTCGACGGTAAAACGGCTTATACGCAGTACGCGTTTACGGATAAATAACGAAAAACGGTCACCCTCGGGCGACCGTTTTTCGTTATTTATAATTATTCCGTTTTGTCTTCTTCATCGGGCGGGGCGCCGTCGAGTTTGGCGAGGTCGTCAAGCGCTTCGGTCTCGTCCGTCCCGGCAAGGTTTTCCGCTTCCGTCAGCTCGTCTATCTCGTCTGCGAGCGCGTCCGTCGGCTCGGGCAGGCTTTCCGCCTTTGCGCCGACCGCGGCTCTGAAAGCCGCCAGCTTGCTCTTTCTGCGCTTTCTGTCACGTATGATCGTCTTCACGAGCGTTATGCCGACTATCGTCAAACCGGTTATCGCGAGTATTCCGCCTATCGTGAAGCCCTGCGGCGTAAACGACAGCTCTATCGTATGCTCGCCCTCGGGCACCTCGAACGCGAGGAGCGCGCCGAACACCTTGTTGTTCGCGGCGTAGCCGTCCTCCGTGCTCACCTCGTCGTTCAGCTTGACCCTCTTGCCGTCTACCTTGACCGTCCAACCCTTATCGAACGGTATGGACGTATACATCATATTGTCGCCCTCTGCCATATTGACCGTGGCGGTGATTTTTGTATCTGAGAAATACGTTATGTTCGGCAGGCTTGCGGTGAGCTCCTTATAAGCCTTCTCAAACGTTTCCTCGTTGAAATAATAGACGTAGCCCGTGTTCTTGTAGTAATACAGGTTGCCCGAGGAATCTTTGAGCACCACCTCAAGCGTTATATCGTCGCCCGCCTTGAACGTGCCGAGGCAGTACATCGTATGCGTTTCGTTCGTCAGATAGTTGAACGATCTTGTCGCGGCGGCGGAGCCGTCCTCGTGCTTGACCTTTATCCTTACGAGCGTATCACGCGGATATTCGGACGGCAGATGGAAATAAAGCTCTCCGTCCTTTTCCGTCGTAAAGTTTATTGTGACCGTTGCGGAATCCTTTGCGTCGCCCTTGTTCCATTTTCTGTGCTGGCTCGCGGACGATTTCGTCATACCGCTCGTGTAGGTAAAGTCGTCGTCGCCGACGACGAGCGGCTCGTAGATCTGCACCTCATGGCCGAGCATCGCGGAGATCATCGAGTTCAGCACGTCGGGCGCCGAATAATCGCTTTCAATATCGTATTTCTGTATATCATTCGATACGCCGAACATTACGGGCAGGGCGTGTTCGTTGATATACGCGTACAACATATTCTTTTCGGGATCGTAATCCTCGTCCGTCACGTCCTCACCGAGCTTTGTCGGATCCATTTCGGACAGATACTCTTTATACCCTCTCGGCAGGTTTCCCTTCTCCTTGTCGAGCACGTATTTTATGCCGATAAGCGAGTCGTTCACAATATTTCCGCCGACGTATCTCGACCAGTGGGATTTGGACGCGTAGCCCATCTTGAATAACAGTCTTATGACTGAGGCGTTCAGGGTCGAGGTGGAGTTTGATATACCGCGTATGCGGAGCGTCATATTGTCGTTTACCTTGCGGTGGACTATCTTTTCCATACGGTACAGCGAATCGTCGCTTTCCTGGACGGAGCGCGTTATGCCGGACCAGCGATCCATGAACGAAACGTAGCTTTCGCGCGTGGAATAATACACGTCCTCATGCAGTCTGAACACGTCGTATATGCCGTTTATCATAAGCTCGAAGCATACGACGCCGAGCACTATCCCCGTGGCGTACTTCTTTTTATGCGCGGCGCCCCAAAGGACGGCGAGCACTATTCCGAGCATACCGAGCGAGAACCATATCGTAAACAGGTTCTGAATGAACATAAATTCTTTGTCTGACGCGCGCTTTATCGTAAATTCCGAATCGGGCAGAGCCTGGATTATCACGATAAGCGTCCCTATCACGCCTCCGCAGCCGAGCACCGCGCGGTACAGCTTCGGGTCGAGCGCCCGGAAGGCTTCATACGCGAAAATTACGACGAGGAAGACGAACATATAACTGTAACGGTAGTTCAGCCAGTTCGGCTTTTGCAGACCGTGCCAGAACAAGTCGACCGTAGTCGCGGTGAAGCTGAATATCATAAGAGCGAGTATTATGCCGCTCATTATCTTTTCTCTGCCCTTTATGTTCTTAGATACGAAATACACGGGCAGAAGCACAAGAGATATAAGTCCGCAGTAAATGAACGGCAGACCGTTCGGGCGCACCGTGTCGTACGAGTTCGGCAGCATCTGCGTGAATACCTTGATATAGTCGAACTTCGCGTCAAACGCGTACGACGGATTCTGGAACTCCATTTTACCGAATTGCAGCGAGAAATACGTGGGCAAAATGATGACCGACGCTATCATCGCGGCTATGACGGAATATATGAGCCATTTATAGAACGCGTAGAAGAACCTTTCGAAATTCTTGAAAGGATATTTGCTTAAATAATAGTAGAAGAAATAAAGTGCAGAGAATATCGCCGTCATCCAGCCGATATAGAAGTTTGATATGAAGCAAAGCGCGATCGTTATGCAGTACATACTCGGGCGCCCGCGCTTCACGATGCTTTCTATTCCGAGACAGATTATCGGCAGATAAATGAGCGAATCTATCCACATCGTATTGTGCGCCTGGACAACCGCGTAGCTCGATAACGCGTAGCACGTTGAGAAGATCACAACGTTTAACGGCTTTGACGGGCGGCTTTTATGCAGATAAAACGCGAAAGTAAAGCCGCTTGCGCCGACCTTTAAGAGCGTCATCCACAGCAAAAACTCCGTTATGCCGTTTTCCGGGAAGAAGACGGACAAAAGCGCGAACGGCGAGGCGACGTAATACGCGTAAATACCCGAAAATTCGCCGCCGAGCGAGCGGAACCACGTATAAAACGGGCTTCCCTGCCCCTGGAACATATCGCGTATCGCTTCAAAGAAGTACACGTACTGACCGTTTAAATCAAGCACGAGGACCGATTTTTCCGTTATCGGATAAACTCCCTTTATCATGAAGATTATCCACATTATGCAAAGCGGCAGGAAAAACGCCCCCACTAAGTAAAAGCTTCTGCCGTTCACAAAGCGGTAAAGCGCGCGCGTAAACGTTGTTTTTCCCTTTTCAAGTTTAAGTTGAGGTGCCGTCATTTTCGTACATCCTTTTCAAATCATCAAGTATATCTGTTATTTCCGCCGCTTTTACGGCGCTGTTCAATCTCTGCCGCAGTATCGCGGAGCCGTACATTCCCTTTGTGTAGTAAGCCGTGTGGCGTCTGCCCTCGAGCACGCCCGTGCGCTCGCCTTTAAGATGAACGAGCAGGCGCAGATGCTCTTTCGCGCACTCTATGCGCAAATTTGCCGTCGGCTCCTTATATTCCTCTCCGTCAAGCGCGGCGCGTACCCTCTCGAACACGAACGGGTCGCCGAGCGCCGCCCTGCCGATCATAAGCGCGTCCGCGCCCGTGATTTTAAGCGCCTCGAGCGCCGATCTTCCGTCTGTAATATCTCCGTTTGCGATAACGGGTATTTTCACCGCCGCCTCAGCCTCCGCTATCGGCGCCATATTCACCGTGCCGTATAGGTACATATCCTCACGCGTTCTGCCGTGTATGCACACGGCGGTAGCGCCCGATCCCTCGGCGACTTTGCACAGTTCAATGCAGTTAATATGCTCTTTATCCCAGCCCGTCCGCATCTTCACCGTCACGGGCACGGGCGAGGCTTTGACCGCCGCCTCTATTATCCTCCCCGCGAGCGCAGGGTCGCGCATGAGCGCCGAGCCGTCGCCGTTTGACACTACCTTTTTCACGGGGCAGCCCATGTTTATGTCAAACGCGCGCGGTTTTATCTTTGATTTATCGTATAAGACCTTAACGGCGTTCGATATCATCTCCGGCTCGTGACCGAAAATCTGGATAGCGCAGTCAGCCTCATCCTCGCCTAACCTTGCGAGTTCGAACGTCTTTTTGTCCTTATACCACACCGCCGCCGCGGACACCATTTCCGTGGTACATCCGTCCGCGCCGTGGAGCCGGCAAATACGCCGCATCGCGCCGTCCGCCGCGCCCGCCATCGGGGCGAGATACAGTTTTACGTCCGTCATTTTCTGTAAGTTACTATAAATCCGCCCGAATTATCGGACGATACGGTGTAATCGCCGTCCTTCGGCACGTAGACCGCGTCCTTGCAGTACCACACGGCGTATTCGTCGTTATCCACCGTCACCTCAAGCGGATCGTCGTACGTGTAATTTTTTATAAACGTCAGATACTCTTCAAGGCACATATTTTTTTCTGTTATATACACGGAATGCGGCAGACCGACGTATCTGAAATGGTTAGATTCGCCGTCTATGCCCGTTATACTTCCCTTGTTAGCCGGATAACGCATTATAAAGCCGTAATATTTGTAGTTTTCAACTATCCAGCCGACCTTTTCCGTGGCGTACCGTCCGTAGCTGAACGACGCTCCGTCCTTGTCGTATATCTTTACGTCAAACGCCAGTCCGGTGTGGTGATCGGAATAGCCCGGCAGCTCGACGTAATCCTTGTCCGATTCGTTTACGACGTATTCGTCGTAATATTTTTTCTGCTGCGCCTCGTCCCTGTACGCGGACGTGACCATCAGCGGACAGAAGCCCGTACGCTCCGCGTAAGCGTCCGTCATTTTGCAGAGCGCCTCGTACGCCTCCCGCGTCAGCTGCTCCGAGATCGTGGCGAGCGAAAAATTCTCATGCTTTTCCTCGTACAGATTGACGAGCTTCTGAGTTTCCGGCAGAGTGTACGCCGTTTCACGGTTGACAAGCAAAAGAGTTCCCGCTTTCGCGTCGAATTTCGATTTATCGTATGAGCGGACGACGAACTTTTCCTCCTCCGGCGCGGTAGTCACGTCGTCCGTGCCGTCCGCCGCAGTAACGAGGCTGCCCGTTTCATCCGGCGGATATACTATGCCCGGATCGAGGGCTTTTTCGACCGCTATTTTTATAAGAAAAGCCGACAGAGTTAACACGAGCACGACGAGAAGAATTATTATGACCTTGACGGACGTGCTCATCACCGCCTTTTTTCTGCGGTACGACGGCTTGAAGCTGTTAGCCAATTTTGCCTCCTGTAAACATCATATGATAAAAAAACTGAATTCGCATCTGCGAATTCAATTTAGCCATACGGCAGAGCCGTATGATTTAGCTGTCGTTCGATCGACAATTTAGCTGCCGCAAAGCGGTAATTTAGCTGAAAACTGTAAATCCGGCATAAGCTAAATTCGGCGCTGCCGGGCTGAATTTGCCTACGGCAAGCTAAATTTCTAAATAGAAGCTAAATTTGCTTCGCAAGCTTGGTAACGATCAGAGTTTCCGTTATTTTACTGTTTTGAAAGAGGATACCTCCGGAATATTCACTTCCTTTATATCCGCGCCGACAGAGCGGAGCTTGCCCGCGATGTCGTCGTATCCGCGCTTGATATGGTGTATATCCTCCACGGTCGTTTTGCCGTTGGCGCATAAGCCCGCTATTATCATCGCCGCTCCCGCCCGTAAGTCGACCGCGCGTATCGGTGCGGCGACGAAACGCGTGCCGCCCTCGATTATAGCCGTTTTTCCGTCCACCTTTATCTCGGCGCCCATTTTTCTTAACTCCTCGATATAGCGGAAGCGGCTGTCCCACACGCTCTCAGTCAGATAGCTGACGCCATCCGCAAGACAAAGGAGCGTGCACATCTGCGGGTTCATATCCGTGGGAAATCCGGGGTACGGCTGTGTTCTTATGTTCGTTTTCGTGAGCCTGTTCGCGGATGAAACGACAACGTAATCGTCCTGCTCCTCTATGCTCACGCCCATCTCCTCCAGCTTTGCGGAAATGGATTCAAGGTGCTTCGGTATAACGTTTGATATTTTTAATTTGCTCCCCGTGGCGGCGGCGGCTATCATATATGTACCCGCCTCTATCATATCGGGTATTATGGCGTAACTGCACCCCGAAAGCGAGGTGACGCCCTTGACCTTTATGACGTCCGTACCGGCGCCGGTTATCTTTGCGCCGCAGGAGTTCAGAAAGTTTGCCAGATCGACGACGTGCGGCTCACGCGCGGCGTTTTCTATTACGGTATTGCCGTCCGCGAGCGCGGCGGCTATAAGCACGTTTATCGTAGCTCCGACGGAAACGCGGTCAAAATATATGTTCGCGCCGTGAAGTCTGCCGCCCTCGCAGTCGCCCTCTATATATCCGCCCTCGACGGAAACGCGGGCGCCGAGCGCCTCAAAGCCCTTTATATGCTGATCTATCGGACGGATGCCGAAATCACATCCGCCGGGGCAGCCGACGTGCGTTTTGCCGAATCTGCCGAGCTCCGCGCCGGCGAGATAGTAAGAGGCGCGCATATTGCGCACGAGCTCAAACGGGGCGCATCCGCCCTCGGCGTTCTTGCAGTCTATCTCCACCGTCGTCGGCGAGAGATACCTGACCTTTGCGCCCATGGCCTTTAATATCGCGAAGGACGTGCGTACGTCGCTTATATCCGGTATGTTTTCAAGCACGCATTTGTCTTCGATCAAAAGGCACGCGAAAATAACGCCGACCGCGGCGTTTTTCATACCGCTGACTTCAATTTCTCCGGAAAGCTCGTTTCCGCCCTTGATAACAAAATATTCCATAAAAACTACCCAAGATAAGAATTAAAAGACGGAATATAACGCTAAAACAAATCGGATGACAAGCATCCGATACTCCGTCATTTATATTATAGCATATAAATCGTTAAATGTAAATATAGTTTTTAAAAATTAAGAGAAAATTAAAATCTGTCCTCTGCGATCATTTTCTGTAATACGCGGCGAGAAGATCTACCACAAGGCCGTACGACTTTGATCCGGATTTCTGCCCCTGGGCTTTAAGAAACGTGTCGTTGACCTTGTTCGATACGGTCGCGGCCTTGTTTTCCCTGTATTTTTCAAAGAAAGCATTGTAGGACGACATTTCGTTTTTCAAAAGCGCCGGCACTTCCGCGTACAGCTGTTTGTAAAGGTCCTTGTCCGCGCTGTATAAAGCAGACGCGACGTATTCGTAGGCGTTTGCGTACGCGGAATATCTTATATAGTCGTCGTCCGATCCGATGCAGACGACGAAAGCGACGAAATTCGCCTCGTCCTCGCGGCTGATCCCTCTCTGGTGCGCCATTTCGTGCGCCGCCGTGTACGGAAGCGTGTAGTCCGGGAAATTGACGTTTATGTTCGCCTCCCCCGTAAAAAACGTGTAAACGCCCGCTATATGCGTGTACGTCCACGGCTCCGACAGCATGACCTGCTTCGGGTTAGAGGTGAAATTCGATATGAACGTGTACTTTTCGCACGCCTTTTTATACGCCTCGTTCAGCTTTTTGTTGAGCTGTGACAGGCTGTACGGCATATACGTGTTTTCGCCCTTAGTAAATTCCATATCTTCGGACGCGTCGGAAAGCCCGCCAAGCAGGCACTTCGCCGTGTCGTACAGCTCCTCGGCCGATACGTTTTTGCGCTCTAAACCCATGCGCTCGTCGAGCGCGGTGGTGTTGTATCCGGCTGAAAAGTTCAATAAAAACATGGAGAAAACGAGCGACGCGGCGGCTATGAGATTGAGCGAATAACCGAGCGTTTTTGCCCACGTATCCGTTTTTTTCGCGGCGATGCGTATGAGCACCGCTATCGTCAACGGCGAGGTGAGTATCAGAAATTCCGCAAGGGAAAACGGCAGAAGGTTAGTCAGGTACGCGAAAAACGCGCGCGGAACGGAGGCTATTTTGCTCTGCCAGAAATCCGCGAACGCGGCGTTGTTCGCCGCTATGAGCTTTATCAAAAGGCCGAGCAGCAAAACTCCGAGGCATACGAAAAAGAACGGGGTGAAAACCGTTTTAAGTTTTGTTTTAGTCGTTTCTTTCATTTAAACAGTCTCCCGAATCCTTCCGGCTCTTTCGCCGTTATGAGTATCTCTTTTCCGTCCGATACGCGCTTTATTTTAAGCTCTCCCGCGTGCAGCGCGAGCCGTCCGAGCCCTGCGTCAAATCCGTCGCCGTACAGGCCGTCTCCCAAAATCGGAGTGCCGATATAAGCTAGGTGTACGCGGAGCTGATGCGTCCTGCCCGTCCGCGGCGTCAGCTTCAAATAACTTACCGGCTCGCCGTTATATACGCCGGAGTTGATGCGCTCGTATTCCGTAACGCAGACGCGTCCCTCGCCGTCGCCGCACACGGAGCGGATAATGACGCTCTCCGCCTCGCGCCTGATATTCTTGTTTATGATGCCCGACTTTTGCGCCTGTATTCCGTGGCAGACGGCAAAATACGTTTTTTCCGTCTCTTTTTTGTAAAACTGGTCGGCTAAATAATACGCCGCCGGTCTGTTCTTCGCAACGAGCACTACACCGGACGTCGGATTGTCAAGGCGATTCACCGCGCGGAAAACAAAGTTTTTGTCTTTAAAATAATACGCCAGAGCGTTTGACAGCGTGTCGTAATGGTGGTTGTGCGACGTATGCGTCGGCATACCGGACGGCTTGTTAACGGCTATCATATCGCCGTCCTCGTATATGACGTCTATCGGTATATCGACGGGCTCAACGTCCGTTTTCTCCGTTTCGGACAGTTCTAACCGAACAACATCGCCCGTACGGAGAACGTACCTTACGGTCTTATGCTCGCCGTTTACCGTTATGCCGCGCTCCGTTTTTTTCAGTTCAGTCAAAATTCCGCCCGAAAGTCCGGGGACACCGCGCAGAAATTCGCGCAAAAGCTTCCCCTCGTATTCGGGCGGGATATTGAATATCATCAGCCTATTACTCTCGTCCAGCCGAAAGGATCGGGCAGGTTGCCCCACTGGATGCCGGTAAGAGTATCGTACAGCATCCGGGATATCGGTCCTATTTCGCCGTTGTTGATAAGCGCCTTCTTGTTCTCGTCGTCAAGCGATCCGATCGGGGATATGACGGCGGCGGTACCGGTGCCGAAAGCCTCTTTCAGCTCGCCCTTGTCATACGCCTCGTAAAGCTCGTCAACGGAGATCTTTCTCTCGGATACCTTGTAGCCCTTGCTCTTGAGCAGCTCTATGCAGGACGCTCTCGTAACGCCTGGGAGTATGCTGCCCTCGGACAGCGACGGCGTGACCACCTCGTCGCCGATCACGAAGAACACGTTCATGGCGCCGACCTCGTCGATATACTTTCTGTAAATACCGTCAAGCCACAAAACCTGCGAGTAGCCGAGCTTCGCCGCTTTTTCCTGGCCTTTTAAGGATGAGGCGTAGTTTCCGCCGACCTTTGCAAAGCCCGTGCCGCCCTTTACCGCGCGGACGTAATCGCGCTCTATGAATATCTTAACGGGGTTGATGCCCTCGGCGTAGTACGCCGCGACGGGAGAAAGGATTATGCAGAAGATGTAGGAGTGCGACGGATGGACGCCGAGCTGCGGGTCCGTTGCTATTATGAACGGACGGATGTATAACGAGGTGCCGACCTTCGTCGGTATCCAGTCGCGGTCAAATAAAACGGTCTCCTCTATCGCCTGAAGCACGTCCTCGTTCGGTATCTGCGGGATGCAGAGACGCTCGTTCGTGTTGTGCATACGCTCGATGTTCTTGTCCGGGCGGAAAAGCTGTATCTTGCCGTCGGAGGTCATGTAGGCTTTAAGTCCCTCGAACATTTCCTGCGCGTAGTGGAAGACCATGCACGAAGGATCGAGCTCGAACGGTGCGTAGGGAACGATGCGCGCGTCGTGCCAGCCCTTGCCCTCGTTGTAGTTCATCAGAAACATATGATCGGTGAAATATCTGCCGAAGCCGAGGTTATCGTAATCCGGTTTTGTCTTCGGTGTTTTTGTTCTCTCTTTTCTTATATTAAGCATATCAAATCTCCTCTCAAAACAGATTATCTCGTATTATACCACATAAATATAAAAAATGCAAGTACAAAATAACATACTTGCAAAAATTTTTTAGGATGAGGCGAATCCCAACCACGCAAATAAACAAAAAGCACTCTGTTCTCCGTAGGGGAGGGGTCTCCCCTCCCTTACACGGTTTTACAGGATTTCTTCAAGCAGGCGAGCGGATTCCGCTAACTGGTACACGTCCGTGAAATTTTCGCGGTAGACCTCGACGACCATATCGCCGTTATAGCCAACCTCGTTCAAACGGTTCAATATCCGTTTCGTATCAAGCGCGCCCATGCACGGGGGCTTGCAGGCGCCGTCCGCCCAGTCGTTTATATGGACGTGGACGACGCGGTCGCCCATCGCCTCGAGCACGGCGTACGGATCGTAGCCGCCGCGGCAGGACTGCTTTGCGTCGAACACGAATTTCATATCGGGACACGCGGCGCGAAGCGCTGTTATGCCGTCCGCTTCCCTGCATATACACCACGTCGTGTTTTCATGTATCAACTCAACTCCGAACGTGTGCGCGCACTCGTTTATGCGCGTGAATATCTCCGCGTACCTTTCAAAGCCGCAGAACTTGTTTTTCATATTGTTGCCGTGGAAAACGACGAATTTCGCGCCGAGCTTGGCGGCGAAGTCAAAAAAGCCTTTGTAAAGCTCGATCCCGTCGGATATGCGTCTTTCATACCCGCCGAAAAATATTACGTTTTCATAACCGCACGTAAACGGGTGTATGGAGATTATTTCCATTCCCTCCCCGTCTATATACGTTTTCATTTCCTTATAGTAGTCGCCCGTCATCTCGCTGTACGTATTGATGAATATCTCGGCGGTCCTGAAACCGCCTTTTACGCATTCCCTGAGCGACAAAAGCGTGTCAAGCGGGTAAAAGCACGCGCTTGAAATTCCGATTTTCATACTCATTTTTCGCACCTCGCCGTTATTTTACCACTTTAATCACCGTTTGTCAATGTTGTGTTTATTGAATATATGGTAAAAATTTTTATTTTTTTGAAAAAACCTCTTGATTATTTCGGAAAAATATGATATTATACTTAATTGTAAAAGTATATTGCACCGCTGTGTCCTCTCAGACGGCGGGATAGTATATAATAGTATATCGTGAAATACGACAGGAGGAATAAAAAGTGCCGAATATCAAATCCGCAAAAAAGCGCGTCAAGGTCACGGAGACCAAGACACTGCAGAATAAAATGTTCAAATCATCCTTAAAGACGATGATCAAGAAGTATGACGCGGCCCTCGCTACCGGAGATAAGGAAGCATCGAGCGCGGCATACAAAGCGGCGGTAAAGAAGATAGACCAGGCTGCAGCCAAGGGCATCATCAGCAAGAACGCCGCAAGCAGAAAAAAGAGCCAGTTCACACTCAAGCTGAACTCTCTTGCGTGATAAGCACTTAAACAGAACGGCGCGCCGGCAGGCGCGCCTTCCGTTTTTAAAAAATATACTTGATTTAAACAAATTTATATGATATAATACGGTTTATCTGATAAAAGGAAGTATTTGTATGAAAAAAATAGCCGTTCTGGGCTTCGGCGTCATAGGCGCCGGGGTTTGCAGACTGTTGACGGAAAATAAAGACGCTCTGTGCAAGGCCGCCGGATGTGAGGCGGAGCTCGGATACGTATGCGATCTGCGCGATATTCCCGGCAATCCGTACGGGGATAAGCATATAAAGGATTTTGATATAATTTTAAACGACCCGGACGTCGCCGTCGTGGTGGAGGTAACGGGAGCGAGACGCGCGGCGTTCGAGCTTTCGAAAAAAGCGCTTGAAGCGAAAAAGAGCGTCGTCACCTCGAACAAAGAAGTCGTGGCGGAATACGGTGTGGAGCTGTTGCAGACGGCGCGCGAAAACGGCGTGTCCTATCTGTTCGAGGCGTCCGTCGGCGGCGCGATACCGCTTATACGCACGCTGCGCACAAGTCTTGAAACGGACTGTATAAACGGTATCTACGGGATACTGAACGGCACGACGAATTATATTCTGACTAATATGAAGGACTGCGGAAAAACGTACTCCGACGCTCTGTCCGAGGCTCAGCGTCTCGGCTACGCGGAGCCCGATCCCACGGCTGACGTCGAGGGGCTCGACACGTGCAGGAAAATATCGATACTCTCCGCTTTCATAGACGGCGGCATCATACCGCCTGCCGAAATAAAGACCGTCGGCATATCCGGTATGCCGGACTGCGCACTCGGGCTTGCCGAGAAGCTCGGCGGCAAGATAAAGCTGATAGGCAGCGCGGAGCGCACGGAAAAAGGCGTTTACGCAAAGGTAAGGCCCGCGTTCATACCGAATGACAGCGTTTTACACGGCGTTGACGGCGTGAACAACGGTATAATGATAAAATGCGAATATTCCGCGGACGTTATGCTGTACGGCCGCGGCGCGGGCTCCATCCCCACGGCGGCGGCGGTGCTCTCCGATATTGCGGAGGCTCTGTCCGGCAGGGCCGAGGTGCTTGAATGGAAGCGCGTGAAAAACGGAAGTGAAATAAAGACGAAAAAACGCGCCTTCGTCATATGTGAGGACGGCGCGAAGGCTTTGAGCGAATTTAAGGTAATAAAAAAGGCAAGCGACGGAGAGTACGGCGCGTACCTGATAAACGACGCGTCGGGAATTGAGGAAACGGACGGCGTAAAAGCCGTTTACGACGTTGTTGAATAAGAGTTTTAAAATTCAGCATAATAACAGTACTCCGTCATACGGTTTTCACATTCGGGTCTTATAATAGCGACAAACCCGGAAAGGAGAGACAATAATGTCAGACGAATATAATAACGGCGTAACGCCGGATAATAACAACAGCGATCCGATAATAAACGACCCCATAGAGGAGCCGAAAAAGGAAGAGGTACACACCTCGATACCCGATCAGAACAATCAGGGCGTCTACACGAACGTAAACGGCACGTACTGGACGGCGGACGGTCAGTACCGCTCGTACGGACAGCAAAACCGGAATCAGAACAACAATTATTATAACGGAAATTATCAGTACAATCCGCAGAATCAGAATCCCTACACGCAGTATAACTACAATAACGGCTATTATCAGCAGCCGACGCCGCAGTATCAGCAGCCGGCGCCTAAAAAGAGGAACGGCGGAAAGATAGCCGCGATAATCGGCGTATGCGTCGCGCTTACGATAATATTCACGCTCGTCGCTCTTGTCGTCGGGCTGATGTACAGAAGATCGTCGAATGTGACCCCGTCGGACACGTCAAAGCAATCCGAAATGACGACGGTCGAGCCGGATAACACAAAACAGACGCAGACGAACGCTGCTGCGACTAAATCGGATCCCACGACGGATCCCGAAGCGGCGGTAAGCACGAGCAACAATGAAAAAAATCTTTCAATGACGGAAGCGGCGGCGAAGACCGTTGACTCGGTCGTCGAGATACTGACGGAGCAGACGGTCTCCGGCTCGTTCATGCAGCAATACGTCGTAAAGGGCGGCGGCTCCGGCGTCATAATCACGGAAGACGGATATATAGTGACGAACCACCACGTTATAGAGGACGCGACGGAGATACAGGTAACGCTCCGAAACGGCACGTCGTATAAAGCGACGCTCGTCGGCTCAGACTCGATAGCCGACCTCGCGGTCATAAAGATAGACGCTAAGGGACTGTCCTTCGCCACGTTCGGCGATTCCGACGCT
>CADBSB010000187.1 GCA_902797235.1 uncultured Ruminococcus sp. | reverse complement strand
GCTGACGCGAGCTTAAAGGCGAATTTAATTTAGCTGAAAACCTGTGGTTTTCAATTTAGCTGAAGTCGTAAGACTTCAATTTAGCTGAATAATAAAAACCTTTCCTATATCGGAAGGGTTAAGACGAGCTGAAAGAAAATAACCCGCTATGACACTTTCTATAATTGAAAGGTGTCAGAGTGGGTTTGTTTCTTCTTTATATAGCCTATCCCTAACGGCGTTTTTTACTACGGATCAGGCGGCACCTGTGACGTTTTTATGCTTCATTGAACATCTTTATGAGCTGCCTGCCTACGATCTGCATAAAATGTGCGACGTCGGGGTAGATGTCCGTTGGGAAATTGGCGTAGAACTGATCGGCTTCAAACGTCAGATCGCCATCGTAGTTTATTTCTTTAAGCAGCTTCATTATAAGCGCGTAATCGTTTTTTGCGGTGAAGGGAAGCGTGTGAAGGTCGCGGAAGCCGTCCGTATCGTGGACGTGCAGGGCTTTTAAACGCTTGCCGTCGAGGCCGCGTATCATGACTGACATATCCTCTCCACAGAGCGAAACATGGCCCGTGTCAAGGCAGCCGCCTATCCGCTCGCTATTTATCTCGTCGATATATTCGCAGAACTCCTCGACCCTTGCGCACGTGCTGTTTACTATCGTGTGGTTGCCTATCGGATTCATCTGCCACATATTCTCAACTGCTACGTTTATATCGAATTTCTCACAGTATGGAATAAGGCTTTTATAAAACTCTATATTTATTTCCTTTAAGACCTTCTCGTTTGCGCGGTAGGGAAGATGCTGCTTCGGGTGGACTATTATGTATTTGGCGCCTAAAATCGACGCTATCTCCATCGCGTGAATGATCGAGTCGTATATCGGCTTGTCCTGCGCTCTGTCCGCCGTACTTGACGGGAACGGCGCGTGAGACTGATTGCAGACGATGCCGATGCTGTCCGCGTATTGTTTCAGCTCCTTTGCGTACTCTCTGAAATCCTCTTTATACAGCTCATCATTTTCGTTTAACGGGTGGAAAAGCGACAGATCGAACGCGTCAAATCCCGCGTTTTTAAGTATCTCAAACGCTTTTTTGTACCCGAATTTACTTTGTAATCTTGACGTTTGAGTTGATAAAAGCATATTTGTATTCTCCTTATTTTATAAGCTTGAACGTTGATATTATGTTCGACGGTATCCTGTCGCTTTTGTCGTACGATATGCCGGTCAGAATATACGTGCAGTCGCCGCCGTCAACACAGAACTGCGTGATGTAGGCGCCGTTTTTTTCATACGCGTAACTGTAAGCGGCGCGGCCGCCGACGGCCGCCTCCGTTACGTCCGAGGTGAGTTTTCCGCCCGAGCTTTCGACCTTACGTCTGATCGCCTCTTCCTCGGCTATATTTGAGGAAAACGCCGTGTCGGCTTTGACGACGCTTACGGCGCGGAGCTTTTTCAAGCCCGATATGATGACGAGCCTTTCGCCGTCCCAGCTTGAATCGAACGATGACGGAAATCCTATCGAGAATTTGCCGTTATCGAATTTATAATTGCCATCGCCGTCGGTCGTTACCTGCTCGGGTTGGCTTGCGCTCTGCTTTTTGTACGCCGCGGATGATTTGAAAAGCTGTATCGAGGCTGAAAGCGCTTCGCGTTCATCCGCCGTTATCGCTCTGTTGTTGAAATAACAGTCGCCGCCGTCCGCTATTTCGGAAAGTACGGTCATAAGACTGTCGTCTGCCGCCGTGCTGCCGTTCGGTATCTCGTATATCCTGCCGTTATGTATCAGCTTGTCCGCCTCCGTGCAGACAAGGCGCAGGGAAGCGTCCTTATCGGAATACGCGACGATACGGACGAAAAGCCCCTCGTTCATACCGTTATACGTAAGCCAGTCCGCGTCAAGCGTCTCATCGTAAACGGCCGAAAACCGCGACAGATCAAGTATAGGCAGTATATCGGGAGAAGACGGTTTTGTTTCCGCCGCCGTTTCCGTCTCCGTGTCCGTTACGGGGCGCTTGCGTTCAAAATCGTTGCAGGAGCAGAGAAGAAACAGCAGGCAGAAGAGCAGAATGACAGCTTTTTTCATACGAGCACCCTGCCTACGCGCTTTGAAATAAGGCAAGTCACCTCGTAGTTTATTGTATTCGACATCTTTGCAAGCTCGTCCGCGGAGATCCCCTCACCGCCGAGCATAACAGCCTCGTCGCCGCATTTTACGCCGTCTATACCAGACACGTCGACCATGAGCTGATCCATGCAGATGCGGCCGATGATCTTTGCTTTTTGTCCGTTTATCACAGCATAGCCCTTTTTGTACGCTCTTATATATCCGTCGGCGTAGCCTATCGGAAGCGTGGCGATTTTCATATCCTTATCCGCCGTGAACTCCCAGCCGTACGACACGCGCTCGCCCTTGTATAACGTATGTACCTGCGCGAAGTACGTCACGACCTCCATAACGGGCATCAGTCCGTCGATCTGACAGCATCCGGACGGCTGTTGTCCGTACAGCACTATGCCAGATCTCACCGCGTCGTACTTCGCCGCGTATTTTATGCTCGCCGCGCTGTTGAACGCGTGGACGAGACTGAATTTAACGCCGTTTGATTTAAGATGATCGACAGCGTTGTCAAATCTTTTTATCTGCATAAACGTCGGCTCGTCCGTATCCCCGTCCGCGCAGGCGAAATGCGTGAATATGCCTTCACAGGAAAATTCGGGCAGGCGAGCGCAGAACAGCGCGTCGTCAAGTTCGGTTTTATCAAACCCTATCCTGTTCATACCGCTGTTGATCTTAATATGTATACGCAGTTTTTTGCCTGCCGGCACGTTTTTCGCGCAGAGAAGCGCGTATTCGCGGCTGAACACGGCGCATATGACGTCAGAGTCTATAAGATCGGGAACGTCACAGGGGTTGACGTAGCCGAATATAAGTATATCCGGGTGTACGTTTCGCTCGTTGAAAAATTCACGCAAGGCTATCGCCTCGTCCGTGCCGGAAACGGCGAAAACACGGCATCCGCAGTCGTAAAACACGCCCGCGCATGAGATGCCGTGTCCGTAGCAGTCCGCTTTTACAACGCATATCTGCGGCTTGCCCGTTTTTTTCTCCATTATTTTATAGTTGTTTTCAAGTGCCGCCCGTGAGATCCTCGCCAGCACTTTCGGATGGTTTGTCATTTGTTTTAATAAACTCCGTAAACGTTATCGTTATATCGCCGTCTTTTATGTTGACCGGCGTATCTGTTTCCGCGTCAAAAACGTATTCCGTTTTTCCGTCGGACATTATATACACTTTTTTGTTGTTTTCCGTCGATGATCTTACGCCGTACTCTTTATCCGGCTTCATCATTTTATGCCATACGGAAACGCCGCGGACTATCTTACCGTCGCTGTTTTCGTCAAGCGGTATTTTCAGGTCGTTATAAACTATGTATCCGCCGTCTTTTCCCTTGCCGTAGCCGGTGCCGCAGAGTATCGCAGGGTCGGAAAACGTAAGTATACTGTCCTCCCCGTCAAACGTGACGGACGCGGAATAAACGTCCTCCCCGTCGTTAACGGCGATCTTGCACGTATAGGGCTTGTAAAACACGTCTTTCAGCGTATCCGCTTCCGGCGCGGCGCCGCAGGCGGAGAACAGCGGAAGTATAAATATTAAGAGTATAAGCGGTATAAATTTTTTCATAAGCGTCTCCCGTTTTTTATAAATTCTATGAGAGACGCTTAGATTTAATGACTTAAATCGGGTGATACCACTACGTTTTTGTTATAGTAGTTCATTATTTTGAGCGCTTTTTTGCTGCCCTCAAAATATAAGAACACTTTTTTGCCGTTTTTGTCTTTAAACAGCGTTATATACGCGTCCGGGCTGTCGTCCGTCACAAGGCAGCGGGCCGTTATATCGCGCGCTTCATCCTTGTATTTCTGCAGATTTTCCTCCGTCGCCGGTACGGCGAACGCCATATCGTGAACGTCCGCCTCGTATAAAAGCCTGGGCTTTGCTTTGCCGTGTATAAGCTCCATTTTAAACGTGCTTCTGTCTACTATATTCTTATATTCCACCTGAAAATATCTGAAAAAGAATTTTGCAAGTGGAATGCCCAAAACGATAAATAGAGGCATTATATACATAATAATATACGCCTTACTTGTATAGATCCTCACTATCAGCATCACGAATAACGGCAAAAGCATTACAAGCACCACGCAGATAAAATATAACACCCTTTTGAGTTTGTCTTTTGCGGTCACCGTCTTTTCATATGAGTATTCCGAATAATTTGTTGACTGTTCGCTGTCCATAAAACTGACCTGATTTCTTTTTTTATTATACATAATACCACAAACAATGAAAAAAGTCAATAAATATGAGCGTATTATTTTGCGCTTTAAAAAAATATAACATATATTTTAGCACCTCCGTATTGACTTATACCGTATTAAATGGTACAATAATATGAATATTTTAAATCGGGAGAGATATATATGGAAAACAGCAATATCAAGGGCAACCGCGCGATTTACCGCATAATGGAACAGCTTCTGGAAGTGGACAATATTGAGGAGGCTCTTGCCGGAGCTCTTACCGCGATAGTCGAGATACTCGACAGCGAGGCGGGCGCGATCTGGCTTCTCGACAAAAAGACGGAAAGATTACAGCCCGTGTTTCACATCGGACCCGCCGACGTATCGAATATAAGTATTGAAAACGGCTTCGGTACCGAGGGCGTCGTTACCAAAACGGGCGAATCCGTTATGATCTCCGACTGTGAAAACGACCCGCGTTTTACGGGCACGGTTTTCGACGATCAGGGACTTAAAGCCAAAAGCCTTATCTGCGTACCGTTAAACGACCTGCATGAAAGCATAGGCTGCGTTACCGTCATAAACAAGAAAAACGGTCAGATGTACGATAAAAGCGAGCTTGAGCTCTGCGAGAAAATGGCGGCTCTGGCGGCTATAACGATCGAAGAAAAGGGGCTTAAGGTAAGCCTTGACACAAGCGAAAAGAAGGTCATAATAAAGTTAGACAACGTTATAAAGGAATTCCCGTCGGGCGACGGCGTGTCAAGGATATTGAAGGGCATAAACCTTGAAATATACGAAAACGAATTCGTTGTTGTCCTGGGCGAATCCGGCTGCGGCAAATCGACGATGATGAACATAATAGGCGGCATGGATTTTCTGACGGACGGCAAGCTGACGATAGAGGGAAAGGATTTCTCACATCCCACGGACGACGATCTGACGGCGTACAGAAGAAATTACGTCGGTTTCGTGTTCCAGTCGTATAACCTTATGCCGAACCTCACCGCAAAGGAAAACGTGGACTTCATAGCCGAAACGTGCCCGAACCCGATACCGAGCGAGGAAGCGCTCGACAAGGTCGGACTTCTGTCAAAGGCTAACAACTACCCCGCTCAGATGTCGGGCGGTCAGCAGCAGCGCGTTTCGATAGCCCGCGCGCTTGCGAAAAACCCGAAGGTCATACTCGCGGACGAGCCGACGGCGGCGCTCGATTTTGCGACAGGCCAGGAGGTCTTGCGCGTATTTGAGAGCATAGTCAAAAATCAGGGCACGACGGTGCTTATGATAACGCATAACGTGGAAATAGCGAAAATGGCGAACCGCGTCATAAAGCTCAAGGGCGGACGCGTGGCGAGCATAAAAACGAACATGAACCCGCTTACGGCGGACGAGATCTCGTGGTAAGCCGATATGAAGAAAACGCAAATAAAAGACGCGCTGCGGAATATCAGTAAACAAAAGGTATCGTATATTTCGATAATCCTTATCTCATTCCTCGCCGTGACCTGTTTTACCGGCGTAAGCTCGGCGTCAAAAGCGCTGGCGGACGGCGGCTCAAAATACTACGATAAACAGAATTTCCGCGATATAGAGGTCGTCTCGTCGCTGTTGTTCAGCGAGAGCGATATCGAAAAGATAAGAGAAACGGAAGGCGTCGCCGACGTTGAGGGGCAGCTCCGTACCACGGCTAAGCTCGTTACGGAAAAGAGCAATCCGGAGGTCGCTGTCCTTTCGCTCACGGAGCGCGTAAATCTGCCGGAGATAATAGAGGGCAGACTGCCGGAGAACGACAGCGAAATAGCGCTTGAAACCGATCTGTTGAAAAACTACGGCATAAACGTAGGCGACAGCGTGACGCTCCTCGAAACGGGAAGCGCTTTGCGCATACTTAAAAACGATACGTTCACGGTCGTCGGCGTCATACGCCACCCCGATCATATAGTCGTCCCGAATCCGTTTACGAACTACGTTATGGTAAAGACCGGGGCGTTCGATCAGGAGCTGCTCGACGGCAGAAGCGTCTACGCCGAGATAGTTATAGACAAGCCCGCCGGCATTTCGCGCTACGGCGACGAGTATTTCAAGCTCACGCAGGCGGTTGAGGAAAAGATCGAGGATCTGTCCATAATCTGCTCGGAGCAGACGTTAAACGATCTGTGGGACAAATTCGCCGAGTATAAAACCATTCTCAGCAGCGATGTTTTGAAGCCGATGCTGACGGCGGCGATCTCGCTGAAATTCGATATATCGGAAGAGGAAGCCGCGAAAACGCTTGACAACATAGGCTGGCTTACCGGGGAGGGAAGACCGGACCTGAAAGACCGCGACGTCGATTTGGGAAAAATCAAGCTGCTTGACGGTTTTACGATAAATCTGCCGAAAAAAGACGAAATAGCGGAAAAGGTGCCCGAGATGATATCAACTCTGCTTTCCGCCGTCAAGGCAAAGGGCGTTGATATAGGCGAATTCACCGTAACGGATGAAATGGTAGCCTCGATACAGGCGGTGCTCGACGAGATGGATCTGTCTGTCTACGACAAGATAGAATCCGCCGTTACGATGTGGAACAACGGCCAGCAGAGATACCTCGTATCGCTTGCAAATAAAACCTTGAAGGACGGAGAGGAAAAGGGCGTAGGCGTCTGGATAACGATGAGCTGCAAGATGAACGCGGGCTATATGCACCTGTCGATGTCAAGCTCCGGCATTTCAAGCCTTGCGATACGCTTCACGCTTTTGTTCATAGTCGTCGCGGCTATCGTCATTTACGCCACCGTCGGCAAGATAGTCGACGAGCAGAGAAAGCTCATAGGCGCGACGAAGGCGCTCGGCTTTTACCGCCGCGAGATATTTGCAAAATATCTGCTCTTCGGCTGCAGCGCAACGCTTATCGGCTGCATTCTCGGAACTTTATCCGGTCTGTTTTTACTGCAATACTTCGCAATATACTCATACGGCAGATATTACGCGTTCGGTACTCCCGGATTCGCGGTCATCGTATGGCAGATACTTATCGTCATAATAGCCGGCGTACTCCTTTCCGCCGTGTCCGTTTGGTTTGCGTGCGGAAACCTTCTGAAACAGCCCGCGACGCTGTTGATGAAGGACGCGATACCGCCTTCAAAGAAAAAGAAAGCGGGCAAATCAAAAAGCAAAAAATCGCTTTATTCAAGGCTCATCCTGCGCAATATGCGCACGGACTTAAAGCGCGTGACGGTAACGATAGTGAGCATAGCGGGCTGCTGCGCCCTGATACTCATAGGCTTCTCGATCTACCTGTCCGTCAAGAGCACGGTTTCGGTACAGTTTGATGAGATCATAAAATACGATTCAACGGTGACGCTCGATCTGTCGGCTGACAAAAACGCGGTGTCGGACGTTTCCGCGGCGCTTGAAAAAGCGGGAGCCTCCTCTGTTGCGGCTCATACGGAAAGCGGCGCGCTGCGCATTAAAGACGGCACGGAGCCCGCGGACTACATAGTCGCGGACCTCGATACGCTGAAAGAATATTTCGTCCTGCGCGGCAAGGACGGCAAAGCGCTGACGGAGCCGGAGGGTGACGGCGTGATAATCCCGAGCTCATATGCAAATACGTATAACTTGTCCGTCGGCGACAGATGTATGATAATAGACTCGACGGGCGCGGGATACAGAACGAACGTGGCGGGGATATTCGAAAATTATTTGGGAAGCCCCGTCATAATCAGCGAAAAAGCGTATGAAAACATAATGTGCAAGGAGCCGGAATATAATTCGCTTCTCGTAAAGCACGCGGATATCGACCGCGACGCGCTGGCGGATACGTTGAAGAACGTAAGCGGTTACGACGCGATAAAGCGCTCAGACAATCTGCGCCAGGTCTATAATTCGTACTCCGATCTGCTCGTCATCATGGTATTCATACTGATCGGCGCGGCGGCAGCCATGTCCGCGGTGATACTTACGAACCTCGTAAATATCTGCATATTGCAGAAGAAACGCGAGCTTACGATAATGCGCGTAAACGGCTTTACCACGAAAGAGGTGAAGAACTACGTCTCGCTTGAGGCGATATTCACCACCGCCGCGGGCGTAGTGCTCGGAACGGGTGCGGGACTTTTACAAATGCTTCAGATCATGCCCGCGCTCGGCAAAAGCTACACGCAGTTCATAGTGACGCCGAATATCATAGCGATAGTTTTATCAGCCGCCATAACGGCGCTGTTCACGGTGCTTATATACCGTATCACGCTGCGCAAGGTAAAGGATCTTAAGCTTACGGATATAGCATAAAAAATAATGTAGAATTATTCATTTAATTATGATATAATAACCCAAAATTTTATAAAACGGAGAGTATTATGAAAGCTGTAATTACGGTAGTCGGACGCGACAGCGTCGGCATAATTGCAAAGGTGAGCGCGGTCTGCTCCGAGCATCACGCGAATATCGTTGATATTTCGCAGAGCGTTCTGAGCGAATATTTCGCCATGATCATGGTCGTCGATATAGACGGAATAGATTTGCCGTTTACGTCGTTTGTCGATATTTTAACACAGTTAGGCAAGGATAACGGTCTTGACGTGCGCACCATGCACGAGGACGTTTTCAATTCGATGCACAGGATTTAAAATCATGATAAACACAAAAGATATACTTGAAACGATAAGCATGGTCAAGGAGGAAAACCTTGACATAAGAACGGTAACGATGGGCATATCCCTGCTCGACTGCGCGTCGGACGACCCGAAAAAAGCCGCCGACAACGTGTACGAAAAGGTCGTCAAAAAGGCGGAGAACCTTGTCGGCACGGCGGAGCAGATAGAAAAAGAGTACGGGATACCGATAATAAACAAGCGCGTGTCCGTAACGCCCGTGTCGCTAATAGGCGGCAGATACACAGTCGAGGATTACATAAGGTTTGCGCGTGCGCTCGATTCCGCCGCCGATACGCTCGGCATAAACTTCATAGGCGGCTACGGCGCGCTCGTACAGAAGGGCTTTACGGAAGCCGATAAAAAGCTCATAGAATCCATACCCGAGGCGCTCGCGACGACGGGCAAGGTCTGCTCGTCCGTAAACGTCGCCTCCACAAAAGCCGGCATAAACATGGACGCCGTCGCGCTCATGGGCAAGATAATAAAGAAAACCGCGTATTTAACGCGGGATAACGACTGCATAGGCTGCGCAAAGCTCGTCGTGTTTGCAAACGTGCCGGAGGACAACCCCTTTATGGCGGGCGCGTTCCACGGCATAGGCGAGGCGGAGTGCGTCATAAACGTGGGCGTTTCCGGTCCCGGCGTCGTTTCGTCCGCCGTTGAGAGGGCGGGCGACTGCGATTTCTCCGAGCTCGCGGAGACGATAAAGCGCACGGCTTTCAAGATAACGCGTATGGGTCAGCTCGTCGCGCGCGAGGCGTCAAAGCGCTTGAACGTACCGTTCGGCATAGTCGATCTGTCGCTCGCCCCCACGCCCGCCGTCGGCGATTCAGTCGCAAAGATACTTGAAGACATGGGTCTTGAAATATGCGGCGGCTGCGGCACGACCGCGGCGCTGGCGCTGTTGAACGACGCGGTCAAAAAGGGCGGCGTTATGGCGTCGTCGCACGTCGGAGGGCTTTCCGGCGCGTTCATACCCGTGTCCGAGGACGCGGGCATGATAGACGCGGCGTCCTGCGGCGCTCTGTCGATAGAAAAGTTAGAGGCGATGACAGCCGTCTGCTCCGTGGGTCTCGATATGATAGCCGTTCCCGGCGATACCGCGGACGACGTGATAAGCGCGCTGATAGCGGATGAGATATCAATAGGTGTTGCGAACACAAAGACGACCGCGGTAAGAGTTATCCCCGCGTACGGCAAACAGGCGGGCGACAGCGTGTCGTTCGGAGGTCTGCTCGGTGCCGCGCCGGTAATGAAGATAAGTACCGTTTCCCCCGCGAAATTCATTTCCCGCGGCGGAAGGATACCCGCGCCGATACATTCGCTGAAAAATTAAGAATTCAGAAAATAAGGTGTCGCTTCGCGACGTTCTTTGGGGGTCGCCCACCCGTGAACCCCCACCGCTCGACGCGGCGGGGAACCCTCCTGTCCCCTCCGGAACCCCCACGTGACCATGTCACGCGGGGAACCCTCCGGTCCCCTTCCGCAATCTCCGAAGAGATTGAGGGGCAGGGCGTCGCGTAGCCGACATCATAGATATTACAGCATCCCGCCTATGCCCTGTTTCGCCTTGAACGTAGCGCAGACAGTGTCGGACGTGGAGCTTGCGTACGTCGGGCCGACGGCTATTCTGTCCGCGGTGCAGTACGCGTCGCCGTCGTGATATACGCAGTTTTTGACGTCGCAGAATATACCTTTTAAGTGTTTACTGCCTTTTGGTGTTTTTTCATCGTTGAATAAAGTCATGATATGACCTCCTCGTTTTTTTCGATTATCGGCAGATTTAAATTATTTATTCGCATTTGTGGTGATATATGTCATTGTTTTACATAGCCGACCTGCATTTGTCCGAGGGCGACCCAAACAAAAAGATGGACGTTTTCGGCGGGCGGTGGCGCGATTACACAAATAAAATAACAAAAGCGTGGACGGATACCGTAACGGATGAAGACACAGTTATTATCGGCGGCGATTTTTCGTGGGCCATGGATCTCGACGGAGCATATCCCGATTTCGCGCTGATAAATTCGCTGCCCGGGCGCAAGATAATGCTTGAGGGCAACCATGATTTTTATTGGCAGAGCCTGAAAAAAATGACGGCCTTCTGCTCGGAAAACGGCTTTAAGTTCGAATTTTTGCGCAACAACGCTTACCTGTGCGACGGCAAAGCCGTATGCGGCTGCCGCGGCTGGTACACGGACGAGCGCGAGATACCGGAATCCGCCGCGGACAGCGCAAAGCTGATCGCCCGTGAGACGGGAAGGCTCAAAGCTTCGCTTGATCAGGGCGCAAAGCTCGGCGGCGAGCCCGTCGTGTTCATGCACTTTCCGCCCGTGTTCGGCGCGTATAAGTGCGAGCAGTTCGTCGACGTGATGCTCGAATACGGCGTGCGCCGCTGTTACTTCGGTCACATACACGGAAAATACGACGTACCGCCCAAAATAAACTACCGCGGCATCGATTTTTACATCGGATCGGCTGATTATCTGTTTTTCAAGCCCCTTAATGTGTGAAAATTTTATAAATATTTACTTTATATTATTGATAATATAAACTGAACGTGTAAAATAGATACGATACGTATAAAAAAGTTATAAATTGAAAGGAAATAAAAACATGAGCTTTAAATCAGTATCAGAGCCGGAGAAGAACGTAAGAGTTATAGAATTCGGCTGCGACAGAAAAACGTTTGACGAGGCGGTCACCGCCGTATATCGCCGCAAGGCGCCCAAGATAACCGTTCCGGGCTTCCGTCCGGGCAAAGCGCCGCAGCGCTTCATCGAAAAAATGTACGGATCGGGCATCTTCTACGAGGATGCAGTAAACGACATGATCCCCGCGCTTTATCCCGACGCGCTGAAGGAATCCGGACTTGATCCCGTATCACAGCCCGAGTTCGATATGGTCGAGTTGAACGACGAGGGACTTACCCTGTCCGCGAAATTCTACATAAAGCCCGAGGTAAAGATCGAGGGCTACAAGGAGCTTTCCGTAAAGAAGGTCGTGAACGAAGTGACGGACGAGGCGGTCGACAACGAGATCAAATCCACACGTGAGCGCAACGCCCGCTCGATAGAGGTCACCGACAGAGCCGCCGAGACCGGCGACACCGTGACGCTCGATTATTCCGGCTCCGTTGACGGCGAGCTTTTCGAGGGCGGCACGGCTGAGAATCAGCCGCTTGAGCTCGGCTCCGGTCATTTCATACCCGGCTTTGAGGATCAGGTAGCGGGCCATAACATAGGCGAGGAATTCGACGTAAACGTCACGTTCCCCGAGGATTACGGCGCAAAAGAGCTTGCCGGCAAGGCGGCGGTCTTCAAATGCAAGATAAACGCCATAAACAAGAAAGAAATACCCGAGCTTGACGACGAATTTGTCGCCGACGTATCGGAATTCAACACCGTTGATGAATATAAAGCCGACGTTCGTGCAAAACTTGAAAAGAGAGAAGCGGACAGAGCCGATAACGAAGCGAAGGACGCCATAATCGACAAGCTGGTAGAGGCGCTTGACGCGGACATTCCGCAGGTCATGTTCGACAACGAAGTAAACGCCGAGCTTCAGAGCTTTGACGCAAGACTCCGTTCGCAGGGACTTAACCTCGATATGTACGAAAAGTACACGGGTCTTACGCTTGACAAGATGAAAGAGCAGTACAGACCGAACGCCGAAAGACAGGTAAAACTCCGCCTCGCGCTTGAAAAGATAGCCGAGCTTGAAAACGTGGAAGTCACCGAAGAAGAGACTGAAGCGGAATATGCCGATATAGCAAAGACATATAAT
>CADBSB010000186.1 GCA_902797235.1 uncultured Ruminococcus sp. | reverse complement strand
CCGAAAATCCTATAGGACTCAAACGGATGAAATTTCGAGATATTTTCGGCGCGGAGGAAGCAGGAATACGCCGGTATTCCAATGACAACAAACCGAAAAGAGCCGAAATAGCGCCGTTTGAGCGGGTTCGGATAACTCTTGTTACCCTACGTTGACGGGTTAAAATAACTGTCGAAACGTGCGAGGCGACAACTGCTGATTTTCAGGACAAAGATATAACTGACGTAATAACGGGCGACCGCACGGCCGCCCGTTTTGACGTATTCACATTCTGAATTTTTAATTCATTCTTAATTCACTATCAGTATCGCTCTGTATTTCGGCACCGCGACAGTGCTCTGCCCTTCCGCCTCTTTCACCGTGCAGTCGTACGGGTCGTAAATGTAATATTTACCGCAGCCGTCGCCCAGATTTACCGTTTTTACGGAGTTTGTGCAGTTTGCAAGATAAACTATTCTCTTTCCGTCGTCTTCACGCTTATATTCAGTTATGAAAACGCCGGATTTGGGCTTCGCGTTCATCGGTATCTTACAAAGCTTTGAAAGCTCCTTTAAATCGGCTGTGACCTTAGCGCCGAGCTTTTTGAGTACCGCTTTGTACTCTTCCGCGTCTCTTTGATCTGAACACAGAGACGGCGTGCAGTCGAGCCATATCACCGTGCCGCCCGCGGCTTTGAAATCGGCAAGCTTTGAGAGCGCCGCAAGGCTCGTTACGCTTACGCGCGGCATGACGACGACGGAATATTCGCCGAGACCGATTACAAGCTTTCCGTCCTTTATCTTCGCCGCCGCGACGCTCTGATCGTCGAGCACGGTGAAATCATAGCCGGATTTGAGTATTTCAAGGCAGGTATGCTGCATAAGGCGGTTTATGACAGCCGCCTCGTCCGATCCCACGTAGTTGAAATGCTCTCCCGTCGCGGTATACGCGGCTCTGACGGAATCCACAGGGTAGAAAACGCCTATCTCCGACGTCGTGACCGCCGTGTCGAGCAGGGTGTTTATCCTTCCGACGTACGTCGTTAACCTTTGCAGATCGGCTGCGGGTATGTCGTTGTCGCCGCATATCACCGAATACGTGTTCGCGCCGAAGAAGGACGTCAGCGTGGAGCCGGCTATCGTGTACTTGCCCGGTTCCGAGAAGAACGGAGCGCCGGTCACGGCGGACGGCGTGAATTCAAGGTGTACCTTTGTTTTACCCGCGTTTTTCGCGGCGGAGCTTACGTATTTAAGTCCCATGTAGTTTCCTATATCGTTGCCCTCGGTCAACAGTTTGTCCGGTTCAACGTTCAGAATATCGCCGCCGGGTATGCCCATCGCGCCGCAAAGCTGCATGAAATCGCCGCCGTACGTTTCTATCTGCCTTTGTATGTTTTCCTCAAACAGCATATGACCGGACGATAATACGCCGTTTTTCTCACACCATTCGGCTATTTGGTCAAAGTAAGCTTCCTTGAACATTCGGGCGACGGTCTGATAGAAATTGACGCGGACGACTTTGTCGTGCTCAGTATTTCCGTCATAGAGCGAATATAACTTTGGCAGTACGTCGTAGCCGTGCATTTCTTTGAATTTTTCCGGCAGCTTGTCGGACCATACTGCGTAGCTTTTCATATCGCGGTTGCCGAGCTGCGGCTCGTCCGTGAAGAACGCCTCAACGAGGTCGAACGCGTCGCCGAGCTTGTCCTTGTATTTCTGATACGTCGTTTCAATAAAGCGGCTCACCGCGTCGTAATTGAGCAGATCGACGTCGCGCAGCGTCGTAAAATCGGTCGGGTCTTCCTTGCCCTGATTTGTCACGCGGCGCGCGTAAACGTATACCTTATACGAGCCCCGGTGCTTAATATCAAGCGTTTTGCCGTTTGTGTCAAGGCTCGTTTTATTATTGCCGTATACCAGATCGGCGCCTATGATTTTTATGTAATTGCCGGGCAGGGTGTATTTTATATCGCCTTCGCCTTTAAGCGTTATTAACTCTATCCCCGTCGCCTCATATTCGTCGTGACCCGCGAGCACCTGACCGAACGCTTTGCCGCTCGGCCACTGGTATTCGTCGTAGATCCACAGATGATCCCCGAGCGCCGCGGCGTACTTATACGCGTCGGACAAAAGCTCGAATTCCTTATCGTCTTTCAGATAGTTTTGGTTGAATTTAACGTTTGTGACGATGCCGCCGTAGCCGTTGTTTTTGAGCTTTCGCACGGTGAAGTCGTAATTACCGGACTCAAAGCCGTAGAGGACTTTTTTCGGCTTGTATTTCATGTCGGGCTTGGTGAATTCATTACCTTTATAATACGCCGACAGGTCCTGCAAATTCTCGCTCTCCTTTTTTATTTCGGGCAGACCGTCAAATTCGTTTGCCTCGGACAAGGTCCTGAAAAACGCGTAACAATAGATAACGAAGGTGTCCGTCGTGTTCGCGTTGTTTTCGAACATATCCATGCGCAGATCGTTATAATATCCCGTTACGTTCTGATCCTCCGCGGCGCGGAAAAGGACTGATTTGTCCTTCAGATTCAGCACTATTTTTCTGTCGCCCGTCCCGCCGTACGAGAAGCGGTACGTGGGGTATGACGCGCCGTTTTTCAGCCCGTCCGTCTTATACCTTATATCGCCCTTCATGTCGTTTCTGCTCGTGTACAGCATTATGACGAAAAACGGATAATCGTCTACGCTGAATTTGCCCGCGGGCAGAGGCAGCGTCATATAGGGATCGAAGCAGTACGTCGGATCCTTGTTGTCGTTTGACGGCAGGAAATTGATCTTCATACCGTCTCCCGTGTATTCCGTCGTCACGTTATACGGGTTTGAGCAGGCGTACATATTCTCCTCAATGCGGAAATCAACGTAATAATCGGGGAGCTTTACCTTTTCCTCCTCTGTCGTCGCCGCTTCGGTTTCGGTCTCGGTCTCCGTCCCGGGCTCCGTTCCGGTCACTTTCGCGGTCGTTTCGGGCGCGGGTGCCGTACCTGTATTATCATTTGTTCCCGCCGTGCAGGATATGAGTATCAAAGATATTAAAATCAGGATAAGTGAGAGGATTTTTTTCATTTGTATTCCTTTCCCTGCCACAGGTCGTATTTTGCCATGTATTTATCTATTTCGTTAAGTACGCACACCTTTTTGCGCGTCCATTCGGGCGCGATAAGTTCGTCAAGCGGCGCGTCGCCCGTCAGCCTGCCTATTACCGTATCGGGCGGCAGCAGCGTAAGCTGTTTTGCGACTGTTTCAACGTACCCGTCGCGCGAAAGCAGATCAAATTCACCGCTTTCATACATTTTCGCGGCGGCCGTGCCCGCGGTTATATAGAGCATATGTATCTTTACCATATCCGGTTTTAATGAAGCGGCGTATACCGCCGTTTCCTCCATTTGCGCCCGGTCCTCGCCCGGCAGGCCGTTTATTATATGGATACAGCGCTTTACACCTGTTTTTTCAAGCGCTTTGTACCCTTTTTCAAACTCCGCCGTCGTCATACACCTGTTAATTCTCTTTGCCGTTATATCGGAGCTTGACTGCAAGCCGAGCTCGACGAAAACGTCCGTCACAGCCGATAGTTCCGATAAAACGTCAAGTATTTCATCCGACAGACAGTCCGCCCGTGTGGCGACGCTCACGGCGACGGCGTCCTTATACCGCGCCGCCTCAAAGTATTTTTCACGCAGAAACAAAGGGTCGCCGTACGTGTTCGTATGCGCCTGAAAGTACGGGATGTATCCTACGTTTTTCCACTTTGACGATATGAGAGAAGCCGCGGCGTCGAGCTGCTCTGTCACCGGCTTGTCCGCGCCCGCGGCAAAATCGCCCGCGCCTTTGCCAGAGCAGTAGATACAGCCGCCGCGCCCCTTTTTCCCGTCTATATTCGGACAGGTGCAGCCTACGTCGACCGGCAGTTTCGCGCACTTTCTTCCGTACGTTTTTTTGGTGTAATAATCAAAGGTGTAATACCTTTTATTTGTGTTTGAATTTGCAAAAGGATTATTTATCATCATATTTATATAATAACAAAACATAACGTACTTGTCAAGTCTTGACAAAAATAAATTTATGTGATAAAATTATAATAATTTTAAAGAAAGGCAGTCTCAGATGAAAAAGATCAGAATTGCTTCATTACTTCTCGCCGTGCTTATGGCAGCCGCAGCGACCGCGGGCTGCGCCGAACAGAAGCCGGCGGAAACAACGGCGAACGTCACGCAGACGGAGCCCGTGACAAGCGAGACGGAGGAGATAACGACGACGCCACAGGAAACGGAGCCGGAAACGTACGACCCCGCGCTCGATAACAGCACGGTCGAAAAGGACGGCGACGGAAACGTCATAGAGCCCAAAACGGTCGACCCCACCTTATACGTCGCGATCGACGGCCTCGGCAGAGAGATAGCGATGAACGAGAAGACCGGCGACGTGCGCGCAGACAAATGGGTAGGCATATTCTATTCGTCATGGCACGGAGAATTCGCCAACACCACGCAGGCGGTGAACAATCAGGAGATACTTGACAAATATCCCGATATAAACAAAAACAACTATAACGACAGACGCTGGAGCACCGCGCACTATCATTTCTGGAACGAGCCGATATACGGCTATTACAGCGGAAACGATACCTGGGTCATACGCAAGCAGGCGGAGCTTTTGGCAGACGCGGGCGTTGACTGCATAATCTGCGACAATACGAACGGCGCGTACACGTGGCTGGAAACGGCGAAAAACCTTATGAAGGTATTCCACGAGGCGAGAGTTGACGGTGTAAAGGCGCCGCAGGTCGTTTTCATGCTCCCGTTCGGCGCGACGGACGGCGCGAGGACGCAGCTTAAAGAGCTTTACAAAAACATATACGAGGCGGAATGGTACCCCGATTCATGGTTTATGTGGGAGGACAGACCGCTGATACTCGCGTACAGGAACTGCCTTGACAGAAAGGACGCTACGGAAAAAACGATATTCACGTACTTCACGTACAGAGAGCCGCAGCCGGATTATCTTGCAAAGCAGACGACAGGCAAGCAGTGGGGCTGGCTGTCCGTCTATCCGCAGGCGGAATACAGAGTAAAGATCCGCGACGAGGAGGTCGAGGAGATAACCGTGGGCGTGGCGCAGAACCACGACTACAAAAAGCACGTCCTGACCGCGATGAACGGCAACAACGTGACCGACAGAACGTACACCTCAAAGGGATACGACAAGCGCGAGAACGCCGAGCTGTACGGCGCAAACTTTGCGGAACAGTTCGAATACGCGCTGCAAGTCGACCCGAAATTCATATTCATAACGGGCTGGAACGAGTGGGTCGCCATCCGTCAGCAGAGCTGGCCGCCGAACGATTACGCGATCAAAAACGCATTTGCCGACCAGTTCGACGACAAGGCGAGCCGCGACATAGAGCCGACGAAGGGCAAACTCAAGGACCATTATTATTACCAGATGGTAAGCTATATCAGACAGTTCAAGGGTACGAACAAGATACCGGCGGCGTCGAATGAAAAGACGATCGACATTTACGGCGGCTTCGGTCAGTGGAACAGCGTACTTCCCGAATATAACAGCTACACCGGCAACACCGGCGCACGCAACGCGCTCGGCTACGTTATAGAGGGATCAAATCAGAGATATAAATACACCGACGATTCCGGCAGGAACGACCTCTACGACGCAAAGGTAGCGCGCGACAAGGACAACGTCTATTTCATGATCCGCTGCACGGACGATATAACGCCGTACACGGACGAAAACTGGATGAGACTTTACATAGACACGGGCGCCGGCGAAAAGAGCTGGGAGACGTTTGAATTCGTACTGAACAAAACAACGCCGAAGGACGAACACACCGCGTACCTCGAAGCCTTCACGGGAGACGGATTTGAAACAAAGACCGTCGGCGAGGTGGAATACAACGTATCCGGAAACGTTTTGACGGTAAAGATACCGCGTTCCATGCTCGGCATAGGCGACGGCGCCTTCACGCTCGATTTCAAATGGGCGGACAACACCGCAAACGGCGATATAATGGAGATATACACAACGGGCGACGCCGCGCCGGGCGGACGCTTCAAATTCAGATACATAGCTGAGTAAATACATAATTTAAGGCTGTCGCATATGCGGCGGTCTTTTTGTAAGGTGTCGCCTCGCGACTGTTCTTGTACGCCTTACGGCGTCTTTGGAGGCTCCCCTCCCGTGAACCCCCGAAAACTCGACAAGCTCGTTTTCGGTGAACCCCGGTCGCCCCCCTCACCGGGGTTCCCCGCCGCTCTCCGGTTCGCGGCAGGGAACCCCGGTCCGCCCCCAAACCCCCGCCTCCCCCCGAGTTCTCGGGGCTTTTGCCGCGCCGCCCCATCAATTAAAATTGATGGGAGGGGACAGGGGGGTATGGGGGGGTTCTCGGCGAAGCCGAGCTTGAGGGGTGGGCGACCCCCAAATTTCGTCGCGGCAGCGACACCTTTAAAAGGCTCCCTCTCCGAGGGAGCTGGCGCGAAGCGCTTGAAGGAGTTGACGCTCTAAAGGTGCAGTATTATATCATCTTCGCTTTTCAACTTTGCGGTTATTGACATTGACATAATTCTTTGATATACTAAATCCGGAAAGGAGCAAAAATAATTATGTATAATCTCGAAGAGTTTTGCAACATTATTGCAAGGCTGCGTAAAGAAAAAGGTTGGACGCAAACAGTTCTTGCGAAAAAGCTTGGAATTTCCGCGCAGTCAATTTCAAAATGGGAATGCGGGATAGGCTATCCCGACGTGACGCTGTTTCCCGTAATTGCGGAATTGTTTTCCGTACCTATCGGCGTAATTTTCGGAGAAAAATCAAAGGAGAATAAAATGATGAAAGAGTATGAATACAGTAAAGAATTCAAAGACTGTAAGCAAATAACCGTTTATTTCGGAAACATCTGCAAGGTGGAATTCATAGAAAATACGAATGGCGTATTCCGCATAGAAGCGGAAGGCGATCCTGTTTTTATCAAATATTTTGACGCTGAACAAGCTGATGATCAGCTGACAGTACAAATCAAAAATCCCAGCGGCTCTGTTATCAGTTGGAAGCCATATGACAGAGAAGGATATACGGGCGAAAATCTCGTACGGATTTACGTCGGCAATAAAGACGTCGGTTACAATAATGTAAATTATCTTGACCTTCAAGCAACAGCCCGCGATAACGAGCAAACAGGTAATTATGAGATCGTTTGCGACAGATTGAATGCGTAAGCGATACCGCTCTGAAAATTTCAGTTTAGAGTTATGATTGCCTTGCGGCAAGTTATGATACGGCTTCCGCCGTAGTTATAAGCGCTTCGCACGCTTTAACTCCTTCCGTCTCGGCATATAGCTGAGCCACCTCCCCCAAAGGTGGAGGCTTAAAGCTGCTGAAACAAGGTAACTCCTTATTTCGGCTGCTTTTTTTCCATATTGAATTATTTCAGCGTCAACCGCGCCGCCCCATCGGAATAATCCGATGGAGGGGAACAGGGGGCTTGGGGGTCGATGAGGGGTTCCCCGCGTGACATTGTCGCGCGGGGGTTCCCGAGAGGGGTGGGCGACCCCCAAATTTCGTCGGCTCTGCCGACACCTCAGTAAAAAATCTCTCATTATTTCCTTTTTTAAATTATCTTCTATTGACTTTTAATAGATTTTATTGTATTATAGGGATATAAACAGATAAGGAGATAAAAATCATGTATTCATTTCCTATAGGCGTAATGATGGATTCGTTCCGTCTGCCCACGCGTGAGGCGATAAAAAAAGCCGCCTCTATCGGCGCGCAGGGTTTACAGATGTATTCGACCTCGGGCGAAAACTCGCCGGAGAACTTAAAGGGCGCGGCGAGGCGCGAGCTTCTCGACTACGTCAAATCAAACGGCCTCGTCTTTTCCGCTATCTGCGGCGACCTCGGACGCGGCTTCGGTCACAGGGAGCTTAACCCCGGACTTATAGAAAAATCAAAACGCATACTCGATCTTGCAAAAGAGCTTGAAACGGACGTCGTCACCACGCACATCGGCGTCGTACCGACTGACCCGAGCCATGAAAGATATAAGATAATGCAGGACGCGTGCCGTCAGCTTGCGGAATACGCCGATTCTATCGGCTCGCATTTCGCGGTAGAGACGGGACCCGAAACGTCGGCGGTATTGAAGGGCTTCCTTGACAGTCTCGATTCCACGGGCGTCGGCGTCAACTTAGACCCGGCAAACCTCGTTATGGTAACGGGCGACGATCCGGTGGTCGCGGTGCACAATCTCAAAAAATACATAGTCCACACGCACGCGAAGGACGGCGTGATGCTGTATAAAACAAATCCCGAATACATATACGGCGTAACGCCGGCGCCGGAGGATCTGGCGGGTATCCCCTTCTTTAAGGAAGTGCCGCTCGGCGAGGGCAGCGTCGGATTCCCGACGTACTTAAAAGCGCTTGAAGACATCGGATACAAAGGATTTTTAACGATAGAACGCGAGGCGGGCGACGATCCTGCGAAGGACATCGGTCTTGCCGTCGAATTTCTTAAAAAAACGATAAAGGAGAACTGAAAATGAAAAAGACGAGAATAGGCGTTATAGGATGCGGCGGCATAAGCCACTTCCATATGAACGGATATAAAGAGCTTGAAGCGGCGGGCGAGGCGGAACTCGTCGCCTGCTGCGATATAGACGGCGATAAAGTCGCCAAATTTGCCGAAAAGTACGGTTTTCCGCGCAGCTACACGGACGCGGAGACGATGATGAAAAACGAAGAGCTCGACTGTGTTTCCGTCTGCGTATGGAACAGCGCGCACAAGGACTGCACCATAACGGCGCTCCGCGGCGGCGCGAACGTCCTCTGCGAAAAGCCCATGGCGTTAAACGCCGCGGAGGCAGAGGAGATGTACGACGAGGCGAAAAAAGCGGGCAAGCTTTTACAACTCGGTTTCGTACGCCGCTTCGGCGAGGATGCGGAAGCGGTCAAAAAGCTCGTTTCCGAGGGCACGTTCGGCGATATATACTACGCAAAAGCAACGTACCTCCGTCAGAACGGCTGCCCCGGCGGCTGGTTCGGCGACAGAAAATTCTCGGGCGGCGGTCCCTTGATAGACCTCGGCGTCCACGTGATAGACCTTACGAGATACCTCGCGGGCTGTCCGAAGCCCATATCGGCTTACGGCGTTACGTACGCGAACCTCGGTATGCACAGGGCCGAGAGCGAAATGGGCTGGAAAGTCGAGGAAGGCGAGCATCCGTACAACGTTGAGGACCTCTGCGCCGCGATGATCCGCTTTGACAACGGCCTTACCATGTCGATCGAAGCGAGCTTCAACCTGAACATAGAGGGCGACGTCGGCGACGTTCAGCTCTTCGGCACAAAGGCGGGAACGTCCGTCAATACTCTCCGCGTTCTTACCACAAAGGACGGCAAATTCATCACCTTTACGCCCGAGGGCGAGCATTCGTTCCGATTCGGCCCCGCCTTCAGCGCGGAGATCAAGGGCTTCGTCGACGCGTCAAACGGCAAGTGCGAATGTCTTGCGCCCGCCGAGGACGGCGTATGGCTTATGAAGATAATTGACGCTGTATACAAGTCGGCAAAGACCGGCACAAGCGTGGAAATAAAATGAGGATAGTCGTAAAAGTCGGCACGTCGACCTTAGCGCACACGACGGGCAGACTTAACATAAGGCAGGTGGAAAAGCTTGCAAAGGTCTTATCGGATTTAAAGAATTCGGCTCATGAAATAATAATCGTAACGTCCGGCGCCATCGGCATGGGCGTGGGCAAGCTGTCGCTGTCCGAGCGTCCGACGGATATACCGACAAAGCAGGCGGCGGCAGCCGTCGGTCAGTGTGAATTGATGTACGTTTACGACAAGCTTTTCGGCGAGTATCACCACAACGTCGCGCAGATGCTTTTGACCGCGGACGATTTTGAGGATACGGAAAAGTACGGCAATTTTTCAAACACGCTGAACAGGCTGCTCGAGCTCGGGGCGCTTCCGATAATAAACGAAAACGACACGGTATCGACCGCTGAGCTCGGCATAGGCGACAACGACACGCTGTCCGCCCTCGTCGCGATAGGCGCGAATGCAAATCTGCTCGTGCTTTTGTCCGACATAGACGGCCTTTACACCGCCGACCCGCATAAGGACAAAAATGCCGAGCTCATACCGGTAGTCGACGAAATAAACGCGGATATAGTAAGCCTCGGCGACGGCTCATCGACCACGCTCGGTACGGGCGGAATGAAGACGAAGCTTTCCGCGGCGTCGCTCGTTGTAGCTCGCGGTATAGATATGATAATCGCAAACGGTTCCAATCCCGAGGCGTTGTACGATATATGCGAGGGAAAGCAGGTCGGCACGCGTTTCAGAGGTAAAAAAATATGACTACGAAAGAAATGCTCGCGCTTGCAAAAAAAGCGTCGTATCAAGCCCCCGCGCTTACAAACGATATAAAAAACAAAGCCATATATGAAATGGCGAAATGTATAGAAGAAGATACGGATAAAATTTCAGCCGCGAACAAATCCGACATGGAAAACGCGAAGGACAGACTTTCCGCCTCCATGCTCGACCGTCTGCGCCTCGACGAAAAGCGCATAAAATCGATGACTGACGGCATGATGCAGGTCGCGGCCCTGCCCGATCCCGTCGGCATAGTTTTATCGGAGGATACGCGCCCGAACGGGCTGAAAATCACGAAAAAGACCGTGCCGCTCGGCGTAGTTGCGATAATTTATGAGAGCCGCCCGAACGTAACGTCCGACGCGGCTGTCCTCTGCTTCAAATCGTCCGACGTCTGCGTTCTGCGAAGCGGACGCGACAGCTACGCGTCGGCTTCGGCCATAACCGAGGCGATGAGGCGCGGGCTTATTAACTGCGGCCTCTGCCCCGATTTCATAAACCTCGTGCCCGACGCGTCGCGTCAGAGCGCGAACGAGCTTATGACGGCAAACGGCTACGTCGACGTGCTCATACCGCGCGGCGGCAAGGGGCTGATACAGAGCTGTTTACAAAACGCCACCGTCCCGTGCATAGAAACGGGAACGGGCATCTGCCACGTTTACGTTGAAAAGACAGCCGACCTCGAAATGGCGGCGAAGATTATCAAAAACGCGAAAACGTCGCGCCCCTCCGTCTGCAACGCCGAGGAGGTCTGCCTCGTTGACCGCGAGATAGCGGCTGAATTTCTGCCGATGCTGAAATCCGCGCTTGACAACGTGGAGTTGCGGCTCGATTCAGAGGCGGCAAAGATAATTGACGGCACGCCGGCGGGCGAGCTTGATTTTGACACGGAATTTCTCGACTATATTTTAGCCGTCGGTATCGTTTCGGGCGTGGACGAGGCTATTGAGCATATAGCGAAGCACTCGACGCACCACAGCGACGCGATAATAACGCGGGATGATGAGGCGGCGAAGAAATTTACCGAAAACGTCGACAGCGCGGCGGTCTACGTCAACGCGTCGACGAGATTTACGGACGGCGGGGAATTCGGTCTCGGATGCGAAATGGGTATCTCCACGCAGAAGCTCCACGCGCGCGGCCCGATGGGCTTGCGCGAGCTTGTGAGCTACAAATACATAATCAAAGGAAACGGTCAGATAAGATGAAAAAAATAGGATTTATAGGTACGGGCGTAATGGGCGGAGCGCTTGCGCGCGCAGTCGCGAAAAAGGTATCGGGCGACGGGCTCGTTTTGTCAAACCTGCCCTCAACGCTGTCGGAGGAGCTTGCAAAGGAGCTCGGCTGCGTCTCAGCGGACAACAAGACCGTGGCTGAGAGCTGCGATTTCATATTCCTCGCGGTAAAGCCGAACGTCATTCGCTCCGTGATAGCGGAGACAGCGCCGACGTTAAAGGCAAGAAAAGACAGATTCGTCGTCGTCTCCGTCGCCGCCGGTATTACGATACAGACGGTAAAAGAGGAATTCGGGTTCGAATTGCCGGTCATCCGCATAATGCCGAACACGCCCGCGCTCTGCGGCTCAGGCGTCATACTCGCCGCGTTTGACGGCGTGACGGACGGGGAAAAAGCGGAATTCTTCTCGTACTTATCCGAGGCCGGCGTATGCGACGACGTGGGAGAGAAGATGATAGAAACGGCGGGCACGCTCACGGGCTGCGGCCCGGCGTTTGCGTTCGTTATAATGCAGGCGCTCGCGGACGGCGCGGTAGCCGTCGGCGTAGACCGCGCGCACGCGGTAAAATACGCGGAGCTGACTATCGAGGGCGCGGCAAAGTTAGCGCTTCAAACGGGCAAGCACCTTGAAAAATTAAAGGACGAGGTATGCAGCCCCGGCGGAAGCACGATAGAAGGCGTCTACGCTATGGAACAGGCAGGCGTCCGCGCCGCCATGATCGACGCGGTGATTGCTTCGTATGAAAAAAATCTGAAGCTCGGAAAGAAATAAAAAGTTATAAGAAAAAAACGACGCCTAGCGGTGTACTTAATAAGGAAGTACACCGCAGCTAAATTCGCCGCGGGCGGCGAGCTAAATTATGCTCCGCATAGCTAAATTTGCTGTCGCAAGCTAAAT
>CADBSB010000185.1 GCA_902797235.1 uncultured Ruminococcus sp. | reverse complement strand
TTTCCATTTTGGCAAAGAAATCGGGCGAGTCAAAGCTTTTTAAGTCAATCTCCTTTGCCTTTTCCATTATTTTTATCTTGATGTGGTTCGAAACGAGCTCGCCCGAGATGCGGACGACGATACCGTCGACGCGTCGAACTATGCTTGTGAAAAGTATGTAGCCGAACTGCGCGACGAGAAGCCAGGTGATGATGTAGAAGTTAGTGATCTTGCCCTCGTACGCCGAGGCGAGCTTGTTGATAAGCTGACCGCTTATGTACGTGCCGATGACGGGCATGACGCCGTCGAACAGCGCCATGAACGACATGACGAAAACGATCGCGGGAGAAGCCTCCCATACGAGCTTGACGATGTAGCCGAAACGCTTGAAGAAAGCGGAAACAAGCTTTCCTACGTAGGACGGCACCTCCTTGATATTTTTGGGAGGCGGGATCCTGTACTGGTCTATCGCCTGCTTGTTGGGCGGCGGGGGCATCATCATAATATCACATCCTTTAAATCAACTAACATATATTATATCTTTTTTGTTCACGATTTTCAAAATATGAATGTTAAAATATAATGAATATATATAAAATTTATGTCAAATAACGGTCTTTGATACGCCGTGATTTAACATGATATTTCCATATTACGCGCGAAATTTTCAATTTATTTTCTTTTTCTTATTGATAACGATTTAAAATAATGATAATATATGTGATGATTAAAAAATAAGTGAGGTTAATTATGTATAACAAGAAATCGATCACAGACATTGACGTAAAAGGCAAAAGAGTTCTCGCCCGCTGCGATTTCAACGTTCCCATGCAGGACGGCGTTATCACGGACGTCAAAAGAATAACCGGCGCAATGCCGACCATCAAATATTTATCCGAGCACGGCGCAAAGGTCATCCTTTGCTCCCATATGGGCAGACCGAAGGGTGAATTCAATATGAAATACTCCCTCGCTCCCGTTGCGGCTAAAATTTCCGAGTACCTCGGCAAGCCCGTGATAATGGCTTCCGACGTTATAGGCGAGGACGCCAAGGCTAAGGCCGCCGCGCTGAAAGACGGCGACGTAATGCTTTTAGAAAACGTCCGTTTCCACAAGGAAGAAGAAAAGAACGATCCCGAATTTGCAAAGGAGCTCGCCTCCATGGCTGAGATCTTCGTAAACGACGCGTTCGGTACCGCTCACAGAGCGCACGCCTCCACAGAGGGCGTATCGCACTATCTGCCCTCCGTCTGCGGCTTCCTTATCCAGAAGGAGCTTGACGTTATGGGCGGCGCGCTTGAAAAGCCCGAGCATCCGTTCGTAGCCATCCTCGGCGGCGCAAAGGTCTCCGACAAGATAGGCGTTATAAACAACCTGATCGAAAAGGTCGACACGCTCATTATAGGCGGCGGCATGGCATACACGTTCTTGAAGGCGAAGGGCTTTGCAATAGGCAGCTCCCTCTGCGAGGCCGATAAGCTCGATTTAGCGCTTGAACTTCTTGCAAAGGCAGAGAAGAAGGGCGTCAAGCTGCTTCTGCCGGTCGACAACCGTCTCGGTGACAAGTACGATCCCGAGTGCAATTTCATGCTCGTAAGCTCCGATGAGATACCGGACGGCTGGATGGGTCTCGATATAGGCCCGGCGACGGAGGCTCTGTTTGCCGACGCTATAAAGGACGCTAAGACGGTCGTATGGAACGGACCGATGGGCGTTTCCGAATGGGATAAATTCGCATCCGGTACAAGAGCGGTCGCTCAGGCTGTCGCAGACAGCGGCGCGGTCTCCATAATCGGCGGCGGCGACTCCGCGGCTGCGATCGAAAAGCTCGGCTTTGCCGATAAGGTAACGCATATATCCACGGGCGGCGGCGCGTCTCTCGAATTTTTAGAGGGTCTCGTACTTCCGGGAATTGCATGTCTTGAAGATAAATGATCATAAGATGTGGGCTGTCGTATTGCGACAGCCCAAAATTCACGACGCGGCTTTGTGTTATGAATAGTCATGACGGACATGAATTGTGCTG
>CADBSB010000184.1 GCA_902797235.1 uncultured Ruminococcus sp. | reverse complement strand
GACTGACCCGAACGACCCCGTATACGCTCCTATCTACGAGCTTATGGACGCTGTTGACAGCTATATCCCCACGCCGGACAGAAAAGCCGATATGCCTTTCCTTATGCCGGTTGAGGACGTGTTCTCCATCACCGGCCGCGGCACTGTCGCTACCGGTAGAGTAGAGCGCGGTACTGTTAAGATGGGCGATACCGTTGAGATAGTCGGTCTTTCCGAAGAGAAGCGCACCACCGTTATCACCGGTGTTGAGATGTTCAGAAAGCTTCTTGATTCCGCTCAGGCAGGCGACAACATAGGTCTGCTTCTCCGCGGCATCCAGAAGAAAGAGGTTGAAAGAGGACAGGTCATCTGCAAGCCCGGTTCCATTCATCCGCACACCAAATTCAAAGGCCAGGTTTACGTTCTGACTGAAAAAGAAGGCGGCCGTCAGAAACCGTTCTTCCCGGGTTACAGACCCCAGTTCTATTTCAGAACGACCGACGTTACCGGCGTTATCACCCTTCCCGAAGGCGTTGATATGTGCCGCCCCGGCGATAACGTAGTTATGAACGTTGAGCTCATCACTCCTATCGCTATTGAAAAGGGTCTCCGTTTCGCTATCCGTGAGGGCGGCAGAACGGTCGGCTCCGGCGTCGTTACCGAGATAGACGCGTAATAGATAAAAGTCTATTATCACACAAAACTGAATAGAATTATTTTCGGGGGAGTTGTTTACAACTCAGGTGTAATTCCAAACCGGTGGTAAAGCCCACTAACAGCAATAGCTGCCGAGCAGGTGTGATTCCTGCGCCGACGGTAAGGAAGCTTATAACGCTTCTTAAAGTCCGGATGAGAGAAAATAATTGCACGCACGTGCAAAGAAAGGTTTTTAAAGCCCCCGATTTTTTCGGGGGCTTGTTTTTAATATGAAAAGCAAAAATAAAAAATTCCTATACAAGCTTGTTATAACCGCGATGATGACGGCCGTCGCCGCTCTGCTTATGATGCCGGTGTTCGAAATAGCGATACCGATAATGCCGCCGTACATAAAATTCGATTTTTCGGACTTTCCCGCGCTGTTCGTGGGGATCACAGCGGGACCCGTTTACGGCGTTTTCGTCTGCCTTGTAAAAAATCTCATCCATATCCCGCTCGGAAGCACGGGCGGTATCGGTGAGATAGCCAATTTTGCGATAGGCGCGGTCTACGTTCTTACGGCGTCTTTGATCCACCTCAAAATGAAAAACCGCAAGGGTATAATTTTAGGCGGCGTCGCCGGCTCATTCACAATGGCGGCGATCGCTTACCCCGTCAACCTGTTTATCGTTTATCCCGCGTATACGAGGATCTATTTCGGCGGGTCGGTGCAGGGAGTTATCGATACTTATTCCGTACTTTTACCTTGGATCAAAAGTCTGCCGCAGGCGCTTTTAATATTCAATACGCCGTTCAATATAGTAAAGGGACTTATAATAACGTTCGTCGCGTTTCTCGCGTACCTGCCGCTTCAGCCGGTCTTACAGAAGCTTGAACAGAAATTCAAATAATTGCGCCTGATTTTTTTACAATATCTTGACAACAGTGTAGATATATGTTATTATAAATAAAAAAGTACAGGGGGCTTCGTATGAAAAAGGCAATTGAAATCTTCAAAAAAATGTCCTTGTTAACAAAAATAGCGGCAATAATGCTTGTCGCGGCGTTCGTTTGCATCTGCACGTCGTTTTTAGGCGGATTTTTCGTTGATATATTCGGCGGAAGATTCGGCGCTATGTTTTTAAGCTTCTCAAATTTCGCTAATATTTCATGGAATTACGTAGTTGATCTTGCCGCGGTCGCCGCGCTTGCCGCGCTCGTCATCGCGGTGTTCAGCGGAAGCAAGAAGAATATCGGTTTCGTCTTAACGGCAAAAGCCGCGTTTGAACTGTTTTCTCTGCTTTTTACAACGCCGTATCTGTTTATGATAGAGCGCGCGTCGTTCGGTTATATGAATACGCTCAAAAGCTTCTTTGACGATATAGGAACGACGATATTCTCGTTCATCCATCAGATAGATCTTATACTCGCGCTCTGCGCTCTCGCCGCTCTGCTTTTCGGCGTTTTCGGCAAGAGGACAAAGCTGTTCGGACTTATAATCGCCGGCGTTTTCGCGGTGTTCGCAACCGAAATGCTCGTAGGCGGCGTAAGCTATTTCATAAACATTTTCAGAGCCTTCGGCTCCGGCGAAATAAGGTACGGTTTCTACTGCCTGTTCTGCTATTGGCCCATGGCAACGGCGGGAATGCTCCGTTTCGCGGCGCTCGCGCTTATCAGCCTCGGCGTTGCGTTTTCCGTAAAGGGTGCACCGAAGCAGAAGAAAGTCGAGGAGGCACCGGATGCAGGACAGCAGGTGTAACGTATTTTTCCGCATAGCGGCGATCCTTTTACTCGTCGTGTTTATCGTCGGCGTTCTGTGCGATCTGACGTATTATATTGTCAGAAACGTAAATTACAGCTATTATATCTGGGGAAGCGGATCGGTTTTCAAACAATATAGCGTTGCGAATCTCTTAAACTTTATTACCGAAACAGTGCCTATGATACGCGCGATGGCAGGCGCTGTACTCGCATTACTGGCAGTCATAATGCTGTTTGCCGCAAAGGAAAAAGTCGCGGGCAGGATCATCATCATATCGGCTATAATATCGTACGTGCTGTATATGACGACGATGGTGATCTATATCATATTACGGTTGGATGATAAGTTGGCTTTAACGGAGTACTTAAAGGCGAATACGTGGAATATGATAAAGAACGCCGCGATATCAGCACTTGTGATACTGTTCGGACTGCTTCTTACAGGCGTTTTCAAGAATGGCTCAAAGGTCTTCGCCTTTATACTGTGCGGCTTGTTCGCCGCCGGTATTTTAGGTACGCTTATCGAATTTATAAGCGCAATACCGACGACTGTATACGTTTTTAAAAACGGCGATGCGTTTTATAAGATGTCGATAATCATATCCAGGATCGCGCAGATCATGGGGTGCGTAAGATACACGGCGTACGCGCTCTTTTGCCTCGGCGTCGCGCTCAAACCGCGTGAAAGTGTCAAAACGGAGCCCGAAATATCTTGACAAATCCGTCTGTCTTTGCTATAATGATAAAAAAAGCAAAGGCGATAAATAAATGAGAAATAAAAAATTGACCGCCGCATTGCTTATTGCGGCGGTTTTGCTTATGATATTCTGCTCCTGCAAACAAAAAAGGGACGGATATATGACAAACAACTGTACAAAGGACGGAGTTGAGGCGTTCATAAAGGAAAATCCGAATCTGTCAAGCGACGGCTTTACTGAAAAGACGTGCTACAATATAACGCCCGACGGATTCGGCGATATAAAGCTCTTCAAATCGTCACAAACCGCGTATACCGCGGCTCAATATCCCGGATACAGCTATACGTTCATAGATATGTCCGACGCGCCGGGACTGATAAGCGCACAGCTCTGCGACTTTGACGGAAATAACGTGGTCGATATACTCTATACGTACGCAAACAAAACGACAAAGGAGTACGGTATAGGGCTTTATAACGGCGTTACCGGATATTCCTCGCCTGTGTTCACGATGACGGGCGATTTGTGCCTGTATCTTGTAAAGCAGAAAGCGGCGCAGGGAATGCCGGACGTTTTCTCGGTCCTCGCCGTCACCGTCGAGCAGTTTGACAACAACCCCGCGGACCTCGGCTGCGTCGCCGTCGCGGAGGTCGGCGTTGTCACGGAGCGTGACGGAAAGCCGTACCTATCCGCCGACAGCAAAACGACCGTAAACGTCACGTCGTTTACGGAGGAGGGGATACTGAAAGTGATGATAAATTCCGTTCCTTCAAGCGCAGAGAGGGAAAAAGCCGTCGTTGACGCGGCGGAAATAAATAAGCTCGCGGATTTCGTAAAGAATATAAAAACGGGAGAGGAAAAAGACCCGACCTCGGGCGTAACGTATATAATAACGTTTATTTATTCGGGTGATACCGTCGCATACGCATACTATAACGATACCGGATATTTCAAGCTCCACGGACAGAATTGGCGGACAGTTACGGGCGATCAGACGCTTCCGTTCTGATTATTTATAAACGGCAAAAACAACAGCGCCGCAGATAAAAACGCAAGCACGGCAAACCTGCCGTCAAGTCCCGCCGCGGCAAACGCCGCCCCCCTGTCCACTCCGTACACCGAAACGCAAAAAATAAGCGATAAGAAAACAAGACAAACGATAATTTTGTATTTCATACCGGTATCATATGCAGTTACGGAATTGTTATACGTTTTAAACAAATAAAAAAACAGCGGGTTTTTAAACCGCTATTTTTATTATACGTGGGAGGATAGTGATCTCGGCTGTGGCGGTCTCGCCGCCGAGCTCGCCGTCGAGCGTCCATTTTACCGGGCGGTCGGCTTCGACTATAAGCGAGGTTGTCTTTCCCGAGATTATTACGTCCGGGTCGAATGTTCGGAGCAGGAGCGTGTTTCTGATCTTATCGAGCTCTATCAGGTTTTTCGGCGTTTTTATAAACGTATAATCGAGCAGGCCGTCTTCCATTGATGCGTCCTCGGGTATAAGGCTCGTCAGACCCGCGACGGAGCGCGTGCTTCCGGCGAGCGCGAATATGAAATCATCCTCATACGTTTCACCGTTCACCGTAAGCTTTGCGTGCACGGACGACGCGCGGAAGTTCTTCATATCCATATCCTTTAACACGTCGAGATAATACGCGACCGGTCCGAGCGCGTTTTTGATCTTCTGATCCGTTGAATAACCGACGTCCGTGAACATTCCGAATGCGGCGACGTACGAAAACACGTTTCCGTTCCACAATCCCGCATCGACGCCTTTGTAGTTTTCAGATACTGCCGTTTTCGCCGCTTCCTCCGGGATCTTCGATATCCCGAGCGACGACGCGAAGTCGTTTATCGTTCCGGACGGTATATATCCGCACCTGACGTCCGCGCCCGACGCTATAACGCCGTTGAACATCTCATGCAGCATCCCGTCGCCGCCCGCCACGGCGACGAGCGCGAATTCCTTTGCGTTTTCCTTTATGAAATTTTCACCGTCGCGCGGACCCGACGTCGGGTGCACGGTCACGCTGTAGCCCGCTTCCGTAAATATGCAGACTATCTCCGACAGCGATTTACCTATCTTCCCCTTGCCGGAGTGAGGGTTATAAACAAACAATAACTTTTTCATACTTCAATTATACTATAATATAAGAATAATTATATAAATATCTCGTTAAGAATACGTTAATTTGAAAGACGTGCCGGCAAAAAGCTGCATATTTAACAATATATCTTTCATATTTAAACCTTTTGACTTGACTTTTTTGCATAAAAAGTGTATAATATTATAATCATACCTAAGGAAAACGTATATGAAAATAACAGAAATACTGAAAGAAAATAAATATTCCGTCTCGTTTGAGGTATTCCCTCCGAAGACGGACAGCGGGCTTGACACGGTTTTACCCGCGGTCAGAAAGATAGCGTCTTTAAAGCCGTCTTTTCTCAGCGTAACGTACGGCGCGGGCGGCGGAACGAGCAGATATACGATGGAAATAGCGGAAAAGACTGAGGCCGAGTACGGCGTTCCGGTCCTTGCGCACCTTACCTGCGTTTCGTCCTCAAAGTCCGACGTAAAGGCGGCGATCGACGAGATGCGCGGAAGGAACATAAAAAACGTCATGGCGCTTCGCGGCGATCTTACACCCGAGCTTGAAGCGAAAGACAGATCGGTGTGGGATTACCGGTACGCCTCTCAGCTTGTCAGGCAGCTGCGCGAGTGCGGCGACGATCTCTGTATCGGCGGCGCTTGTTATCCCGAGGTACATCCCGAGAGCGAAAATCAGCACGAGGATATAAAGCACCTTAAAGAAAAGGTCGACGCGGGCTGCGATTTTCTTACAACGCAGATGTTTTTCGACAACAATCTGTTATTCAATTTCCTTTATAAGATAAGAGAAGCGGGCATCGAGGTCCCCGTTCTGCCGGGCATAATGCCGATAACGAACGGAAAGCAGGTAGAGCGCGCGATAAAGCTCTCCGGCTCCTTCATGCCGCAGCGATTCAAAAGCATAGTCGACAAATTCGGCACGGACAGCCGCGCCATGCTCCGCGCGGGCGTGATATACGCGACGGATCAGATAATCGACCTTTTTGCAAACGGCATAACGCACGTACATATATATTCGATGAACAAGCCCGAGGTCGCGGAAATGATATTGAATTCATTATCCGGCATAATCGGCAAGGAAACAGAAAACTGAAATGGATATAAGAGAATTCTTAAAGGACAATATAGTCCTGCTTGACGGCGCGACGGGTACGATGCTCCACAAGCGCGGGCTCGCTCTGACAGAGCGGTCCGAGACCGTGAACCTCACCGATCCCGAAGCGGTATATGAGATACACAAGGCGTATTACGACGCGGGCTCCGACGTGGTCGCGACGAACACGTTCGGCGCAAACCCGCTTTATTACGACGCGGAAACGCTCGATAAGATCTACGCCTCCGCGTTCGATTCGGTAAAACGCGCAAAGCGTGACAGCGTAAGCAAGAGAAAGAAATATATCGCGCTCGACATCGGACCCACCGGGCGGCTGCTTCAACCGTACGGTGATCTCGGCTTCGATCAGGCGGTCGAAACCTTCGCCGAAATGATAAGGCTCGGTGTGAAATACGGCGCGGATCTGATAATGATCGAGACTATGAACGACGGATACGAGACGAAAGCCGCGCTCCTCGCGGCGAAGGAGAACTGCGATCTGCCGGTCTTTGTCGCAAACGCGTATTCTGAGAACGGCAAGCTTCTGACCGGCGCTCCGCCGGAGGCCGTCGCCGTCATGCTTGAGAGTATGGGCGCGGACGCAATAGGCGTAAACTGCTCGTTCGGACCGGACGCGTCAAGACCGGTCTCAAAAAGATACCTCGACGCGGTCTCGATCCCGGTAATAATGAAGGCGAACGCGGGTTTGCCGAGAAGAGACGGCGACCGAACGTATTTCGATATAGACGCGGAGCAGTTCGCGGACACGGTCTGCGAGTGCATAAAGGACGGCGTTACTGTTATCGGCGGCTGCTGCGGTACGACGCCCGAATATATCGCGGCGCTGCGCAAAAGGATTGACGGTATGGCACCCGTAAAAAGGGCGGAAAACACGGAAACTGTCGTTTCATCGTCAAGAAAGACCGTGCGCTTTTCAAACGGGCCTGTGCTTATAGGCGAGAGGATAAATCCCACGGGTAAAAAGCGCTTCAAGCAGGCGCTTGCCGAGGGCGATATGGATTACATCACAAACGAGGGACTGAAACAGGAGGAGGCCGGCGCGCATATACTCGACGTGAACGTCGGTACGCCTGAGGTTGACGAGGTCTCGATGCTCACGACGGTCGTCACGGAGCTTCAGACCGTGACAGATCTTCCGCTTCAGATAGACACCGCGAACGGCCTTGCCATGGAAAAGGCGCTCCGTTACTATAACGGCTGTCCGCTCATAAATTCCGTAAACGGCAAGGCGGAGAGTATGGAGACGGTGTTTCCGCTCGTAAAAAAATACGGCGGTGTCGTCGTCGCGCTGACGCTTGACGAAAAGGGAATACCGGCCACGGCAGAGGGGCGGCTCGAAATAGCGGAAAAGATACTCAAAACGGCGGAAAGGTACGGCGTAAAGCGCAAAAACGTGGTGTTCGACACGCTTACCATGACCGTGAGCACGGATAAAAACGCCGCAAAAACAACGCTTGACGCGCTTAAACTCATAAAGGAAAAAACGGGCTGTCACACGGTTCTCGGCGTGTCAAACGTCTCGTTCGGTCTGCCGGAGAGGAGCCTTATAAACGGCTCGTTCTTCACCATGGCGCTTTACGCGGGGCTGTCATCCGCGATAATGAATCCGCTTTCGGCGGAGATGATGAAAAGCTACCGCGCGTACAGAGCCCTGGCGGGCTTGGACGAAAACTTCAAGGAATACACGGAGTACGCCGCGCAAAATCCCGCCGCGGAGAGCGTGACAACGTCAAAGAGCAGTAAGATAACTACGACGTCCGACCTTTGCGACGCGGTAATAAAGGGAATGAAGGAGCAGGCGGAAAAGCTGACGGAAGAGCTTTTAGCGGATACGGCGCCTTTGTCGATCATAGAGCAAAAGATAATGCCGGCGCTCGACGTTGTAGGCGCGGATTATGAGAGCGGAAAGATTTTCCTGCCCCAGCTTTTGATGGCGGCGGAGGCGGCGAAAGCGGCTTTTGAGCGCATAAGGCAAAAGGCCGAAACGACGGGACAGAGCGGAAAAGGATATTTCGTGCTCGCAACGGTCGAGGGCGATATACACGACATAGGCAAAAACATAGTAAAGCTGCTTTTGCAGAATTACGGCTTTGAAGTGATCGATCTCGGAAAGGACGTGCCCGCAGCGGTGATAGTCGATAAGGTGCTTGAGCTTCATTCAAAATTCGCAGGCCTCAGCGCGCTTATGACGACAACGCTGCCGTCAATGGAAAAGACGGTGTCGCTTTTACATCAGAAAGCCCCGTTCTGTAAGGTCGTCGTAGGCGGAGCGGTACTCACTCAGGAATACGCCGATAAAATAGGCGCCGATAAATACGCCAAAGACGCCATGGAAACCGTACGCTACGCGCTGTCTGTCAGCGGATCAAAAGAATAGCAAACGTAAAAAAAATGCGCGCTCGGATTTGAGCGCGCATTTTTGTGTTTTTGTTATTATTTGTCTGCGTCCGCTTTCTTTGATTTGCGGGAGAGCATGAGGTTGGTGAGGATGCCGAGGATCAGAGCGCAGGCAACTTCGGTGAT
>CADBSB010000183.1 GCA_902797235.1 uncultured Ruminococcus sp. | reverse complement strand
TAAGCAGATACGCGCGGAGATCGCAAAAAACAACGATATCGAGTGGGTGATCGACGAGTGTCAGCATAAGGGAAACTGTCTCGGCACCTGTCCGAAATGCGAGGCGGAGGTGCGCGAGCTTGAAAGAAAACTGGAGGAGCGCAAGACTCTCGGCAAGGCGGTAGCCGTCGCCGGTATAGCCGCAGGCATAGCGCTGTCCGTATCCGGTTGTATGACAGCCCCGACGGAGGGCGATCCGTTACCGCTTTCAACGTCTGCCGAAACGACAGCTGCACCGGAGACAGAAACAGAAACAGAGACCGAAACCGGGACGGAAACGACCGCCGAAACGACGGCTGAATCGGAAACAACGGCGGAGGAAACGTTTGAGGTACTTGAGGGCGAACCCCTCCCGTACGAGCTTCAGGGCGACATTGAATACGTCGGGGATCCGTTCGAAGATGACGGCGGAGAGCTTATGGGCAAGATAGCAGCGCCGGAGACTGATTCAGCTGTAAAGGAAATCACAAAGAAATAATGGAAGAAACACCGTTGTTCCCGGTATGGCGCATAAGCCGTCTCCGTATGGCGACGGACGGGCAGGGCGTGACCGCGCTCGTCTGCGCGCAGGGCTGTCCGCTCGACTGTAAATACTGCATAAACAGTGAAAGCAAAACGTTTTGCGATCCTATGAGGCGCGTGACGGCAAAAGAGCTGTACGACGCCGTAAAAAAGGACGGGCTTTACTACACGGCTACGGGCGGCGGCGTTACGTTCGGCGGCGGAGAGCCGCTTCTGCATACCGCTTTTATAGCGGAATTCAGAAAAACGATCCCGTCAGGATGGCGTATTTACGCGGAAAGCTCGCTTTTTATACCGGAGAGGAACGTATATGAGGCGGCAGAGACGGTTTCACACTTTTTTATAGATATAAAGGATACGAACCCGCAGATCTTTTGCGCATATACCGGACAGGACAATAAAAAAGTGCTTGACAATCTGAAAACGCTGACAGCCGCCGCCGGAGCGGAAAGGATCACCGTCCGCGTTCCGCTTATTCCCGGATACAACATGGACGAAGACAGAAAAAACACGGAAAAGCTGCTCAGAGAATACGGCATCATGGATTTTGACTTTTTTGATTACAGAATCCCGCGCCCGAAAAAATAACGGACGCGGTGTTTTTATTATTTCAAAATTATTGCAATATTCACAATTTCATGCTACAATGAATAAAAAGCAACCGTCTGACGACGGAATGATACAAAAAGGAGTATTTTCATGAGCACAAGATACGAATCCGCAAAAGCGATCTACGCAAAGCTCGGTATCGACACCGACGCAGTTATCGCAAAACTTAAAGAAATACCCGTGTCCCTTCACTGCTGGCAGGGCGACGACGTCACCGGCTTCGACCACGACGGTCCGCTCACCGGCGGTATCCAGACTACCGGCAATTACCCCGGAAAAGCAAGAACGCCCGACGAGCTTATGGCAGATATCGACAAGGTCATCTCACTCTGCCCCGGCAAACTGAAGCTCAATCTTCACGCCTGCTACGCGATATTCGAGCCCGGTCAGTTCGTCGACCGCGATAAATTAGAGCCGAAGCACTTCGCAAAGTGGGTGGAATTTGCAAAGGCGAGAGGAATGGGCATAGACTTCAACCCGACGTTCTTCTCGCACCCGAAGGTAAAAGACGGTCTTTCCCTCACCTCCCCCGATGAGGAGACGAGAAAATTCTGGGTAGAGCACGGCAAGGCCTGCATACGCATATCCGAATATTTCGCTCGCGAAACGGGCATACCCTGCGTTATGAACATCTGGATAGGCGACGGCTTCAAGGACGTCCCCGCCGACAGAATGGGTCCGAGACTGCGCTACAAGAAGTCTATCGAGGAAATAATCGCCGAGCCGCACGATCCCAAGCTCGTTAAGCCGTGCGTAGAATCAAAGGTGTTCGGCATAGGCGTTGAATCGTACACCGCCGGCTCCGCCGAGTTCACGCTCACGTTCGCCGCGACGCACGAGAACGTTCTGCCTCTCATGGACAACGGTCACTATCATCCGACCGAGGTCGTATCCGACAAGATACCCGCTCTGCTCTGCTACTTCCCCGAGATAGCGCTCCACATCACGCGCGGCGTCCGCTGGGATTCCGACCACGTACTTCTCCTCGACGACGAGACGAAGGAAATGGCAAAGGAAATAGTCCGCTGCAACGCGCTTGACAGAGTTTACATGGCGCTCGACTATTTTGACGCGAGCATCAACCGTATATCCGCCTGGACTGTCGGCGTAAGATCGTGGAAGAAAGCACTTTTAGCCGCGATGCTCACTCCGCACGAGCAGTTGAAGAAGCTGCAGGACAACGCCGAATTCTCCGAGCTCATGGTACGTATGGAAGAGGTCAAGATGCTTCCTCTGGGTGATGTCTGGGAGGAATTCTGCCGTCAGTGCGGCACCACCGAATGCGGCTGGTTTGACGAAGTCAAAAAGTACGAAAAAGAAGTTTTATCCAAGAGAAAATAATTTAAAACGCGATAAAGGAGCCGTCACAAACCACGGCTCCTTTAAATTGCAGACGAAACGTTCAAAAACTCCTTCCGTCCCGACGTACCGTCGGGACGTCTCCCTCAAAGAGGGCGGAAAAAAGCCGGTGAATGCTGATTTCACCGGCTTTTATTGTTATTCCGTTTTATTTCGGCAATCCGTTATCGAGTATCCACAAGGGCGATACGAACGTTTCGCCGACCGACACGCCGAAGTGTACGCGCGAGCTGTCGCCGAAGCCGCTGTCGTTCGACTTGGCTATAACGTCGCCCTGCGCTACCGTCTGACCGACGGAGGCGAGGCTCGTATCCACTCTGCAATACCACGTTCTGACGCCATTTCCGTGATCCACGACGACCGTGCCGCCGTGTATCGCCGTTTCACCGACGTAGACTATCACGCCGGAAAGCGCCGCCTTGACCTCCGTGCCCTTTGACACGTCGTAATCTATACCGTCGTGGCGCGCCTTGCCTTCGGTCGCCTGAAACGTCACGTACAGACCGTAACCTGTCTTGTGGTCGCGCTGCTTCGTCGGCACCTTGGGCTTCTCTCCCTCGCAGAGGAGACCGGACGGGGACTGCTGTGAAAATACGCTCATTCTCAGCGTTTCCTCAGCCGCGGCGTTCTCCGTGGAGAACACGGATTTTATGACCGATTCTGAGTTTGTGTACGTCTTGCTGTTGTATTTTACCTCGCGGACAGTTATGCTCTGTTCGTAAACGTTTCCGTCGTACGTGATCTTCAGCGTGTACTCGCCCGGTTCCGTTTCGTACGACGTGGGCAGGTACGCGAACGTGTTCTGTCCGTTGTCATAGAATTTCGGTATCGCCTTTATATCGGGCGTGCATTCAAACGTCAAGCCCGCCGCGGACGCGTTCTTTACCGTCATGGCTATGATGCCGCCCTGCTGGATATCCGTCGCGCTGAACGAGAATTCCGCGTCCGGCATTATATATGCGTTGAACCTGTACGTCGCGGAGCCGTATGAATTCTGCCCCGCCTCCTCGTTCCAGGTCGCGTGTATCTGTACCTTGTAGTATTTCGCTTCCTTTGTAGTTATGCCGGTAAAGTCTTCAAGCAGCTTTGAGTATAACTGCTCCTCTCCGTCGAACACCGTGATGACGGCGTTTGACGGCTTTCTTGAAAACGCTATGTTGAGCGTGGTTTTCGAGAGTTTGTCAACGTTTTTGACGTCATTTGCCGTCGCGGCGGAGATCGGTATGTAATTGCCGTCCACCGTGCTGTAATTCCACGCTATCTCAAACGGCTGTATCACGGTCGCGCTTTCGCCTACCGTAAGCACCGGCACCGCGGTGTCGTACAGAGACACGGCGTACTGCTTTTCCATGAAAGCGCGGCTTTTAAGGCTGTCCGCCTTGTAGCACTTGTCGTCCGCGTCCTTGTAATAGACCTGCTCCGGCAGCTCGGCGGACATATAGAAGCGGTAGCTTACCGTGCTGTCGCCCCTCGTGAACTTGAAGACGAACGTCTTGAAATTATATACAGCGTCGGGCAGGGACGTAACGGGCGAGCCGTCCGCAAGCTCCGTCAGAAACTTTATCTCGTCCTTGTCGCTTACCGTGTATACGTTTGAAAGGGAGTCCGTGATAGTGACAAGGCTCACCCCCTCCGGATCCTTTATGATCTCCGGCGGCTGCTGTTTATATAAAACTATCGCGAGCACAGCGGGCACGAGCATGATCAGAATACATATAACGAGTATGATCTTATTCTTCATCCGTTTCTCCTTTCAAACCGTTTTATTCTATTATGAATTCGGCTTCCGCGTTTACCTGTCCGTCGTCTCTGACCGTGCGGAAGCATCTTATGCCGTCAAATTCAGCCGTATAGACCTTCAGCTCACAGCCGAACGGGGCTTCGTTCAGATACGATATGTTCATGGACACAACGCGGCAGTCCTGTCCGCGCCGTACCTCCGGCACGAACGAGAACAGCATATCCGCGTAAACGGTGTTGTTCATATGGCCGTTCATATCGCAGTCGGCGTAACCGACGGCGCGCTCGCCGCACAGGGCGTATTCGACGTCGCGGCGGATGGTGCGGCGCGGTATGTCTATATCGACCGTTTCATCGCACGCGTGTATCGACGTATCGACCTCTGTCACGCGGTGGATCTTTTTGTCCTGCACGCCGATAAGCCCCCAGACCGACGCCGCCTCCGCAACGAGAACGTCGTCGCGGTACAGCTTGTACAGACGGTTGAAGACGAAGCCGTGACAGTCGTACAGCCAAGTTTCCGCCCTTATTATATCGTGCGGATGCAGATCCGTGTATATGCTCGCGTTTATGCGGCTCAGAATAAACGCCTTGCCGCTGTCGAACATATCCTTGTATGAAAAGCCCGTTTTATAAAGCTGAAGATTCGCCGCCTCCTGCATATAGCGGAGCACAGCCGTCGGGCGTATACCGCCGAAAAGGTCCTCGTCGTGTGAGTTTACTTCAAAATTGCAGGAATATTTCATTACAGCCTGTTATCGGAGCCGAGCACGTTTTTGATCTTGTGCTCAACGGTCGCTTTGATGTCCGCGCGCGCCGCGCCGAGATATTTTCTCGGGTCGAACACGTCGGGCTTCTCGGCGAATATCTTTCTTATGGCGGCCGTCATCGCAAGACGGATGTCCGTATCCATGTTGATCTTGCAGACGGCGAGAGACGCCGCCTCGCGCAGGATGCTCTCGGGCACGCCCGCCGCGGATTTCATGTTGCCGCCGTACTTGTTTATCTGCTCGATAACGGCGGGATCGACGGACGAGGCGCCGTGCAGAACGATGGGATATTCCGGCATCAGCTTCTGGATCTCGCGCAGTATGTCCATGCGGAGCTCCGCCTTGCCCGAGAATTTGTACGCGCCGTGGCTCGTGCCTATCGCTATCGCAAGACTGTCGCAGCCGGACAGCCCGACGAATTTTACCGCGTCCGCGGGGTCGGTGTAAAACGCGTGCTCGGACGATACGTTAACGTCGTCCTCGATGCCGGCAAGTCTGCCGAGCTCGGCCTCAACGGTGACGTCATACTTGTGCGCGTATTCAACGACCTTCGCCGTGACCTCCGCGTTCTTTTCAAACGGTAAAGATGAGGCGTCTATCATAACGGACGAAAAGCCGCAGTCGACGCACATCTTGCACGTTTCAAAATCGGGGCCGTGGTCGAGGTGAAGCGCTAAATCGATGCCCGTTTCCTTGACGGCGGCGTTTACCATGCCGAGAAGGTACTCGGGTCTCGCATAAGCGAGCGCGCTCGACGACACCTGTAAGATAACGGGGGACTTGAGCTCAGCCGCCGCGTCAACGACAGCCTGGACTATTTCCATGTTGTTGATGTTGAACGCGCCTATCGCGTAGCCGTCTCTGTAAGCTTTTTTGAACATTTCGCGGGTATTTACAATTGCCATATCGTTTATCTCCGTATAAGTACAGTATTTTTTGTTATTATACTATACCCGAATAAAAAAATCAACATAATATTGTGACTTTTCGTGCTCAGCGTGCATAAAATATAATAAAACCCAAAGGAGACGGATATGAAAAGGTGTAAATACGGTACGGCGGTCATCACGTGGGCGGCGGTGTGCTTCAGTCTCGGCGTTCTTTTGTCGTTCTTTCTGCCGTACTACGTGATGATAATAGCTTTGTCCGTCATAGTTTTGCTCGTGTGCATTTTAAATCTGTTTTAAAGAGGTATCGCTATGAAAATAGTAATAATAAAACCGCCCAAGGCGGTCGCGGGGATATTAAGGAAAATAGTCAAAAACAAATGAAACCGTAGGGGAGGGGTCTCCCCTCCCGCCGAAATCTACACTCAACGAAACGGGCGAGCATTGCTCGCCCCTACATTCATTTCAACAACTTATACTTGCAAAACGGGCAGTATTCCTCGTCCGCCGAAACGTAGCTTTCGCAGACGTTGCAGATTATCTTGCTGTCGCCCGTTTTGTCGCGCTTTTCAAACAGCTTCAGGCCTCTGTAATGGCGCACCTCGTCGCCGACC
>CADBSB010000182.1 GCA_902797235.1 uncultured Ruminococcus sp. | reverse complement strand
TACGCCGGTATTCCAATGACGACAAACCGAAAAGAGCCGAAATAGCGCCGTTTGAGCGGGTTCGGATAACTCTTGTTACCCTAAACGAATAATATGATAAAAACACCTGTCGGATGATCCGGCAGGTGTTTTTTGATGTAGGGGCGAGCAGTGCTCGCCCGCTTTTTGTTTATAGATTATCCGCAATTCTTTCCGCTAACTTTGATTTCGTCGGCGGGTGTATTTCGTTTGACTCGCACACGTCGTGGCATACTGCCAAAGCGCAGTCCGGTATCTCCGCCGCGGCTTTTGCCTGCGCCGCCTGCACGCCGTACCAACCGTCGTCACGGCGAAGATCGAAATCCGCTATCTGCACGATAACGAACGGCAGTTTTCCGTCCTTATCTTCTTTTCTCACCGTGTCGATCAGGCATTCAAGCTCGTCTTTATATATCTTTGCTTCCGCGACGGTCGTGTCGCTTTCGCCCTGATACCAGATGACGCCGGACAGCGAGTACGGAAACAGCGGGGACAGCATTTTTTTATATATCACGCCGTTTTTGTTCCACGCCGTAAATTCGGGGTACGTGTGGTCGATGTGTAACTGCTCGACCGGCAGCGCGAATTTTTCCGCTTTTTTTTCGGGCAGCCACGATTCTATGATCGACGCGCCCTGGAAGCACGATATGACGCCCACGGGCTCGGCGTACTTTGCACGCACGAGTTTGCCCGCGAGATAACCGAGCGCCGACCAGTCGCCGACCTTGTCAGCCTCCGCCTCCGCCCATACCTCTTCAAGCACGTCGACATCGATCCACGGGCGCTTTACGAAAAATCCGCGCAGAAGCGGATCATCCGCGTACTCCGACGCATCCGTCTTTGACTGACACAGTCTGAATTCCGCGTTCGACTGACCGATCAGAAGATATACGCGGCCGATATGGATATTTTTGAGCGTTATTTCCTCGCCGCACGACTTTATCGTCATTTCGTACGGGCCGCCGGCTTTTTGCGGCGGGAATTCCACACACCATCTGCCGCACGCCTTTACAGAGCGTTTTTCACCGAGAAAGCTGACGGTAAAATCGCCGCAGCCGTCGCCGAAAACGCGGATAGGCTTATCCGCGGCGAATACGGCGTTGTCCGAAAATACGGGATCAAGCTTCATAATATCAGTCGAATTTCTTGAAAATCACCATTTCCGTATTTTCGCCTCTGATGTAGATTTTTACCTCGTCGGCGATGCTTGCGACTATGGATTTTTCAAGCTCATCCCATTCTTCCTTGTTTTCCTGCTTGTTTTTGAGCGACAGCTTGTACTGGTTGAGCGACCAGAGCTCAGCACCGACCTCGCCCATTACGGGCATACTCGACGAACCGAGGTTGGGCGCCATCCAGCCGCCCATGAAATAGCTCGGGGAATTGTCGTCGTCCGGCTCCACGGCCTTTGCGAATAAGTCTCTCAGCTTGCCCATAACGCCCTTTGCGGCGGCGTTTTCGCCCTTTGTCGACACGGAGATGAGTTTTTTGCGCTTATCCGTCGTCATCTGCGTGTCGGAGATCAGATGCAGCTCAAAGGATTTATTATCGTCTTCTACCCAGAAATCGGCCTCCGTTTTACCCGCTATGGAGCGGAACATACCGAGAAGCTCCTCGGCCAAAAGGCGCATACGTATGGCGTCCTTTTTTGAAAGAGACTTGTAATTCGCCGCGGCCTCAGCCTGTGCGAGCGCCTCGTTCATGCCCTTGCCGCTGCTTGATACGTGTATTACATCAGTCTTCATTGAGTATTCTCCTTATTCGATGGTAAGAATATCGGAAAATCCGGTGACCTCGAATATTTCGCTTACCGTCTCGTTTACGCCCGTGACCTTCATGGAGCCGCCCTGCTTGTTCATCTTCTTCTGAGCGGAAAGCAGTACGCGCAGACCCGCGGACGATATGTAGTCGAGCTTGGAGAAATCGAGGATAAGCTCCTCAAGCCCCTCAGCTCCGCCTATAACGCTTTCAAGCTCGGGTGCGGTGGTCGTATCAAGTCTTCCCTCAACAACAAGCGTAAGGGACGCGCCGTTTTGTTTCTTTTCAACAGTCATGATGATAAATTCCTTTCATATTTTATATATTTGATACGATTATAACTTAAATTTGATTTTTTGTCAAGAGGTATATAGAAAATTAAAAAAACTCTTGCTATTTTGAAAAATATATGATATAATGTACCCGTAATATCACAAAAACCGCGTTTTATACGTGTGTTTTCGGTGTAACGGAGAGTAGAATGAAGAAAATTATAGGTTTTATTTTGATATTTGCGTTCATCTTTGCGCTTTCCGCGTGTACCGGAGAGCAGACGGTCACAACAGAGGCTCAGACGACTGTTCCGCAGACGACGGAGGTGATAACGACAATACCGCAGACCACGGAAGAGGAGACAACTGAGGAGACGGCAGAGGAGGAGACGACGGCGCAGGCGGTAAAGATCGAGGGCATACCGGACGATCTTTTGTTCCTTTTCCCCGACGGGGCGGACGGATATATGATCCAGAATTACGGCGTCAACGCCATGACCGTTATCGGTAAGGAAGACGGCACGGCGGAGGACGGTAAAAAATTCGCGGAGCGTTTTATAAATAACGGCTTTACCGAAAAAACGCGTAAAGAGGAAAAGGACGATATGGGCCGCGACGGATTTTTCGGTCAGTATGAAAGTGAAAAATACAATGTGAATATCATAGTCAACAGCGTGCAGATGTACCGGCTGAGTATAGACATCATGCCCGTCGTTGCAGTTAATTAAAATAAACGCGAAAAAAATACGGAGGTGTAAATATGGGAATTTTTTCAAAACTTTTCGGCGGCAATAAGGAAGCTGAGAAAGCCGCCAACGATCTTTTGAGTATTCTGGCAAAAGCAAACGAAGCACAGAAACCACAGACAACACAGCCGAAACAGGATGAAAAACCGCAAAAGCAACCGCAGCAGCCGCAGTATGACGACGAAGATCTGAGCGAATGGGAGAAAATACCGTCGGAGGAGTGCCAGTATAACTATTCCGGCAGCTTCGAGCAGTATTTCGAGCACGTTTTCGCCGAGGATTTCCCCGGTTACCGCGTGGAAAAAGCGTACGTAAATAAACCCGATTACAAAAAGCGCGTTGCGTACTCGTTCTATAACGGCGCGTCAAAGGTGCTCGTGATCGAGCTTATGCCCGAGAGCAGCGAGGCAAAAAAATTCAGAGAGGACTGCAAAAAAGCGGGCGTCTCGTACCTGCGCTTCTACTACGACCACGAGGGCTGGTGGAACACGCGCTCCTACGTCACGTCGCGTATAAAGGCCGTACTTTAATAATTTCGCAAAAAAAGCGGGAAGAAAAAGCATTTTGCGCCTGCGGCGGGCACAGCACGGAATATCATAATACCTTGCAGGCGGTTTTTCCGTGTACTGTCTTGTCAATTCCGTAACTTACGGAATTTAACGTATTTTCTTTCCGCTTTTTTTCATAAAAGGTGATCTATGTCGCTTCTGGACCTTTTGCCGGGGGAGAGCTGTTGGGATAAGTTTTACGACTACAAGCTGTCGCTTATAGGATCGAAGAAGTTTGTCAAAGAGCTTGACGATTATATAAAAGAACGCCGTTATCTTTGCGTGTGCGACACGATACGCGAGGGCGGCGCTTTTCCGCTTCCCAAAAAATCCGTCATAAGCAAAACCGGCAGCGACAAAAAGCGCACGGTATACGTCTATCCGAGGGACGAGACGACGGCGCTGAAAATGCTGACGTATCTTATGCTCCGCAAATACGATCGTCTTTTCAGCCGCGGGCTTTATTCCTTCCGCCCGGGCAGGACGGCGAAGGACGCCGTAAGGATGCTTTTGAAGAAAAAAGAGCTGTCACAAATGTATTCTTACAAGGCAGATATACACGATTATTTCAACTCTATTCCCGTCGGTCTGCTTTTGCCGCGGCTAAAAGAGGCGATCTTTGACGATATGCCGCTTTATGAATTTCTGTCGTCCTTACTGCTTGAAGAAAGAGTAATCGACAGAGGAAATATAATTAAAGAGAAAAAGGGAATAATGGCGGGGACGCCGCAGTCCTCGTTTTTCGCAAATCTGTTTTTATCGGAGCTTGACCGTCATTTTGAAGACGCGGGCGTCATATACGCGCGGTATTCCGACGATATAATACTTTTTGCCGAAAGCCGTGAGGAAGTGGATGAACACGCCGCGTATATTAAGGAATTCCTTAAAGAAAACGGGCTGACGGTCAATCCGTCAAAGGAGAGCTATACCGCCCCGGGCGAGCCGTTTACGTTCCTCGGCTTCGTATGCTGCGGCGACAGGGTGGACATAGCGCCGGTGACGCTTAAAAAGCTGAAAAACAAAATGCGCCGCAAGCGCGACGCGCTCGTAAGATGGAGCAAAAGGAATGAGATAGACCCGGAAAAAGCGGCGAAAGCGTTTATCCGTATTTTCAACCGCAAGCTGCTTGAAAGCCCGGAGGACAACGAGCTGTCGTGGGGCGCCTGGTTTTTCCCCGTCATAAACACGACAAAAAGTCTGCATGAGATCGACCTCTACGCTCAGGACTGCCTGCGTTATATAATAAGCGGAAAGCATACGAAATCGCGTTATAACGTGCGCTACGACGATTTGAAATCGCTCGGCTATAAATCGCTCGTCAATGCGTATTATAAGGATCCGGAATAAAGAATAACGGTTTGAAGACCGGCTTGTTGAGAGCCGGTTTTTTGTACGCAAAAAATCTACAAAAAATCGGGCAATTTAAACAAAAAACACTTTGGAATACTTGACTTTTGGGTTATATTATGATAAAATACAATATATTATTTTTATATATTAAGATAAATACTGGATTTATATATTATAATATCGATTTTTGACGTTGAAATCATTTCTTCATTCAATATCACGGAGGTTTTATATGAGAGACAAAGAGGCCGAGAACAGGATATTCAGAGGCAAGAGCATTGAAAAGGTCACCGGACCTGAATCGATGAACGACTACATACGCGTCACAACGCCGTCCGTATGGATAATACTCGGCGCGCTCGTGCTGCTCCTTATCGGAATGATAATATGGAGCATTTTCGGCACGGTCACCGTGTATGACGCGGCGGGCAACGCGTCCGAGGTACATCTGATTTCATATCTCATAAACTGATCGTCGGTTTAAAGATTTATTCGTGTGAGGAAATTATGGCGCAGAAGAAGATAAAAGAGCCGGTGACAAAGGGCAGGGTAAAGGTGCCCGTCATAATGCAGATGGAGGCGCTCGAATGCGGAGCCGCGTGTCTGTGCATGATCATGGCTTATTACAATAAATGGGTGCCGCTCGAGCAGGTGCGCAAGGACTGCGGCGTCTCGCGTGACGGAAGCAAAGCGGGCAACATATTAAAGGCGGCGAGAAGCTACGGCTTCAACGCCAAGGGCTACCGCTTTGAGGCGGAGGCTCTGCGTGAAAGCGGCGTTTTCCCGTGCATAATCCACTGGGATTTCAACCACTTCGTCGTATGCGACGGCTTCAAGGGCAACAAGGTATATCTGAACGACCCGGCAAAGGGCGACTATACCGTGTCCTACGAGACGTTTGACGAAAGCTTTACGGGCGTTTGCCTTATAATCGAACCGGGCGAGGAGTTTGAGCCCGGCGGCAAGCCCAAGAGTATAATGACGTTTGCGAAAAAGCGCCTCAAGGGCGCCGGCGGCGCATTGGCGTTCGTCGTGATCACGACGGTCATCGCGTCGCTTATCGGCATACTTACGTCCGGCTTTTCGCGCGTATTTATTGACGAGCTGCTTGACGGCAGCGAAAGGACGCGGGCGGACTGGCTTTTGCCGTTCCTTATCGGCTTCGGTCTGATCATCTTCATTCAGCTCGTCGCCGCGTGGATAAACGCGATATATTCCCTCCGTCTTGACGGAAAAATGGCGATAGTCGGCAACAGCACGTATATGTGGAAGGTCCTTCGTATGCCGATGGAGTTCTTCTCGCAGCGTATGGCGGGCGATATTCAGCAGCGCAAGGACTGCAACGAAACGATAGCGTCACAGATAGTAAACACGCTCGCCCCGCTTGCTCTTAACACCGCGATGATGATATTCTATCTCGTGGTTATGATAAGATATTCGTGGATACTGACTCTCGTAGGTATCGCGTCCGTGTTCATACAGATGCTCATATCGCGCTACATATCGAAAAAGCGAGTAAACGTGACCCGCGTTCTCATGCGCGACAGCGGCAAGCTCGCCGCCACTACGGTTTCCGGCGTGGAAATGATAGAGACGATAAAGGCGAGCGGCGCGGAAAACGGCTTTTATGAAAAATGGTCCGGTTATCAGGCGTCCGTAAACACGCAGAACGTCAGATACGAAAGGATAAATCAGTATCTCGGCCTGATACCGTTGATCGTATCCGAGATATTGAGCACGGCGGTCCTTATACTCGGCGTGTGGCTCACCATGCGCGGCAATTTCACCGCCGGTATGGTGTTCGCGTTCCAGGGCTTCCTCGCCGCGTTCGAGGCGCCGGCGCAGGAGCTTATTTCCTCCGGCCAGGTGATGCAGGAGATGCGGTCGAGCATGGAGCGTATCGAGGACGTTATGGAATACCCCGAGGATCAGGCTCTGACCGAACAGGAAAAAGCGTCCGCGGAAAACGGTGAAGAGGGCTATGACAAGCTGACCGGCGCTTTAAGCATAAGAAACGTGACGTTCGGCTATTCGCGCCTCGCGCCGCCTTTGATAGAGGATTTCAGCCTTGAACTTAAACCCGGCCAGCGCGTCGCGTTCGTCGGCACGTCGGGCTGCGGCAAATCCACGCTGTCAAAGCTCATATCGGGCCTTTATCAGCCGTGGAGCGGCGAGATCCTGTTCGACGGCAAACCGATGGGTCAGATAGACAGGAGCGTTTTCACGGGCTCCGTCGCCGTCGTCGATCAGGATATAATCCTGTTTGAGGACACTATTTCAAACAACATAAAAATGTGGGACAATTCGATAGAGGACTTTGAGGTCATCTTAGCGGCGCGCGACGCGCAGATACACGAGGATATAATGCAGCGCGAGGGCGGTTATCAGTACAGGATAACCGAGGGCGGCAAGGACTTCTCCGGCGGCCAGCGCCAGCGTATGGAGATAGCGCGCGTGCTCGCGCAGGATCCCACGATAATAATAATGGACGAGGCCACGAGCGCGCTTGACGCGAAGACCGAGTACGAGGTAGTGAAGTCGATAAAGAACCGCGGCATAACGTGCGTAGTTATAGCCCACCGTTTGTCGACGATACGCGACTGCGACGAGATAATAGTTCTCGATCACGGCAAGGTCGTGGAGCGCGGCACGCATGAAGAGCTTATGGCACTTGACGGCGCATATAAGACGCTCGTCACGTCTGAATGACGGAGGTGGATCGATGGGCTGGTTTAACGAACAGATAAGGCTTAGAAAAGAAGCGGACCGCGCCGTATTCGAGGAATCCTTCGAAAAAATGGCGAACGTCGTTATGGGACGTCATATGAGCGCGGCTTTGAACAACGACCGCGACATAACCGCCGACGCCATAGGCGATATACTGAAATTCTACCGCGTGAAGGTACAGGAGGTACCGGACAATATCAAGGACATGAACGACGTGCTTGAATATCTGCTCCGTCCGTCCGGCTTCATGCGAAGGAACGTCGATCTTGAAAAGGGCTGGTACCACGACGCGATAGGCGCCATGCTCGGAACGAGGAAGGACGACGGCAGCGTCGTCGCTCTCATACCGTCCGGGTTGAACGGTTACAGCTTCTACGACAGAAAAACGGGAAAGAAAATAAAGGTCAACCGCAAAAATCAGAACATGATAGAAAAGGAAGCGATAGCGTTTTACAAGCCGTTCCCGCTTACCAAAATGTCCTCGGGCGACCTTATGAAGTACATATTCGGACAAATATCCGTGTCGGACGTGATACCGCTCGCCGTCGTTATGACAGTCATCACGGCGATAGGCTTCATCACGCCGTGGCTCACCAATCTGCTGTTTTCAACGGTCGTAGCGTCCGGCAGCGTGTCGGTGCTTTTAGGCGTCGCGGCGTTCATGGTCGCCGCCGCGGTCAGCGCGCTGATGCTTACGTCTGTCAAGGCGCTTCTGACGTCGAGGATCTCCATAAAGCTCGATATGTCGGTCGAGGCGGCGATGATGATGCGCATCCTGTCGCTCCCCGCGTCGTTCTTCAAGGATTACAGCGCCGGCGAGCTGTCGAACCGCGCCGGATATATAAACGGGCTTTGCAGTCAGATAATCGATATGATATTCACGACCGGACTTACGTCGATTTTGTCTTTGTCGTACATATCCCAGATATTCATATACGCTCCGGCGCTCGTCGCACCGGCGATCACGGTGACGGTACTGACGCTCGCGGTCACTTTCATACAGGTGCTCATACGTATGAAGATAATGCGCCAGCATATGCTTCATCTGAGCAAGGAAAACGGTATGAGCTATCAGCTCATATCGGGTATACAGAAGATAAAGCTGTCCGGCGCGGAGCAGAGGGCGTTTGCCAAATGGGGCAAGCTCTACGCGGCGGCGGCGAAGCATGAATACGATCCTCCGATATTTTTGAAGGTCGCCTCCGTAATAACCGTGGGCATTTCGCTTATCGGAACGCTTGTAATGTACACGCTTGCGGTCAAAAGCGGCGTGTCCGTTTCGGAATTCTACGCGTTCAGCGCGGCTTACGGCATGGTGAACGCCGCGTTCATGGCTCTGGCGGGCATCGCGGTGGGCGTTGCGCAGATACGCCCCGTGCTTGAAATGGCAAAGCCGATAATGGAGGCTGTGCCGGAGGTCGCGGAGGACAAGATAGTTATTTCCCGTCTGTCCGGCGCTATCGAGCTTAACAACGTCACGTTCCGCTACACGGACGATATGCCGCCCGTGCTCGACGATCTTTCACTCAAAATACGTCCCGGTCAGTACGTCGCCATAGTCGGAAAGACCGGCTGCGGAAAATCAACGCTGATGCGCATAATGCTCGGATTTGAGACGCCGCAGAAGGGCGCCGTGTATTACGACGGAAGAGACCTTAAACGCATAGACCTTAAATCCCTGCGCCGCAAGATCGGCGCGGTGATGCAAAACGGCAAGATGTTCACCGGCGACATCTTCTCCAACATCACGATCTCCGCGCCGTGGCTGACGCTGGGCGACGCCTGGGCGGCGGCGGAGATCGCAGGGCTCGCGGAGGATATCCGCAATATGCCGATGGGCATGAACACGCTCATTTCCGAGGGCCAGGGCGGCGTCTCCGGCGGACAGAAGCAGCGGCTGATGATCGCCCGGGCCATCGCCCCCAGGCCGAAGCTGCTGATCTTCGACGAGGCCACCAGCGCCCTGGACAACCTGACCCAGAAGCAGGTCAGCGAGGCGCTGGACCGGATGAAGTGCACCCGCATCGTGATCGCCCACCGGCTGAGCACCATCCGCCAGT
>CADBSB010000181.1 GCA_902797235.1 uncultured Ruminococcus sp. | reverse complement strand
ACGGAAACGGAGCCTGTGACGGAAACGGATAAGGACACCGCCGCGCCCGACACGACCGCGCCCGTGACGGAGACGGATAAGGATACGACAGCGGAAACGACCGCGCCGGATACCGCGTCGGAGGAAAAACAGAAACTGATGATAGTCGTCGACGGTAAAGACAAAACGCTCACGGCAAAGCCGGGCGATATCGTCGTCGTAAACGTCAGCCTCGTAAACGTTACGGATCTTATGTCCGTAAAGGCTAAGATATACTGGGACGATAAGCTTATGCTTGCCGACGCGGAGTATAAATGCCGCGTAAAGGGCGCGGGCAATATGACGAGCGGCTCGCAGATATACAACGACGAAGGCGATGAGATCTGGGCGGGCGCGCCGAGCCCGCGCACGTTCAACTGGCTCGTTATGTCGGAGAAATTCCCGCTCAAAGAGGACAGGGTCTTCGTGGAGCTGACCTTCCACGTGTCCGCGCTTGCAAAGCCCGGTGAATTTCTTGAAATAACCGTCAAGGCGTCGGACGACGACGTGTTTGATTCAAAGATGAATGACGTGCCGTTTGAGATAATAAACGGCGGGGTTACGGTAGAATGTACTGAAGATTTACCGGCACCGGAAAAGCCGATAATTTATCTGTACCCCGAAAAAGAGACGGTATGCAGTGTGAGGCTCGATTATAACGGCAGATTTACGGCGACTTACCCCGAATACGGCGTAAACGGCTGGGAAAACTTTACGGCGTATCCCGACGGCACGCTGATTTTCCCGAACGGAAGACAGTATTATGCGCTGTTCTGGGAAGGCGTCGGCGGCGTGGAATATGATTTCGGTACGGGCTTCTGCGTAAAGGGCTCCGATACCGCGGAATTTCTGTACGACGCGCTTAAAAAAGCGGGTCTGAACGACCGCGAAGCGGACGAATTTATTATATACTGGCTGCCGAGAATGCAGGATAACGCATATAACCTTATCTCATTCCAGACGACCGCCTATACGGAAAACGCAAAGCTGACGGTCACACCCGAGCCCGACACGGTAATCCGCGTATTCATGGCGTATAAGCCGCTTGACGGTTATGTAGAAATAGCGCCGCAGACGCTCGTCGCACCGGAAAGAAACGGCTTTACCGTCGTTGAATGGGGCGGAGCGGAGGTTAAATAAAGCGGGATAACCGTTTGACCGCGGGCTCGGTGTTCGCCTCATCCGTCACGGCGCGTACCGCGCCACCTTCCCCAACCGGGGAAGGCTTAAAATAAAACAAACCGCGAGGTCGTCGCGGTTTGTTTTATTGCGTTATATCGATTACAGCTGTGATCTGTAAAGCTCTTTTATCTCCTCAACGCTCGTTTCGCGCGGGTTGCCGGGACGGCAGGCGTCGGCGTAGGCGGATTCGGAGAGGAACTGAACGTCTTCTTCCTTTAAAATGCCTTTGAGGTTTGCGGGGATTCCGACGTCGGCGGAGAGCTTGCGGACGGCGGCTATCGTCGCGTCTGCGGCTTCCTCATCGGTCATATTGTCTATGCCCGGGACCTCCATCGCATTGCCTATCGCGCGGTAGCGCTTATAGGACGTGGGCTTGTTGTAGTCAAGTCCGACGGGCAAAAGTATCGCGCAGGCTACGCCGTGCGGCGTGTCGTACAGAGCCGACAGACCGTGCGCCATGCTGTGTACGATCCCGAGACCCACGTTTGAGAAGCCCATACCGGCTATATACTGACCGAGAGCCATTCCCTCGCGTCCCTCGGGCGTGTTCTGTACCGCGCCGCGCAGGTTTGCGGAGATAAGGCGGATAGCTTCAAGATGGAACATATCGCTTATCGTGCAGTGGCCTTTCGTGATATAGCCCTCTATCGCGTGAGTGAGCGCGTCCATACCCGTAGCGGCTGTCAGGCCCTTCGGCATCGTCGCCATCATATCGGGGTCGACTACGGCTATTTCCGGTATGTCGTTTACGTCAACGCAGACGAATTTGCGCTTTTTCTCCACGTCCGTTATAACGTAGTTTATAGTGACCTCGGCGGCGGTGCCGGCGGTGGTCGGTACGGCTATCGTGAATACGGCGTGTTTTTTCGTCGGTGCGACGCCTTCGAGCGAGCGAACGTCCTCAAACTCGGGGTTGTTTATGATTATGCCTATCGCCTTCGCGGTGTCCATGCTGGAGCCGCCGCCGAGAGCGATCATGCAGTCGGCGCCCGACGCCTTGAAGGCGGCGACGCCGTTTTTAACGTTTTCTATCGTGGGGTTGGGTTTTATGTCGCTGTACACGACGTAGGGAAAGCCGGCTTTGTCGAGCATGTCCGTCACCTTTTTCGTAACGCCGAATTTAACGAGATCGGCGTCGGAGGTGAGGAATACCTTTTTAAAGCCTCTTGCGGTGAGCTCGGGCACGATGTTGTCTATTGCTCCGTGTCCGTGGTAGGAAATCGTGTTCAGTACTATGCGGTCTGCCATTATGTGATCCTCCTGTAATTTTTTTTAAATTATACCATACGTATCCGCTTTTGTAAACACATAATCAAAAATGTTTACGATATTTTAAAGCGCCGTGCAAAGCAGGCGCTTAAAAACGTCTCAAAAATCCGCGTTCATCAAAAATTTTTTTATTGTCCAAAATAAATAAATTATTATAAACTATTGCAAAATCAAAAATCTTATGATATAATATAAAATGACTTTTTACGACATTGTCTTGATCGGGAGGTTTTATGAATAACAAGGTCAAATACATCATATCGGGCGTGTGCTTTTTTCTGTTTATCATTCTTATCGTCTTATTGAAGACGGTCGATATAGGTACGAGCCCCGTCGGGCTGCCCGTGGGTCTTTACACGGTGAACGAAGCCGTGTTCAGCTTCACCGGCGTAAACAATATCTGGGACAAGCTGACGGACGGTATACTGGTGCTCGCCATATCCGCGGCTGTCGCGTTTTTCGTGCTCGGCTTGGTTCAGCTTATCAAACGTAAAAGTGTTAAAAAGGTCGACAGGGAAATAATATATATGGGCGGGCTTTACTTCGTTGTCATACTGTTTTACGTTATATTTGAAAAGGTGGTAATAAACTGCCGTGCGATCGAGGCGGAGGCGTCCTTCCCGTCGTCTCACACGATGGTCATATGCGCGATATTCGGCGCGGCGATACTCGTTCTCGGCAAGTATATAAAGAACAAAAACGTTTGCCTTGCCGTGCGCATCGTTTTGGGCGCTCTCATACTTATCGCCGTGGCGGGCAGACTGCTTTCCGGTATGCACTGGCTTACGGATATTTGCGGCGCGGTGCTTCTCAGCGGCGCTCTCGTCGCGCTTTTCTCGGCGCTGCCGCTTCCGGCGAATAAAAAAGAATGATGATAAAAGGAGATAAACAACGTGGATAAGTATTACGTGCGCGTGGGCTACGCCTGTTCGTTCGCCTTGGAAAAAATCGAAAAAGGCGTGGTTTTGAATACCGTGCTTAAAGAAGATCTTGATAAAAAGCACGAGGCGGAGCTTTTGTACTCCGGCTATACGTTCGGCGTTTACAGATTTTCCGCCGGGTCGCAGAAGGAATGCGAGGACGCGGTAAGAAAAGCCTGGAACCGCGCATTCCCCGATTTTCCCGAGGTCGTGAGCATACTCGTTTACAAGGACAGCGGAGACGACGCGTCGGATCTTGTCAAAACGATATATTCCGTTTACTACGGCGCTGAGGAATACCAGAAGATGATAACGGATATTTCGGTATCCGTGCCTTATCTGAAAGAGAGGGGCGCGCTTAAAGCGCTCAGAATGCAGAATTATCTTTTCGCCGTCGATCAGGGCTGCGGCTTCACTACGCTTTTGTCCTCGTTTGCAAATTATTTGCAGAGGATGCAGGTCTACGGCGACCAGTCCGAAAAGCGCGGCAAGTATATAGAATACAAGGTCGCAAAGGAATCGGAGGGGAACATGACCTCCGTATCGGACGTTATAGACAATCTGATCAAAAACGACGACGAAATAGATCTGGGCGCCGTGGGTCTCGATATAAGCACGTTCTTAGAGGGCGACAAGATGGACGATCTGCGTAAATTCGCGCAGAGACTGTACTTTTTGCAGGATAAATACATATTCGTTTTCCGCGTGCCGTACCTTGAAAAGAAATCGTTTGACAATATAAAAAACATCCTCTCCGACGTGATGCTTCTGCGCACGGTCAAGATACCGCCGATACACGACCTTGATCTTGTCGAATGTATGTGGGACAACGTCAGACGCTTAGGATATACTACGGACTATGGGATCGCCGAAAACTTTTACCAAAGGATCAGGATAGAGAAAAAGGACGGAAGATTTTACGGCTACAAGACCGTTGAAAAGATCGTTCAGGATATGATCCTGACAAAGGCGAAGCACGACGCCGACGCAGAAGCGGCGGGCTTGACAGTCAACCGCGAGCTGATCGCGCCGGAGGACGTAGCGCCGAAGGAGAAGGAGAAAAAGGAAAAGAGCGGCTACGACGAGCTAAAAGAGCTTATCGGTATGGAGGAAATAGCCGCGAGGGTATCGGAAATAGCCGCGCAGGTCAAGCTCTCCATGTCGGACGACGCGCTTGACAGGCCGTGTATACATATGCGCTTCGTCGGCGCTCCGGGTACCGGTAAAACGACAGTCGCGAGGATAATCGGCAAGATATTCAGAGAAGAGGGGATATTAAGAAAGGGCGCGTTCCTTGAATATTCCGCGCGTACGCTCTGCGCCGAATACGTCGGTCAGACGGCCGTCAAAACGGCGGCGATCTGCCGTGACGCGTACGGCTCCGTACTGTTCCTTGACGAGGCGTACGCCCTGTACGACGATTCACACCAGACGAACGACTACGGCAAGGAGGCGTTGACGACGCTTATTGCCGAAATGGAAAACCACAGGGACGATATGCTCGTTATTATGGCGGGCTACACGGACGAGATGGAAATGCTTATGAAGGGCAACACGGGTCTTCGCTCGCGTATGCCGTTCGTGCTCACGTTCAAGAGCTACACGAAACAGCAGCTTTTTGAGATATATATGCTCATGGTGAGAAAGCATTTCGGATATACAGAGGCGTTTGAAGCCGAGGCAAAAAAGTTCTTCTTCGATCTGCCGGACGAATATATCAACTCACGCGAGTTTGCAAACGCGCGTTTCGTCCGTAACCTCTATGAAAGAACGTGGTCAAAGGGCGCTTTACGTACGGCGCTGTCCGGTTTGGTGGAGATAAAGCTTGAAAAAGAGGACTTTATAGCCGCATCGTCCGAAGCGGAGTTCAGCGAAAGACTTGAACGCCGCGCCGCGCGCGTCGGCTTCTGACGCGAGGGGGAGAGGCTTATGGAGCTTTACGAAAAAGCGGTCGCCTTCGCGCTTGAAAGGCATCAGGGCATGAGAAGAAAGCTGACGTCTTTGCCGTATATCCTGCACCCGCTCGAAACGTCCGTCATAGCGTCGACCGTGACGGCGGACGCGGAGGTCCTCGCCGCGGCGCTGCTTCACGACACGCTGGAGGATACAAGCACAAGCAAGGATGAAATAAAGGCGGAATTCGGCGAAAGAGTTTTGGCGCTCGTGATGTCGGAGACAGAGAACAAGAGAAGAGACCTGCCGCCCGAGCAAAGCTGGAGGATACGCAAGGAGGAAGCGCTTGAAAAGCTGAAAAACGCGGACGATATCGGCGTAAAAATAGTATGGCTGTCCGACAAGCTTTCGAATATGCGCTCCTTATACAGAACGTGGAAAACGGAAAAAGACAACGTGTGGCAGAGCTTTCATATGAGGGATCTGACGCTTCAGGCGTGGTATTACAGAAGCGTCGCTGAATATACAAAGGAATTGAACGGCACGGACGCGTGGCGGGAATACAACACGATTATTGAAAAAATATTTGAAGGAGTAAAATAAAATGGCGGAAATCAGTTTCAATTCGGACGGCAAGGTATTGACTATCTATTTAAGCGGACACATAGATTCCGCAAACGCGGCGGAAACGGAAAAGAAAATATTTGAGGCGCGCGAACAATGCCCGACTGATTCTGTGGTGTTTGAGTGCGAAAACCTCAAATACATATCAAGCGCCGGACTTCGCATAATATTGAGAGTAAAAAAGCTCGTCCGCGACACGAGGATCGTGAACGTTACGCCCGAGGTGTACGATATATTCGATATGACGGGCTTTACGGAAATGATGGACGTGACGAAGGCGTACAGAGTGTTATCCGTCGAGGGCTGCGAGGTCATCGGTCAGGGCGCGAACGGCAAGGTCTACCGCATAGACCCCGATACGATCGTAAAGGTATATCTCAACCCCGACGCTCTGCCGGAGATCCACCGCGAGCGCGAGCTTGCGCGTACTGCGTTCGTACTCGGCGTTCCGACGGCGATCCCGTACGACGTGGTGCGTATTGAGGGCGGCGGATACGGCTCCGTTTTCGAGCTTTTGAACGCAACGAGCTTTGCAAAGCTGCTGATAAGAGGCGAGCGCACGGTAGACGAGATAGCGCAAATGTCGACGGATCTGTTGAAGCTCATCCATTCCACTGTGGTAAAGCCGGATTCGATGCCGGATATGAAGGCCGTCGCGCTCGACTGGGCGTCGTTTTTGAAGGATTATCTTCCGAAGGAGCAGGCGGATAAGCTTTATAAGCTCGTATCGGACGTGCCGGAAGACAACCACATGATGCACGGCGATTATCATATTAAAAACATTATGCTGCAAAACGGCGAAAGCCTGCTCATAGATATGGATACGCTCTGCCACGGACATCCCGTTTTCGAGCTGGCGAGTATGTATAACGCGTATATCGGCTACACCGTGCTCGATCACAACGTGGTGCTGAAATTCCTCGGCATCCCGTACGAGCAGTCCGCAAAGCTGTGGCGCAAATCGCTTGAGCTGTACCTTGACACGACTGACGAGAAGAGGATAAAAGAGGTAGAGGAAAAGGCGATGATAGTCGGCTATACCCGCATAATGCGCCGCACGATAAGACGCGGCGGCCTTGAAACCGAGGACGGCAAGGCGACCATAGAGCATTGCAAAAAGATACTTGCGGAGCTTCTTTCCCGCATAGACAAATTAACGTTCTGATATTGAAATGACGGCGCAAGCCGTCATTTTGTAAAACGCCGGTTTTTCAATCTATTTTCAAGACTTTTATCATATAATATCGGTCAAAAGGAGGTGCGCTTATGAAGGTTTTGCTTGCCGAGGACGAAAAACGGATGAACAGGGCGCTGTGCGAGCTTTTGCGGCGCGAGGGGTACGAGGTCACCTCGACCGATAACGGCGAGGACGCTTTATATGAGATAGAGGGCGGACTGTACGATCTTATAGTGCTTGACGTTATGATGCCGCGCCAAAACGGCTTTGACGTCGCCAAAAAAGCGCGCGCCGAGGGTATTAAAACGCCGATACTCATGCTCACCGCAAAGGGCGAGCTTGACGACAAGGTGGAAGGGCTTGACAGCGGCGCGGACGATTATCTTACCAAGCCGTTTATGACAAAGGAGCTGCTTGCGCGCCTTCGCGCTCTCGGCAGAAGAAACGTACCGACGAACGACGGCAGCCTTAAATATGAAGACCTTACGCTCGACGTAAAAAAAGCGGTCTTAACGTGCGATAACGGTCAGAGCGTACGGCTCGGTGAAAAGGAACTCCGAATACTCGAATATCTAATAGCGAACCAGGGGCGCGTACTCACTCGCGAGCAGATAGCTTTGAAGATCTGGGGCTATGAAAGCGATTCGGAATATAACAACGTGGAGGTCTATATGTCGTTCGCCCGCAAAAAGCTCGCGTTCGTCGGTACGAGGTGCGAGATAAAGGCGCTGCGCGGGATAGGCTATGAATTGAGGTGCGGGGATGTTCAATAAAACGCGAAGAAGAATAGTTTTCACCGTCGTTTTCTCTCTTCTTATACTTATGGCGGTGACGCTTACCACGATATACGTATCTAACCGCATAGCGCTGCAGAACGAAAACGAGGAGATGCTGAAATGGTACGTACAGCTTTTTTCGCTTGAAGAACAGCCAAACGGAAACGAACAAAGACCGGATTTCAAGCCCGACGACAAACCTGACGACCGGGGCGGCAAGCCCGGTCCGCGCGACGATGAATTCGGCAGAAACGAGCGGAGATTTCAGCTCTCCACGTTTTACGCCGTGGTATATTCCGGTGACGGAGAGGTCATATCCGTGAACAACGGCAACAACGCCCTGCAAAGCGAGGAATCGCTGCTTAAAATGACGGATTCCATCCTGAAAAGCGGCAAAGAAAAGGGCAGAAACGGCAATATAACGTACCTTGTCGACAAACGCGACGGCTACACGCTCGTCGCGATGATAGACGGCACGATAAACAACGACAACCAGATAATTCTGATAAAGCAGATGCTTATAATAGGCGGCGCGGCGCTCGTTGTACTTGTCATTATTTCAATATTCATATCCCGTCTTATAGTAAAGCCGCTTGAGGAAAACGACAGGCGGCAGAAGCGCTTCGTCTCCGACGCGGGACATGAGCTTAAAACGCCGATAGCGGTAATTTCCGCAAACAGCGAGCTGCTCCGCCGCGACGCGGGAGACAACGAATGGCTTGACAATATAGATTATGAAAACGAGCGTATGTCAGACCTCGTAAAACAGCTGCTCGCGCTCTCCAAAGCCGAAAACGGCGATATACAGAAGGCGACGCTCGATTTTTCAAAGCTCGTCGACGGCGAGGTCTTACCGTTTGAAAGCCTTGCGTTTGAAAAAGGAAAACGGATAAACGCGGACACGGAGCAGGGCATAGCCGTTAAAGGCAATCCGAATCAGCTCCGCCAGCTCGTCTCGATCCTGCTTGACAACGCCGTTTCGCACGGTACGGGCGACACGGTCGAGCTTACACTCAAGCGCGAACGGCATAACGCCGTACTCACCGTAAAAAACGACGCCGCGGAAATGAGCGCCGATCAGCTATCACACCTGTTCGACCGTTTTTACCGCGCCGACGAATCGAGAAACGAGATGGGCAGCCATTACGGTCTCGGGCTTTCGATAGCCAAAGCCGTGACAGACGCGCACGGCGGCCACATATCAGCCGCGTATAAAGACGGCAAAGCCGTTTTCACGGTTTTGATCCCGATCGAAAAAAAATAAAAACCTTCAATCTATTTTCAATCCTTCTCCGTATAATGGTAATCAGAAACCGAACGGAGAAGGATTTTTAATATGGAAAGGAAAAAATTATGAAAAAGCTTATTGCGATCATTTTAGCGGCGCTTATAGCCGTAACGCTTGTCGCCTGCGGCACGGCGACGACAACGACAAACGATACGACCGCGGCAAAAACGGCGCTTGAAGCGGTGGTCGACAGCGACATAACGGCAGCCGAGGCGACGGGAGAGTTCATTATTAAGACGGACGACGGAGAATATAACACTGCCGAAGCCACGGAAACGACCGCCGCGGATGAAACAACGTCGGCAAAAGAAACAACAACAGAAGAAACAACGGTTGAAACAATAAAAGAAGAAGAAACAACAACAGAAACAACAAAAGAGGAAACAACGTCCGAACAGACAACAGCGGCGGAAACGACAAAGACGAGCACCGTGATAGACAACACGAAAAGCGTTTATACGATAACAAAGGCGGGAACGTACACGTTATCCGGTCTGCTTGAAGGTCAGGTACTCGTTGACGCGGGCGAGGATGACGAGGTCATAATCGAGCTCGCGGGCGCGACTATAACCTACGGCAAAGATTCTCCGATAAAGATAATTTCAGCCGGCAAAGTCGAAATATCGGCAAAGAAAAACACGGAAAACGTGATAAACGATACGAGAAGCACAAAGACGGCGGACGACGAAGATCAGGGCGAGGGCGCGATATACGCTAAATGCGATCTGAAAATAAAAGGATCCGGAACTTTAGTCATAAACGCGGCTTACAATAACGGAATTCATACTACAAAAGATTTGACAATACAAAATCTTTCGCTCAAAGTAACGGCTTACAACAACGCCTTAAAAGGCAACGATTCGATAACCGTTACGAGCGGCGCGGTGGTCGCAGTATCGACGAACGGCGACGGCGTCAAGACGGAAAATACGGATACAAACAAGAACGGCGAAACGAGAGGCGATATAGTCTTATCCGGCGGTTCGATAACGGTCTACGCCGCGGGCGACGGTTTCCAGGCGGCTCATAACTTTGAGATGACGGCGAAAGAGGACGGCGCGCCGACGGTCACGGTGTATACGGGCTCTTACAGCGGCTACACTGCGTCAGGCGCCAAAACAACGTCGTATAAGGGCATAAAGGTGCAGAACGAGCTGAATATCAAAGACGGCGTTCTGACGATACAAAGCTACGACGACGGCCTGCACGCCGACTACGGCACGGCGCTCGGTGACGGCAGCAAAGGTCAGGGCACGATAAACATCTCGGGCGGAACTATAACGATCAACGTATATTCACCCGCGAATAAAACGTCCGGCGGGCGCAGGGGCCCGGGCGGCTGGGGCGGTCAGCAGACGGTATCCGGCGCGGACGGCATACACGCGGACTACACCTTGAATATCTCGGGCGGAGAAGTCAATATCGACAGCGCGTACGAGGGGCTTGAAGCAAACGTCATAAACGTATCGGGCGGCAAATCATACGTTTCCGCAAACGACGACGGCGTAAACGCCGCAAAGGGCGTCACGACCGCGCAGGTGAACGTGACGGGCGGCTACCTTGACGTAACGGTATCGCCGAACGGCGACACGGACGGCATAGACAGTAACGGCACGTACAAGCAGACGGGCGGCATAGTGATAACGAGGGGCCCGAGCAACCAGAACATGGCGGCGATAGACGCGGACAGCTCGGTCTCCGTAACGGGCGGCACGCTGATAATACTCGGCTACGGCAGAGTTTCAGCTGGCGGCAGTATAAAAACGTACTCATTATCGCTTCACTCCGCAGGCAGCCACACCGTAAAGATAAACGGCGTATCGTACACGTTCAATAACGTCAACGCCTACGGCAAAACGACGGTTTACAGCGATGTGACTGTCACGTCATAAGAAAAAGAGGATCAAAATGAAGATACTGTTTGCGGCGCCCGACCGCGACCTGCTTGAATGCTATAAATCCATACTTGAAAACGATATGGGCGAGCTCATAGCCGCTTTTGACGGAGCGCAGGTGCTGTCGCTTGTCGGCTCGGAGAAGTTCGATATATCCGTTCTCGACTGTGATCTGCCGCGCGTGGAGTTCGACAGGCTGACTGCAAAAATGAAAGAAAAGCAAATACCCGTAATAGCTCTTACAAACGGGCATAAGGCAAAAGATCCAAAGGCGGACGCGTATCTGACGTACCCGTTCACGCCGGATGTAATAGAGGATTTGATACGTAAAACGCTCGATCGTGCAAAGAAAGGACAGATAAATGAATAAGGCGGAAAAGAAATTCAGGATCTACGCGATAATCGTGATATTCGTTCTTCTTACCGTGCTTCTGACCGTTATAAACGGCGTGAATTTCACAATGGCGGCGGATGACGCGGATATGTTGACGGAAATGCTCTCCGAGAGGCAGGGCTCGTTCGAACGGGGAGAAAACGCTCCCGGTGATTTTCAGTACAGACCGAAGGACGACGGTTTCAGAATGGGGCCTATGGGTCCGCAGTCACCGGAAATGAACGCTTCGCTCCGTTATTTCACAATAGCCTTTACCGATAGCGGCGAGGCGGAAACCGTAGCCTTCAATATCTCCGCGGTGACGGAGAGTGAGGCGCGGGAATGGGCCCGCAGCCTGTATAGAGAAAAAACGGGCTGGACAAAAGGAACGTACAGATACCGCGTATATAAAAAAGGCGGGACGACCTACGTTACCGTGATAGACCAGGGAAGAGAGTTATTGCCGTCCTACCGCATCCTAATAATTTCCGCCATAGGCGAGGCGGCGGTGCTGTTGACAGGCTGGTTCGTGCTCCTTTTCATCGGCAGAAAAATATACGCGCCGATAGAGGAGGCGGACAGAAAACAAAAGAATTTCATAAAAAACGCAAACATGGAATTCCGCGTACCGCTTACGGTCATATATGCAAACACGGAGCTTGCGGAGAGAAAATACGGTCCGGACGATCAGACGCGCTCGACGCGCAGACAGCTGTCCAAAATGAACGAGCTTGTTGACAGGCTCGGTGAGATAAGCGTGTTCGACGGCGAGCCCGGCCAAGCGGCTGAATTCCCGTTCTCGGAATACTTAACGCGTGCGCTTGACAAAAAAGCCGCGGAGTTTGAGGCAAAAGGCGTATCGCTTACGGTAAACGCCGCGCCCGGCGTAACGGTCAGGGCGGACAGGGACGCGATGGAAAAGCTGATAGACGAGCTGATCTGCAACGCGTTAAAATTCTCGCTTTCAAAAGCGGACTTCACGCTGAAAAACGAAAACGGCCGCGTCGTATTGGAGACCGAAAACGACGCCGATCTGCCCGACGGCCCGGCGGATCAGGTGTTCGACAGATTTACAACGCTTGAAAACAATAAGGAAAAAGAAAACGGCGCGGGTCTCGGCCTGCCGTTCGTAAAACAGACCGTCAGAGCGTATAACGGACGCGTTTCGGCGGAGGTAAAGGACGGAGCATTCGCCCTCCGCATAGTGATGTGAGGTGATACCATGGCTGTTACCGTAATGCAGCGGTACGAGTTCAAATATCTGCTCTCGGGCGAACAGACGGAATATCTGATAAAAAGGCTGAAAGGTCATATGGAGGTCGATCAGTACGGAAAATCATCGATAGCCTCGCTCTACTACGACACGCCGACGTACCGGCTTATACGCGCAAGCGTCGAAAAGCCGCTGTTCAAAGAAAAAATACGGCTCCGCTCCTACGGCATAGCGACGGACGAGACGCCCGTGTTCCTTGAACTGAAACGCAAGGCGTACGGCATAGTTTACAAACGCCGCGTGCAGACCACTATACCGCTCGTACACAAATTCTTTTCGGGCGAGGGCGATATATGCGCCCCCGGGCAGATAAATAAAGAGATAACCACGTTCCGCGACTACTATAAAACGCTCGTTCCCGCGTGCCTTATAATCTACGACAGAACGGCGTATTACGAACCGGGCGGGGATCTGAGACTTACGATCGACGAAAATCCGCGGTACCGCACAGACGATCTTACGCTCAAAAAATCGATGGACGGTATATCGCTTCTCGATCCCGGATGGACGATACTTGAAATAAAGGTGCAGCAGGCCATGCCGCTCTGGCTTACGGAAATATTATCGGGCGGCAAGATCACGAAAGGCAGCTTCTCAAAATACGGTGAAGCGTACAAAAGACAGCTTATAAAAGCGAGAGATCATTTGAAATAAAGGAGAAATTATTATGTTTGATTCTATCTATTCATCCACCGTTACCGCGTCGCAGTTCTTTATCATGGCGGGCGCCGCGCTCGTTTCGGGATTTATATTTGCATGGATAATGAGCTTCAGAGTACGCTCAACAAAGAGATTTTTCATCGTCACCGCGCTCATCCCGTTCGTCGTTTCCGCCGTCATCACGTTCGTAAACGGCAATATCGGCGCGGGCGTCGCGATAGGCGGCGCGTTCAGCCTTATCCGCTTCCGTTCCGCTCAGGGCTCGGCGGACGAGATAGCCGCGATCCTCGCTGCCATGGGCTCCGGCATCGCGTTCGGTATGGGTTATATCGGCTACGGCGTGGTGATACTCATAGCCCTGGCCGTCGTGTTCCTTCTGCTCAGCTTTGTCCCCCTGTTCGAGCATAAAAAGCTCGCCGCAGATCAGCTGCTGCGCATAACAATACCGGAAAGCCTTGAATATAACGGCACGTTTGACGATATTTTCGCGCATTACCTGAAAAAGGCAGAAAACGCCGGAGTAAAGACCACCGGGATGGGAAGTATGTTCAGGCTGTCTTATAAGGTGCAGTTGAAGGACCCGCGTGAGGAAAAGGAGTTCATAGACGAGCTCCGTACCAAAAACGGAAATCTTGAAGTCGCCCTGCTTCCTTATACGGAAATGCAGAATCAGTTATAAAACGATAAAAAACGGGGCTGCCGCATTTGCGGCAGCTCATTTAACGTCCCGTAAGGGACAATTCATGTCTGTTAGGACAACTCATGCCGACAGACAATTCATGTGTCGAAAGACACGATTCATGCGCCGTTTGCGGCGTAATTCATTAAGGCTGCCGCAAAGGGAAAAGCCCGATAAGGAAGTTATTAACTGCGCGTAAATGCGGTGAGTAAGAGCGCAATTGTTGAAAAGAACAGGCTGGAAATACTTCAGTCTGTTCTTTGTTGTTTGTCAGAGCTAAATTGCCGCGCAAAGCGCGTCAGCTAAATT
>CADBSB010000180.1 GCA_902797235.1 uncultured Ruminococcus sp. | reverse complement strand
GTACTTCGACGACGTGGACGGAAAGACCGTCGCCGACCCGATACCGGAGCTTGATTCCGACACGTCGTTCAGCCTGACGAAAAACAAGAGCAAGATGATAATAATAAAGGTCAAGTCAAATGCCGACACGCCCGCGGGACTTTACTCAGCGACCGTAAAGCTGAGAGACAAGGACGAAAACGTGATAAAGCAGGCTAACGTTTACGCGTACGTCTGGGATTTCACGCTCCCCGTCGCCTCTTACTGCAAGACGCTGTCCGATTTGAACGAGTGGGCCGTAATAGTAGGCGGCAACAGAGAAAACACGACGACGGACGGCCTTGAAGACGATCTGTACGCGATATACTACGAATATCTACTTGACAACAAGGTCAACTGCTATACCCTGCCCTACGCAAAGCGCGGATGGTTCTGGACAAACGAGGTCGAAAAGTACCTTGACGACCCGCGCTGCACAGCGTATGCTCTGTTCTGGAAATACGATCCGAAATACGCTTTGGACAGCTCGACACACAAATATATCGACGAGATATTACAGGCTACGTACGACCGCGTTTCGAAAAAACAGGAGTGGCTAGACAAGGCTTATTTCTATCCATATCATAACGAAGCATACAACGGAGATGAACCGCTTACCGTAGCAGCTCTGAACAATATCAAAATGTGGAACGCGCAGTTTACCGAATATTTCGGAGAGCATAAGCTAATTACCCCCATACATTATAATACAAATATTGGCGCGGCGGACTTTTTCAAGTATCTTGAAAACGACGTGAACGTATGGTGCCCGAAGACGTATTTCTTCAATACGAGCGATGATAAAGCCGCGTATTCCAAGCTTTTCAATCAGTACTACACCAAGTCCATGGAAAACAAGTACGGCGTATTCACAGAGAGAATGGCCGCCGAGCAGGCGGGCGGGGACGAGGTATGGTGGTACGTCACGCGTTACCCGCACAACCCCGAGATAACGTTCTCCATTAACGACGAATCCGTAAAGCACAGGATCCTTTTCTGGCAGACAAAGCTCTACAACATAGACGGCGTGCTTTATTATATGTGCAACGATTGGGGATCAAACGTTAAAACATGGTCTAAAAAATACGAGCACGCGGTAAACGGAACGGTAGTTGACACTTACGGCAACGGCGTGCTGATTTACGCGGGCGCCGCGCTCCCCGAATACGTTGAAAAATACGGCTCTGACGGTTATCCCGTAGGCTCTCTCAGACTTGAATCCATACGCGACGGCGTTGAGGATTACGATTACTTTACGCTTCTCGATCAGAAATTCGGCGAGGGCACGTCCGATCTTATGATAAAGCAGATCACCACGGCGCTCGGCGACTACACCACGGATACGGAGCTGTTCGCCAAAGTCAGAACGGCGGTCGGCAGCCTGCTTGAAAACAGACCGGGCGACGTCAACCGCGACGGCGCGGTAAACAACAAGGACGTTGTGGCTCTGTTCAGATACGCGAGCAATCCCGCAGCCAACACGAACGTCGACCTTGACGCTACGGACTGCAACGGCGACGGCTCGGTAAACAATAAAGACGTCGTAACGCTGTTCAGGTACGTCTCGGGTCATAACGTGAAGATCCATTACGGTAAAAAATAAAGCTATGAAACAAAAAATCCGGCCTTTACAGGACCGGATTTTTTTCGTTATTCTTATTTATCTTCAAGGAAGACGGCGGGTGAATACAAGTAACCCTGGTATATGTCGCACCCTATTTCGTGTAAGGCGTCCCTCAGCTCTGCCGTTTCAACGTATTCGGCAAAGACCGTAAGACCTATGGTATTTGCAAGGTTTACGACGGACGCGACTATCTCCTTTGAATTCTGATGTGAGAACAGTTCGCTCGTGAGCGAGCCGTCAAGCTTGATGATACTGAACAGACTGTCTTTCAGATAATGAAGCGAAGTCTGACCCATTGAGAAATCGTCTATCGCAAGGACTATGCCCATGTCGTTGAAGCACTTTAAGATACTTATCGTCTCCTCGTTGAACGCGAGAGCCGCCTGCTCCGTGACCTCTATGCAGATGTTCTTTCCTGCAAACGGATCCTTTGCGTCAAGCTGTTTTACGAATTGCAGATAATCCTGCGTCATGACCGTTATGCCGGTCACGTTTACGGAGATCTTGACGTCTTTTCCGTAGCGCTTCTGCACGGCGGGCCGTTCCGCCAGGGCGCGCGCAAGCACTTCCTTTTCAAGCTCCGGCAAGAAGCCTCCCTCCTCCGCAAGCTTGATTACTGCCGGCGGATAAAGGTAACCGTGTATCGGGTGCTCGAAGCGTAAAAGCGCCTCAACACCGACGCACCTGCCGTCGTAATGGTACTGCGGCTGATACGCGAGCCTGATATGCTTTGTAAAGTTATGGCGGAGCTCTGCGCATAGGTTCTTTGCAAATTCTCCGTATATGTCTTTTCTTTCAAGCAGCTTCATCGTACGGAATTCCGATTCGTTCTGCTTGAAAAATTCCACGAAATCCTCGTAATCGCGCTTTGCGTTCTCCACCGTCTGTCTGTCGAGTATACGCACGAACGGCAGATATATGAGGACGCCGATTATCACGTTAACAAGCTGCAGCAGAAGACCCGCGACGGAGCCAGTGGCGTGCAGACCGCCGAGCAGTATCGGCGTAGTCCACGCGACCTCGCTCGTTATCATCGGTACGATTCCCGTCGCCATGGCGATATACGTCGTTGTATATGATACGAGCGGAACGGCGAGGAACGGTATGAGCATTATGGGATTCAGAATTATCGGCAGACCGAAGACCATCATTTCGTTTATATTGAAGATCATCGGGAATGCCGCCGCTATGCCGAGACCGCGTCTCGCTCTGTTGCGCGAGAATATCAGTATCGCCAAAAGCAAACAGATCGTGGCGCCGCAGCCGCCCATAAGCACGAAGCAGTCGAAAAATTCCTTTGTAAGTATCGTCGTCGGCGCCTCGCCCGCGGCTATCGCCGCCTGGTTGGCTGCAAGTCCCGGGGCGAAATACGTCTGCATCACGCCCTCGAGCGTGTCGCTTCCGTGTATACCGAAAAACCACAGAACGGACGATAAAAGCACCATGAAAAAGCCTTTTAAGAAACCCGTTTCCCCGTGCGAGAACAGTGCGTTGAAGGCGTTTGCCAAAAGCTCCCTGAACGATTCGACGTTGAATATGCGTATGACGACGGCGTTAAGCAGCGCAAACGTCACGGCTACGACCGAAATGGGCAATAGCGTCGTAAGCATCCGGTTGAAATGCTTGTCGGCACCGGCTGAGAACAGCGTGCGCCTTCTGTTCTTCAAGGCTTTGCAGATCATATAGTACAGCCACGACGCGCCGAGGCCGGTGATGATCGCCAAAAACATCGATTTCGGTCCCGTGCTCTCCGTGCCGAACTCCGTCAGGTACGTGCCGATAAGGATGAAGAACGATATGAGCGACGCGACTATCGCGCCGGCGCTCACGATATCGGGATCCGCCTTTATGCGCATATACGCGTAACTTATCGAAAACGTCATATACACCGACAGAACGCCGAACGTCGCGCTGTAAACTATCTCAAAAAGCTGCAAGAAAAACCCGTTTGCAAACGTTTTTATAGCCGTCTGGTAGCCGTCCACCGGAAACGTTTTTAAGATAAGCGCGAATGCGCCTATCAGAAGGACCGGTATTATGTTCGTAAGTCCGTTTCTTACGGCACGAACCACCGTGATCTGCTCTATTCTGCCTGTAAACGTCAGAATACCGCTTTTTGTTTTCATCACTATCTCCTGAATTTTTATCAAATAAGGATATCCGTATTATTTTAGCATAAATAAATATAAATGTCAAGTATTTATGCGATTTTTTTGACAAAAACGTCGGATACGGATGAAAACTTCAAGCGGTATTTTTTATATTATTTTATTTCTTTTTCGCCCCGTACGAGCATCCCATACAGCAGGTCGCGCAGTTGCCCGTGCACTTGCCTTTTTTGCTCTTGTTCTCTTTTATCAGGGCGATCACGGCGGCGGCGATCAGTAAGATCACCGCGGATAAGGCTATTATCGTCGCCGCGTTTTCGGCCAACCATGTAAACATGATGATCCCCTTTCGCTATAAAGATCAGATCTTTACATTCTGAGTGAGCTTTGTAGCTTCCTTATATTTCTTAAAGAACAGCATATATATCATAAGTCCGAGCAGTACAAACGCTGCGACGAGGCTGATGATATTCACGACGAGTCCCGCGCCCGTTGCGAGGTTGCCGGTGAACAGGTTGCCGAACTGATTTATCATAAGCGCTATTGCGTATGCAAAGCCGCACTGATAACCGATTGCAAACCACGTCCATTTCGCGTTGTTCATCTCGCGTCTGATAGCGCCGATAGCCGCGAAGCAAGGTGCGCCGAGCAGGTTGCACACGCGGAACGAGAAGCCCGCGATCTGCGGTACGTCGAACGACGCTCTGATGCCCGCCCAGTCGCCGTAGAGGATGCCCATCGTACCGACGATGTTCTCCTTTGCGATAAGACCTGTGATCGACGCCACAGCCGCCTGCCAGCTGCCCCAGCCGAGAGGCGCGAAGAGCCACGCGATCGCGTTG
>CADBSB010000179.1 GCA_902797235.1 uncultured Ruminococcus sp. | reverse complement strand
GCGGAGCGAATTTAGCTATGCGAAGCATAATTTAGCTCGCGAAGCGAATTTAGCTGCGGTGTACTTCCTTACGAAGTACACCGCAACGATCGCCTTTTTTGTCTTAATTCTTAGTTCCCTTGATTTTCGCCACGTATTTCGCTTTTATTGACGCGGGCAAAAGGCGCGCAAGGCGGTTATAAAAGCCGGGGACAATGGTTTTTCTGCCGTTCAGAAACCGCGGGATCGCGTAGGCGGCGGCTTTTTCTGCCGACATGGAGGTCTTCGGCTTGTTTGCGCCGGCGGCTTTGAAAAAGTCCGTATCGAGCGGGCCGGGGCAGAGCGAGCTGACCGACACGCCGTACCTTTTAGCTTCCTCCCGCGCGGCTGACGTGTAGCTGTGTAAGTACGCTTTTGAGGCGTAGTACGAGGCGGTGTAAGGTCCCGGCTGAAATGCGCCGACGGAGCAGACGTTCAACAGCGCTCCGTAACCGCGCCCGCAGGCGTCGGACAAAAACAGCTTTGACAGCTCCGTCGCCGCCGTGATATTAACGGCGATAAGCTCTCTGTCCTTTTCCTCATCTACCGTCCACGCCTCGCCCGAGGCTCCGAGCCCCGCGTTGTTTACGAGGACGGAGAGCGTATGCCCGTCCGCTTTTATCCGCTCGTACAGCTTCTTTGCGGCGCCTGAAGCGGCAAGTTCGCAGACGTAATACGACGCGCCGAGCAGATCCGCCGCCGCTTTGAGCGTTTTTTCATCCCTGCCGGTGATAATAATATCAAATCCGCGCGCTTTAAGCTCATTTGCGAGCGCAAAACCGAGACCGCGGGCGGCGCCCGTAACAAGCGCCTGCCCGCGGCCGCATAAATCAAAATTCCGCATTTTTCGGTGTTCTCGGATACGCTATAACGTCTCTGATGTTGTCTATACCCGTTATAAAGCGCATCATACGCTCAACGCCCATACCGAAGCCGCTGTGCGTCGCCGTGCCGAAACGGCGAAGGTCGAGGTACCAGCCGTACTCCTCGGGGTCGAGACCCATTTCGTTTATCCTTTGAAGCAGAACGTCGTATCTCGCCTCACGCTCGGACGCGCCGACTATTTCACCGAGGCCCGGGAAGAGCAGGTCCGTCGCGGCGACTGTCTCGTTATCGTCGTTTACCTTCATATAGAAAGCCTTATGACCCTTCGGGTAATCGGTGACGAATACGGGGCGGCCGAAATATTCCTCGGCGAGGTATTTTTCGTATTCCGTCTGTATCGCGCAGTCGTCCGTTACCGGTATTTCAAACTGCTTGCCGGATTCCTTCAGTATCTTTATCGCCTCCTTGTGCGTTATGCGCGCGAAATCGCAGGAGACGGTCTTTTGCAGCTTCTCGATAAGCCCGGGCTCTACGAATTTGTCGAAGAATTTAAGCTCGTCGGGGCAGTGCTCCATAACGTAGCCTATGATGTATTTCGACATATCCTCTATCGTCGCTATAAGTCCGTCAAGGTCGCAGAACGCCATTTCCGGCTCGACCTGCCAGAATTCGGCGGCATGGCGCGGCGTGTTGGAGTTCTCCGCGCGGAACGACGGTCCGAACGTGTAAACGTTGCGGAGCGCCAGAGCGAACGGCTCGACGTTGAGCTGACCGCTGACGGTCATATACGTCTTTTTGCCGAAAAAGTCCTTTGTGTAATCGACGTTGCCCTGCTCGTCAAGCGGGACGTTTGACGGGTCTATCGTCGTGATACGGAACGTCTCGCCCGCGCCCTCGCAGTCGGAGGTGGTGATGCACGGGGTGGTGACGTTCACAAAGCCTCTGTCAGTCAGATACTTGTGTATCGCAAACGTTAAGATCGAGCGCACTCTGAACACCGCGGCGAACGTGTTCGTCCTCGGGCGCAGATGCGGGATCGTGCGCAGATATTCAAAGCCGTGGCGCTTTTTTTGAAGCGGATAGCTCGGGTCGCATTCGCCCTCTATATCTATCTTGTCCGCGTGAATTTCGTACGCCTGCTGACTGCCGGGCGTGTGGATGAGCTTGCCCGTGACGATCACGCAGGAGCCGGTGCAGAGCGCGTCGACCTTTTCAACCCCGGGCAGCTCGGGCGAGTAGACTATCTGAAGCGCCTGCTGGCACGTGCCGTCGGACAGCTCTATAAAGCCGACGTTCTTGCTTCTTCTCGCCGTTTTTATCCAGCCGCCGGTGACGACGGTCGTATCCGTCAGCTCCTCTGCTTTATCAAATATTTCTCTTATTGAAGTTACTTTCATCATAATATTATCCTCTTTATTTAACTATTCCGAGCGTATCGATCATACCGTCGAATTCGGTCACACCCTCGGGTATCGTCGTCAGCGTAGCCATCTGTATCTGAACGGTATGGTCTTCAAAATGAATTTTTACAAGCGACTGAGCGATAGCGCCGCCGTTGCCCCATACGTAATCGAGCTTTGTGACGGTGTGGCCGTCCACCTCGTACGATTTGAAGCCGGTCATCTCGTAATCCGCGCCGATCTGCGGAATGAGAGAATCAAGGAAGGCCTTGGCGGACGCTTCCGTCATCGGCTCCTGAACTATCTGCGAGCCGAAATTGAAGAAGCACGTGCCCTCGGCGACGTCGTCTTTAAGTCCGGACGGGAAACCGCTGAACTCTCTGAACGTGTAGCCCTCGGCCTTTATGATGTAAATGCCGTCAAATTCGTACGCGTTTGCGGGCAGACCCTCTGTCTCCGCCGCCGTTGTGGTTTCCTCGACCGTCGTCGTTTCCTCGACCGTCGTCGTTTCTTCGACCGTGGTGGTCTCCTCAGCCGTCGTCGTTTCCTCTGCCGTGGTGGTCTCCCCGGCGGTCGTCGTCTCCTCGGCGGTCGTCGTTTCCTCAGCCGTCGTTGTATCTTCCGCGGTCGTTATTTCCTCGGCCGTCGTTGTCCCGCCCGTCGTTTCGGGCGCTTTTGTTTCGTTATTCGTTGTATTATTATCAGTTACCTCCGCCGTCGTGACGGCGTTATTCCCGCATGATGCAAGCGCGATGAGCATAAACGATGCAATTATGACCGCAATTATTCTTTTCATTCTGTATTATCCTTTCAAAAAATAATTTCTTATATTATATAACAAAATATCACGTTTGTCAAGACTAAATTTTAGAGGGGGTAAGGGAATGAATAAAGAAAAAAGAAGAAACAAACCCACTCTGACATCTTTCAATTATAGAAAGTGTCATAGTGGGTTATTTTCTTTCAGCTCATCTTAACCCTTCCGATATAGGAAAGGTTTTTATTATTCAGCTAAATTGCTCGCTTACGCTCGCAGCTAAATTGAAGTCTATAAACTTCAGCTAAATTGAAAACCTGCGGTTTTCAGCTAAATTAAATTCGCCTCTTTTAGCTCGGCGAAGCCGAATTTAGCTTGCGACAGCAAATTTAGCCGGGCATCGCCCGATTTAGCTCGCCGCAGGCGAATTTAGCTGCGGTGTACTTCCTTATGAAGTACACCGCTGCGGCTCCTTTTTATTATTTTGCAACGTCAACGTATCTGCTCTCGCGGATGATGTTGACCTTGATCTGACCGGGATATTCAAGCTCGGATTCGATCTTCTTGACTATATCGCGCGCGACGAGGACCATGCTCTCGTCGTTGACCTCCTCGGGCTTGACCATTATGCGCAGCTCTCTGCCGGCCTGGATGGCGTACGATTTTTCGACGCCGGGGAAGCTCTTTGCGATCTCTTCAAGCTTTTGCAGACGCTTGATGTAGCTTTCAAGGTCTTCGCGTCTCGCGCCGGGTCTCGCCGCGGAGATCGCGTCGGCCGCCTGGATTATGACCGCCGTGAGCGTCTTCGCCTCAACGTCGCCGTGGTGCGCTTCTATCGCGTGGATGACGTCTTTGTTTTCCTTATACTTCTTTGCTATATCAACGCCTATCTGAACGTGGGATCCCTCGACCTCCTGCGTCAGCGCCTTGCCTATGTCGTGCAAAAGACCCGCGCGCTTTGCGAGAGCCACGTCGACGCCGAGCTCGGCGGCGATTATGCCGGCGATGTAAGCGACTTCAACTGAGTGGTTAAGTACGTTCTGTCCGTAGCTCGTACGGTATTTGAGACGGCCGAGCAGCTTGACGAGCTCCGTATTGAGACCGTGGATCCCGACCTCGAACGTGGCTCTTTCGCCCGCCGCCTTGATCGCCGCGTCGACCTCTCTGCGGCATTTTTCGACGGTCTCCTCTATCCTCGTCGGATGGATACGTCCGTCCGATATAAGCTTTTCAAGCGTCTGGCGCGCTATTTCACGCCTTACGGGATCAAAGCTCGATATCGTTATCGCCTCCGGCGTATCGTCGATTATAAGGTCGACGCCGGTCAGCGTTTCGATCGTCCTGATGTTGCGTCCCTCTCGTCCTATGATCCTGCCCTTCATTTCATCGTTCGGCAGGTTGACGACGGAGACTGTCGCCTCCGCGACGTGATCCGCGGCTACGCGCTGGATCGCGAGAGTTACGATGCTCCTCGCTTTTTCATCCGCTTCATCCTTGAACTGCTGTTCAAGCTCGCGGAGCTTGAGCGCCTTTTCGATCTTTACCTCGTTTTCAAGGTCGCGAAGCATTTCCGCCTTCGCTTCCTCCGCGGACAGACCCGCTATCCGCTCGAGCATCTGGAGCTCACGCTCCTTGATCTGCTCTATCTGCTCGGTAAGTTCACTGTTTTCTTTGATTTTTTTGTTTAAAACCTCTTCCTTTTTATCGAGGCTTTCATGCTTTTTTTCGAGAGCTTCCTCACGCGCTACCGCACGGCTTTCAAGCCGCGAGACTTCTTTTCTGCGTTCTTTAAGCTCTTTTTCAGCTTCGTTTCTGTTGCGCAGGATCTCTTCCTTTGCTTCAAGCAAGGCTTCTTTTTTCTTTGTTTCCGCGTTCTTTTCCGCTTCTTCCACTATCTCTTTAGCCTTCTGTTCCGCGGAACCTATGGCTTTTTCAGAGACTTTTTTACGGAATACAACGCCTGATATGACGCCTATGACAATGCCGAACACACCGGCTCCCACGCAAGCAAGAATTGCTTGCCAAAGCTCCATAAAGCACCTCCTTCTTCTTAAAATTCAATATTTATGCAATACAAACAAAACATCTTTCACGATGTTATAATTTCAGCATATGTATTATTATATAAAATATACAGTTTTTATTCAAGCAATTTTTTATCTTGAATTTAGGTTTATTATGTTAATTTTTTACGCTTTTATGTTAAGAATTGAGATATTATCAGAACGAGCCTATGGACAGCGACGCGTCGTCCTCGCCTTTTTTGATCGACAGCACCTTTACCTCGTACGAATTTTTCTCGTTTGCGACGACGGTCACGGTCTGTCCCGCCTTGGCGCCGAGCAGGGCTTTGCCGAACGGCGATTCCTTTGAGATGTTGTTAGTGAACACGTCGTTTCTTAACGTCGTGACTATCCTCACCTTTTTCGTCTCGTCGCGCTTCGGTATATATACCTCCACCTCGTCGAATAATCCCACCTCGTCCTCAGCCGAATCGGTGGTGATTATCTTCGCCGTTTTTATCATGTTTTCAAGATAGCGCATACGGCGTTTGTTCTCGTTGATCTCGCGCTTTGCGGTCTTGTATTCGTCGTTTTCGCTTAAATCTCCGAGATCGCGCGTGCGCTTTACCTCGGCGCGCAGATCGGGCATCATAGCCTCGCGCCTTGCAAGCTCCTCTTTCATCTTGTCGATATCGACCTTTGTTAATTCGTCGTGCATTACAGTTCCTCCGCTGTTAATTTTATTAAAAGATCCGTGTCGTCGTCCGACGCGGCGCGGCAGCGCAGACGCTTGCCGCATTTTTTACATTTGTAGTTTATTATAAAGCCCTTTCTCGGATCGGGCTGAGCGTTCACGGGGACGAGAAGACCGCCGCACGTATTCGCCCTGTCTCCCGGGTTTTCGTCGACGTGCAGAGAACAGAGGCATTTATTGCAGTGATCGCGCGACGAGTACGATAAAGGCGGTACGGCGGCGCCGCAGTTCTGACAGATAAAGCCGCTGTCATTTTTTGTAAATCTTTTACTCTGCATAAAAATACTCCATATCGAGCATACTGTAAAAAAATGAAAGGCAAAAATAAATGAAAAGAATTTTTATCATATTAACGGTTTTAGCATCCGTTTTATCCGTCGCCTGCTTCGCGCAGGGCTCGGTAAATTACAATAACGCGCTCGGCGCCCCGTCGGGCGAGACGCAAAATCCGTACTCGCATGAGCTGAGCGATTATACGACGATGACGGACGGCATGACCGTCACGGGAAACGAAACGACCGACGTTTCCGCGGCGCCGAAGTACAATCAGAGCGGCGCCGGCACGCCGACGGAGCAGACGCGCGACGTGACCGCGGCGATAATCATAATAGCGGTAATAGTAATGATTACAGTCGCGGCTATCGTGGTGTTTGTGATGCTTAAGAAACGAGAGGATAATTGACCTCCTGCGCCGTTGCGGCGCATATCGCGCGCGTGAGCGCATATCGAATTTTGCGCAGGCAAAATATATCGAATTGTCTCAAATAAGAGACAATATATCGACTTGTTTTGACGATATACGTTCGTGAACGAAACGTTCGATATATGCCTTAGGTATTGCCTAAGGCATTCGATATACGCCTGCCGGCGTTCGATACGGCTTTGCCGGGAATTATTCCTCCCCCGTCGCTATCAACCTGCTGTCAAGCGGACAGACCGTCGGGAAAAGGGCCTTCGTATCGAGGTCCGATCTTGTTATATCCGCGTAATACTTGCCGTAGACGTCTTTTCTTTTGACTGATTTTATCTCCTCGTCCGTCTCGGAGAAGAACGCGGAGTTCAGCTCGTTTTTCCACAGTCCCTCGTCAAGCGCGTATTTTTTCATTATTATAAGGCCGTACGACGTTTCGATCAGCGTTACCTCGCCGATGCTCAGCGTCAGCGCGGCGGTGACGTATTTCGTATCGAGGAGCGTATCGGCGGTCACAAAATAGCCGTCCGTGTACGTGCTCATTCCGCCGTCCTCGTTATACCTGTCTATAAGCTCCTCAAAGCTCTCGCCGCTCTTCGCCTTTTCAAGCACCTCGTTCGCGGCCGCGAGCTTTTCGGCTTTCTCTTCGTCCGTCAGGTCCTCCGTAATATATCTTCCGGTATAAATATCGACCTTCGGCTGACCCTTGTCGTCAAGCACGTACTTAACGTCGTTTTTGATAAGTATATGCTTTACTCTGCTGTAATTTTCCTGATAGTACGCTTCGCGCTCCGCGTCGGTCACGGCGTACTCGCCGCCCTCGCCGAAAAGCTTGTCGTCGACTATGAGCGCTTTCGCTTCAAGCTCGAAAACGCGGCGCAGCGTGTTTATATTCAGCCCGTACTGACCTAATATCGAGTTAAGCTCCGAGCGCGAGCCGACGGCGCTCATGTCCTGGCTCACGAATTCCTCTACGGTCTTGTCGAGCAGGACTTTTGTATCGGCGTTCTCGTATTTTTCGTACAGTTTGGCTGACACGAGCATCTCGTTTATCTGATTGTCGACGTATTCGGCGACCTGCTCCGAAAGCGTCTGCCCGCCGTCCTCCGCCGATTCGTTCCAGATATTTTCGTCGTACTCTTCGTTATCGAAAAAGCCGTAGCCGGAGAAAAACGAATAGAAGCTCGATTTATAGTAGGCGAGCAGGTATTTATACATATTCTCCGTCACCGCGTACTGTCCGTACGCGGCGTACTCCGGCGAGCCGACCGTACAGGCGGAAAGAGCAAAAAGCGCCGATATTATCAGTATTACAGCTGTGATTTTTTTCATCAGAACAGATACTGCCATGAAAACGTGTAGGGCAGATCCTCCATTTTATATTTTTCCGTGACGCTTCCGTCCGTCTCGATCTTGTCCGTGTAGGGCTTCAAAAACGCGTCGAACTCATATTCGGTGACGAGCTGTTCAAAGTTGTTGAAATCGCCGCCCGCCTCGTTTTCCGGGTTTTTCCACGCGCCCTCGTCAAGCTCGATGCGCTGTATGACGTATATGCCGTTTTTGCTGTCGAGAAGTCCCGTCTCTCCGATTTGCAGCTTCATGACGGAGCCGGAAATGAGCGTGCCGTACTCCGATACGCTTGACAGGTAGCGGCCGTTTTTGTAGTCGTCCTTTTCAAGCTCGTCCGAGTATTCTTCTATATATCCGTTTATGTCGGCGCCGCCTCTGACCTCGGCCAAAACGGTCTTCGCAAGCTCTAATTTCTCCTCGTACCGCTCGTCCGTTATGTCCTTTACCGTGGCGTTGCCGTCCTCGTTATAAACTATATTGCCGTCTTCGTCGCGTATGAAATCGCCGTTCATAAGGTACAGCAGGCGGAAGCGGTAATAGTTTTCGCGGTAATATTTTTCCTTCTGCTCGTCGGTTATCTTTGAGACGCCCTCCTCGCCGTACAGGTGATCCTGTAACGCTCCGGTCTTTGAATCGAGCGTTAAAACGGCTTTCAGATCGTCCTCGTTTATACCGAGCTTTTTGAATATCTCGTCGTTTTCGATCGCGTTTCCGCCTTCATACGCGGCGTTCATGCCGACTATCATCATATCGATGGATTTAAACTCCTCGCTCGTCAGCTTCAGCCCGTAGGAATCGAAAAGGTAGGCGCAGGCTATGCGCTTTTTTATCGCGTCCACCGATATTTCGGTAAGCCTTTGCGCGTTCGATTTACCGTCGTTCACCGTCTGCCAAAACGCCGGCTCGTCCGCCTGACCGAGCGCGTAAAGCCAGTACTGCTTATAGCAGGCGAGATAATACGCGTAAACGCCGCCCGAAACGGCGGTTGTGCCGAGGCGCATCGCGGCCTCCCGCTTTGTGCACGCGAAAAGCGACGTCAAAAGCGTTACCGCCAAAATAAAGGTAATTATCCTTTTTGTTTTCATATATCACCCGATAAAACACAGAAAACGCCGGATAAACCGATTATCGGCAAATATCCGGCGTATCTATTGATTTTCAGTCCTCGACTTCCTCTTTGGTCTCCTCGACGGTTTCTTCCGCTGTTTCGGACAGCTTCTCGCCGGGCTCCTCCGCTTCGTCAAGATCGTCTAAATCGTCAAGGTCGTCCAGATCGTCAAAAACGTCTTCTTTTTCTTCTTTCTTCTTTCTGATCGCCTTTACGATGAAGAGCGCTGCGCATACGGCGCCGATGATCGCGAGAATAATCACTATCGCGGCTAATACGCCGTTTTTGTTTTCTTTTTTGTTCATACCGTTATCCTCCCTTTTTTTTAATGATATAACAGGCGGTAATTTTTTTCAATTCTTTTTTTTGAACAAGATAATAAAAAATTTATTTAATTAAGGATTAAGAATCAAGGTGTCGGCCACGCGAACCCCCGCGCGACCATGTCACGCGGGGAACCCCTACCGCCGACGATTTGTGAGCCGCAATTTGCGGCTCCTTTGGGGTTCCCCTCCCCCCTCTCCGTGAACCCCCGCCGCTATTCGCGGCGGGGAACCCCGATCCACCCCAAACCCCGCCATCCCCCCGAAATTCGGGGCTTTTGACTTCGGGGTTTTCAAACCGTAGGTCGGGGGCTTGCTCCCGCCGTCTGTGCGCGCCCCATCAATCAAAATTGACGGGAGGGGCCGGAGGGTTCCCCGCGTGACATGGTCGCGCGGGGGTTCCGGAGGGG
>CADBSB010000178.1 GCA_902797235.1 uncultured Ruminococcus sp. | reverse complement strand
GGAGGTCGCGAGACCGAATATAAAATCAGAAGAAAATCCCATATCACACCTCTATATTTTTATTACTGATATTATATACTACATTTAAAGAAAAATCAAGTACAAAATGCAAAACAAGGGAATAAATAAGAGGGGAGCCGAATAATATAAAACAAAAAAGCAACGGAGGATATTATGTTCGTTTGGTCTGTCAAGGCGTCGACCTTGAAATTCATCGCCGTTATCGCCGTTTCCGCGGCGGCGGTCGGCGCGCTTGCGTTTATAATGCCGCGCCACGAATTCAAAGCGGAGACGGCGTCGTCGAAAAAAACAAGCAATAAGGTGTCGGACGACGGCGATATAAAGGATTTTTTACTGTCATACGGATGGGAGACGGGCGAGCTGCTCGATCAGGCGGAGGTCACCATACCGTCGGAATTCGATTCGGTGTACGAAAGCTACAACACCTTGCAGAAAAAGCAGGATTTCGATCTGTCCAAATATAAAAGGAAAACGGTGGAAAGATATACTTACAGTATAACGAATTATGACGGATATAAGGGAACGGTACTGGCAGACGTGATAGTATATAAAAACAAGATAATAGGCGGCGACGTGTGCTCCGCGGACGTAAACGGTTTCGTACACGGATTTGACAAAAACGTGACTTTGCCCTGACACTTGACAAAAACTGAAAAAAGTTGTAAAATAATTGCGTCGGATTGTAACCCGGCGCGATTTTTTACGACTTATATATTGAAGGAATATAAAAAAGGTGAAAATATGGAAGACAGACAGATAGTCGATCTGTACTGGCAGCGCTCGGAAGAGGCTCTGCGGCAGACAGACGTCAAATACGGCAGGATGCTGTTCAGCGTGTCGTACGACCTTACGCATTCCAATCAGGACAGCGAGGAGTGCGTTAACGACACGTATTATAAAGCGTGGAACAGTATGCCGACGGACAGACCGGATATGCTCGGCGTATATCTTACAAAGATAGTACGGGCGCTGTCGGTCGACAGGTACAGGCGCGAGCACGCGGAGAAGCGCGGCGGCGTCGGTGTCGCAACGGACGAGCTGTCCGAGCTTATACCGTCCGACTTTTCGTTTGACGGATACATCGATAACGAAGCGTTGAAGGACGTTTTCAATAAATTCCTGGGCGGACTTGACAGGCAAAAGCGCGTCATATTCGTCAAGCGGTACTATTTCTGCCTCGATATAGAAACGATAAGCAAGCAGACGGGCGAAAGCGTTTCCGCGGTCAAGACCGCGCTTTTCAGAATGAGAGCACAGCTCGGGCAGGAGCTGAAAAGGCAGGGACTGTTATGAACAGAAAAGAATACGCAGACAGACTGATGGACGCCGTCGGCAAAATAGACGACGTATATATATACGAGGCGCAGACGTACAGGGCAAAGAGAAAAACGCCCGGTTACGTCAAAGCGGCGATAGGTCTTTCGGCGACGCTGTTGATCATAATTTCATTTGCTTTTCCCGTACTTTTGTCAAGGCTTCGTAAGGGCGGCATGATGAACGACGATACAAGACCGGTCTCCGTCAGAAATCAGATGTACGCGACGCTCTTAAACAGCGGCGTAAGCTCGTATAAGGAGCTGCCGGAAATAGACGGCGCGGCGCTCGTATGGCAAAATGAAAGCGATATGGAATACCGCGTGATACCGTTGAACGACGACGAAACAGACGTGATAATGTCCGGTAAAGGCGAGCCGGCAGGTGACGCGACCGACAACGGCGTAAAAATATGGGTCGTAACGTCGGACGGCTTATATATGACGCCGGAATTAAAAAAATCGGACGGCAACACGGATATAAAAGCGTTTGATTACGATCCGGAGCTGATAATACCCGACGCGGCTGCGAAAGCTATTTTGAAGATCGTGAAGGAGGAAAGATGATGAAAAAGACGAATATGTTTATATGCCTTATCCTCGCAGCTCTGCTCATTTTACCGTCGTGCAGCGCGTCAATGAGCCCGTCGAACAGGTACGAGGAAGGCGAAAACGACCGTAACGGATACAGCTATACGGTACCGCCGGAGCAGGGGGAAAACGAATTTATAAAAACGGCGGAAAACGCGGTCTCCACGTTTTCCGCGGACGTCGACACGGCGTCGTATACTTACTTACGCAGAAGACTTAACAACACGGATAAGCTTTCCGGTATAATGGATCATTCCGGCAATATACGCACGGAGGAGCTTATAAATTACTTCAAATACGACTGTAAAGAGCCGGTAAACGGCGATCTGTTCGGTGTTTCCGCCAAGCTCGTCGACTGTCCGTGGAACGATGAAAGCTCGCTCTTGATTTTAGGCTTGCAGACGGAAAAAGCGAAGGTGAAAACGGATAACAACCTCGTGTTTCTGATCGACGTGTCGGGCTCCATGTACGGCGAAGATAAGCTCCCGCTTTTGCAGAAGACCTTTTCATACCTTTTGTCCGCGCTTGACGAAAACGACACCGTGTCGATAGTCACGTATTCGGCGGGGGAGAAGGTAGTTCTCGAAGGCTGCGCCGGAAATGAAACGGAAACGATACAAAGCGCGATAGATTCGCTTGAAGCGCGCGGCTCCACAAACGGCGAGGCGGGCATGAAAACGGCGTATCAGATAGCCGAAAAGTACTATAAGCCAAACGGCAACAACAGGATAATAATGGCGTCCGATGGAGATCTCAACGTCGGTATATCAAGCGTCGACGGGATCAAGAAGTTCGTTTCCGACAAACGCGGAGAGGGCGTATATCTGTCCGTCCTCGGCTTCGGCTACGGCAACTACCGCGACAGTATAATGGAGACGATAGCGGACTGCGGAAACGGCGTGTATTACTATATAGACGGCGCGGCGGAGGCGGAAAAGATATTCTGCGACGATCTTTTGTCAACGCTTTACACGGTAGCGGAGGACGTCAAGCTTCAGATAACGTTTCAGCCCGACAATGTGGCTGAATACAGACTTATAGGGTATGAAAACCGCATAATGAAGGCGGAGGATTTCAAAAACGACAAAAAGGACGCGGGCGAGCTCGGCGCCGGTCACCGCGTGACCGTCTGCTACGAATTAAAGCTTTCCGTTGGCAGGGTCAACACCGAAAAGCTGTTTGATTTTGCCGTAAGATACAAAAAGCCCGGGGCGGATGCGAGTATACAAAACGATTATGAAATGTTGTATTCCGAAATAAAAACAGAGCACGACAGGGATACGAATTTCATCGCCGCCTTATGCGAGCTGTCAATGCTTTTGCATAAAAGCAAATACGGTGAAAACGTAACGCTCGCGTCCGTCAGAGGCCTGTTATCACGATACGACTATAAGGACGATACGTATAAGTACCAGCTTATAACGCTTCTTTGCAAGCTGAAAGACGACGTGACGAATACGGCGGATAACGTCAGGGATCCGAGGTAAAATCAGTTTACGGCAGAGCTGTTAAAAAAACCGCGGCACGTTTTCAACGTGCCGCAGCTTTTTCTTTACCGTTTATTATTCGGCGGGGTTGGGTGCTCCAACGGGGCAAACGCCTGCGCAGGCGCCGCATTCGATGCATTTCTCCGCGTCTATAACGTATTTTCCGTCGCCCTCGGATATGGCTCCAACGGGGCACTCAGCCTCGCACGCGCCGCAGCTCAGGCATTCGTCGCTTATAACATATGCCATGGTAAATACCTCCATTCGTATTTTTTATCGGTTACAGTATATCATAAAATTTCGGATTTGTCAAACGTTTTTGTGAATTAAAAGTAAATTATTTTATAGTTGTGGGAGTATATGTGTAAAAGCTTTGATCATACTCGATATTTTGCTTTTCCGTGAGCTTATTCAGCATCTCCTCGAATATGTGCGACTGATAAAACGAGGCGAACGTACCGGATAAATTGTCCTTTATATAATCCTCGTCCTTTGAAAGTCTTTTGACTATATGGTAGCCGTAAGGCGCGTAAATGACCTCGCTGATCTCGCCCTCGTTCAACGAAAACGCCGCGTCGGACAAAATCTTTGATATATCGTCCTTCGCCATGTAATAGCCTACCGCGGAGCCGTTTGTTTCATCGTCCTCGCTGTATTTTTCTTTAAGTTCCTCAAAATCAGCGCCGTTTAAAAGCTTTTCGTAAAGCTCGTTTATAAGCGTTTCGTTTTCGTTTTTGTCGTCACCCTCGTCGTTTAGAATAAGTATATGGTCGGCGCGTATCACGTAATTGTCAAGATAGCGCTTTATAAGCTCCGCCTCCGCGGTTATTTTCGGACCGGATTCCTCGCTTGTAAGGTAGTTGAACAGCTTTTCTTCAAGCGACGCAAGTTCCTCAAGCTTCTGATTTACCTCCTCGGTCAGAAAATACTCGTCAAGCGTTTTGAAGTATTCGTTGTCGTCCTCGTAGCCCGCCATACGCTCGGAATAAAGCTGCTGCTTGATCTTATTTATTTCCACCGGCGTAAGCTCCACGTTATACTGCTTTGCAAGCTCCTCCACGGCGTAGTTGCGGCGGATGTAGCGGATGACCTCTTCCCTTATCGTCTCGGTGTAATCGTTATTCTCCCAGTACGCCGGATCGTCTTTGTCGTACCTGTACCTTACCGCGGCGTAATAGTACCTGAAAACCGCGTAAGGCACCTCAACCCCGTTTATTTTGACGGGGGAGGGGACGTCTGACACGTCCTTCATCGTGTAAGGCTCCGTCTCCGTTTCCGTCGTGGTTTCCTCACCCTTATTGCAGGCGAAAAGCGATACGGCAAGCGTTAAGACCAAAAATAATACAATAAATCTTTTCATTCGTTTTCTCCATACGTTGTAACGGAATAGACCGTGTCCGCCGGGCTCGATCCGCTTTTCGCCTTTTCACCCGCCTTGATGCCGATGAATATGAAAGCGGCGAAAAGCAGTAAAACGGCGCCGAAAACGGCAAACCAGACGGCTGACGGTCTTTTTATCCGGTTTTGATTATAATTTGCACTTTTATACCGGTTGCGTTTCATAAAAGCCTCGAAAATTTACAAATGCGGATATATAACCGCTTGAATTATATACTAAAATATGATATTTTAATAGAAAAAGGAGGGCTGACATGGCTGAGGAATATACGGATTACGAGGGGATGCAGCAAAATTCCCACAAGGTTTTGAAAACCGTTTTGAAAGTTGTCGTTATCGCGCTCATAATTTTCGTTTACGGCGCCGTCATGATCCGCTCCTGCGCGCGCCGGCCGGAAAAGCATATACTTTATTCAAACGAGCTGAAAGCGGCGCTTGACGAAGGTGACGTTGATATATACTACCAGTCCCCGTACGATAAGATAAACAGAAACGACGACGGGACCTTCCAGTTTTCGATAAGCGACTGCTATTATATCCCAAGTACAAAGCAGCTGCAGGTGACTGTCAGATACAATCTCGCCGTGCTTGAAGATACGAAAAACAAATATGATTTAAAGGAAACGCCGACGGACGACTGCTTTGACTATTCGCTTTTGTTTGAGGACGGAACACGGCAAACGTCGTACAGTTACTCGTCATATATAAGCGGCAGATACCGTTTTATTTACCTGCTTTTCGACAACGTCGATCTTAACGAATACACGACCGTGCATTACGAGCCGGAGGATGCGGAGATAACCGCCTCGAACGGCAGGATAATCGCGCACGAAACGGATACGAACGGCAAAAATATCCTCTATGAAACGGATGAAAACGGAGACGCAATGGTATATACGCGCACGTTCGTGAGCCTTGAAACGTACTACGTCGAAGATGTAAACTACTCAAAACAGCCGCTTTCATCTCTCATGGTGTTCAATCGACTGTATAACTTTGAAAAGGTGGACGATTATAATAAACTTATAGATTTTGACGGTAAGTATAAGATCACAAGGGTGAGATGATACCCCGGGTCAACGCGCTGCGTTGACCTTTTTTAATACCGAAAGCAATTCACGGAGCAGGGTGGGGATTCATGGCCGTGCAAGTTGCCGATCCGTTTACCGGGCGCATGAATCGCGCTGATACGCATGAATTTACGGCAAAGCCGTTGTTATTTGCGCTCAAATATCACTAACCAGCCCTCGACTTTGCAATACTCTTTGTAATTTCCGTTATACTCGTAATCGTACAGGAAATTCCTGCCCTCGGAGGTACGCAGATCAAGGACTATATAATCAAGCTCATCTGCGTGCCCGGTGTATTTCAGGTCGTACATTATCTTATGCTGTGACGACGCGGCGCAGTAAAACGTCGTCGCGCCGACGGAGGCATCCTCGGGTATCGAATATATCGCAGTCCTTACCGCGTCGTAGCTGTCTTTATTCTGTAAGTAAGCCGCGGCGTAGTTGCTCTTCTGCCATACGCTTTGCGTGCAGACAAGTACGGCGGACAGCGCCGCGAACACGCCGAGCGTGCGCTTAACGCGCGTTGACAGATCGGCGTAATTGATGATCGCCGCAAAGAAGAGGAATGCGAGAGGCCCGTACGTGTACTGGAAGAATATGCCGTGCTGATACACGTAATCAGACATTAAATTTATAAGTACAAGCGGCAGTAAAAGCACGTACCGCGAAAGCTTTTTTGTTATCAGCGGCAGACAGCCGAGCGGCAGAAACATTCTGAGCATAAATTCTATCTTATTTTCCGCCGCCTTGTCCGCCGTAGTGTCGAACATCTGACGCACCACGTACGCGGGATCCTTTACGACGTTGGCGAGCACGTTTAAAAGCGAATCGCCCTGCGACGTCATGAAATTCGCGTACCGGCTGTCCATCGTCCCCTCGCCGAATCTGTTTAACAAAAACGTCACGCCATAGAAGTATGCGGCGCCGCAAAGCACCATGAAAAGCCCTTTGAATTTGTCCTTTTTATGCGCGGACAAAAGCACGTAAATCCCCGCGAAAACGACGTAGACCGCCGCGTCCTCCTTGACCGTGAGGACAAGGGCGGAGAATACCGCAATACCGTACCACTTGTTTTTCAGTATGAAATAGAATAACCACAGAAGCAGTACAGCAAGCATTTTGTTCTCGTGCAGATCGTAATAGCAGCCGCCCGCAAGCGCGGGATAAAGCGCGTATATGAGCGAAAACACAGCCGACGCTTTGTTTGACAGTCCCGCCTTTTTGCAGATCATAACGACGGGTATAACGCCGGAGGCGAGGAACACCGCCTGACACACCATAAGCGTGGCGGGCGACGGGAATATCATATAAAACGGCAGGAACAGATAAAACGCGGGCGACGCGTGTACGGCAAAATGCGACATCAAAACGTCGCGCTCGCACGTCGTCCACGGCTGAAGCGTCGTTTTCATATAGTAGAACATCTGTGAGAAGATGCCGAAATCATAGTTCGGCGTTGACAGGGTCAGATACCTGCACACGGTCTGCGCGCCGATGAAAACGGAGAAGTACAAGGCGCCGGATACGGCGGCGATAACGAGGAAAACCTTCGGTATATCGCCCTTTATATCGGGCGCGAAGCCGTCTTTAAAAACGTATACGCAGATTATCAACAGTATGAGCGCGGCGCCGAAGGAAAACCACAGATCGGTCGATTCGGCGACACAGAAAACGGCGTAAACCGTATAGCTTATCAGCAGTATCAGCCGCTCGATTTTAAGTGAGTTTATGAATGTGAATAAAACGCTCAAAGCGGCGTAAAAACCTATAAGAACGCCCAAAAACGGCAATATCGGAACGCGCTTGAAAAACATCACGTTTTCAAACGACAAGGGGTAAACGATAATAAGAAACAGAATGCAGGACAAAAACAGCGACGAGAAAAAACGGACCGTCAGCTTTTCCGCCGTATTCGTTTTTATCTTCTGCAAAAAGTTCATCCCTTTACTTCCTTATGACCTTGTATCCGCCGCTTTGGAGCACCGCCGCGATCCCGTCGTTTCCGACTATGTGTGAGCAGTCGACGGCGACGAAAACGCGCTCGCCAGAGGCTAAATACTCTTTTATTCCGTCCGCTATCTTTATATTTCTTTCGGTAAACATTTTTGTGTAATACGTTTCCATGTCCGCGCTCAGCGCCGCGTCCTGATACTGCGCGCTGCGCGAGCTGTTGACGGCGTAGGTCAGGGTCGTCATATCGCCGTTTTTGTATATCGTGTCGTAGCTTGACAGCGACGAGCCGCCGCGGCTGTTTAAAAGCGAAATGATGAACGCCTCGTACACCCTGTCGGAGATATACGCGCCTATCCCGTCAAGATATTCCGCGCCCTCAAGCTCGTACAGCTTTTTATTGTCGGCCTTCGCCTTTTTCACAAAATAAACGTCCGTGCCGTATTCCGTGCTGTAACCGCTGCTTGAGGTGACGTACTGATCGAGTATCGAATACCACGCCGCTATCGTGTAATCATCGTACTGACCCTTATATTCGCCGTCGCGTATCTTTATAAGCGATACCGCGGCGTTATAGACGTTTTCGGACAAATGATCCTTTATAGTCGTGCCGTCGTCATACACGGGCGCCGCGTCCGCGACATCTGCCGTCATATCGTATTCGACGGCGACGGCGGAGCAGTATGAGTACGCGTCCTCTATCACGTCGGAGAGCGGGAACATACTGTCGTCCTTGCCCGCGTAGAACGTGCCGAAAAGATAGCAGCGATGCCCGTCGTTATCCTCTATTATCCACATGGCGGGACCGCGCCGCTCCGTCTGCACGGACAAAAGCGACGAAAGACAGCCCTGCATCGACAGAGCCGCCGCCAGTAAAAGACATAAAAACAAGAGGATCCTTTTTTTCATAAAAACTCCGGGGTATGATTTATCCCTTTTATAATACTACAATAATTTGCTTAACTATTTGATTGTTTGTTAATAAAGAGTAAAAGCGGTACAAAACGCGAATATATTTACTCGTCCGGCGCGCAAAAATCACAATAAAATTTATAATTTGTTTATCTCTTTGGTATTTTGCGTTATTGCAATTTTTTATTATATATAGTATAATAAATAAACAGTTCGATGAAAAGGAGTATATAAATGCTTTCATCAATAAAAAGCTTTGCAATATCTTTTGCCGTGGGCATTATTATATTCGGTCTTATCGCATACTTCATAGCCCCGCAGATAAAGTCTTTGACCGACGGGTTCCTCACGCCGCAGGCGGAGGAGACGGGCGAGGCGCAGGAATACGTAATACCCGACGTGCCGGAGGCAAATAAGAATATAGACGACAAAAACGCAAAGTTCCCGGAAAACCGGAGCTTTACGATGCTTCTCGTCGGCTCCGACTATCAGCCGGACGTGTTTTCCGATTACCGCGTATCGGTACAGAACACGGCGGAAATAGAACAGCTTGCGGTCAAAAACCGTCACTACAAGGCGGACGTCGTAATGGTCGTCAGATATAATTCCGACAGCGGCGTCACGATGTTCTCCGCGATACCGACAAGCCTCATGGTCACCGCGGGCGGCATACAGATGCGGCTTTGCGACGTGCTTGAAAGAAAGAGCATATCGTACTTTTCCGATCTTGTTGCCGGTATAATCGGTATGCCGATAGATTATTACATCTGCTGCCAGATAAGCCTGTTCGACGATATAATAGACCGCCTGGGCGGCATAAAATACGACGTGCCGACGGATATGTACTACGTGAACGAGGAGGAGAGAATAGTAACTCCCGGTTCTTCGCGTGAGCCGATACCGCTCGTTATCAACGGCGAGCCGGTCATCGACAGCGAGGGAAATCCCGTTATGATCCTCGCCGGCAAGGCGTTCACGATAAACCTTAAACGAGGTATACAGACGCTCGACGGCGAAAAAGCGACGTGGGTTTTGCGTTATAACGTTTACGCAAACGGCTTCATAAGCCGGCGCGATACGCTGGTAAGCTTTTTCAGAGCGTTCTTTGAGCAGTTTGCGACGGAGGAAAAGCGCTCGGCTCTGACCGGTATAATATCGCTTATAAACACGTCGGCGGCGGGCTCAACGAATATGACGCCGTCCGACTTTGAGGAGATAGCGAACACACTGTTATCGTACTCAAAATATGAAAAAACAAACGTCGTGTTCCCGTGCACGGTATCCGGCAGCGGCGAAAACGAGAGATCGTCTTTTTCAAGAAACACGGCGTACGCAACGTATGAAAAATTCAAGCTGAAATAAGAGGACAAACATGAAAAACACGGAAAAAACAATGGATAAAATAGTGGCTCTCTGCAAGAACAGAGGCTACGTCTACGCCGGCTCCGAGATCTACGGCGGCCTTGCAAACACCTGGGATTACGGCCCCTTGGGCGTAGAACTGAAAAACAATATCAAACGCGCCTGGTGGAAGAAATTCGTCCAGGAATCAAAATACAACGTGGGTCTTGACGCGGCGATACTGATGAACCCGCAGACGTGGATCGCGTCCGGACACCTCGCCGGATTTTCAGACCCGCTTATGGACTGCCGCGAATGTCACGAGAGATTCAGAGCGGACAAGCTGATAGAGGACTACTGCGAGGCGCAGGGAATCGAGCTTTCTAAGCCGATAGACGCGTTTACTCAGGCTGAGATGAAGCAGTTCGTCGAGGACAACAGCATCCCCTGCCCGTCCTGCGGCAAGCACAATTTCACGGATATACGCCAGTTCAACCTCATGTTCAAGACGTTCCAGGGCGTTACCGAGGACGCGAAGAACACGGTCTACCTCCGTCCGGAAACGGCGCAGGGCATATTCACGAATTTCGTGAACGTGCAGAGAACTACGAGAAAAAAGGTCCCGTTCGGTATCGGTCAGATCGGTAAATCGTTCAGAAACGAGATAACCCCCGGCAACTTCATATTCAG
>CADBSB010000177.1 GCA_902797235.1 uncultured Ruminococcus sp. | reverse complement strand
TCGTCGGCGGTAGGGGTTCCCCGCGTGACATGGTCGCGCGGGGGTTCCGGAGGGGACAGGGGGGTATGGGGGGTGGCGCGGTACGCGCCGTGAGGGGTGGGAAACCCTCCATATCCGTCGCGCAGCGACACCATAACTCGCGTAAGCGAATACAACTTGCGAAGCAAATATAACTCGGCACCAGCCGAATATAACTTGCCGCAGGCAAATATAACTCGGCGCGAGGGGTTCCCCGCGTGACACGGTCGCGCGGGGGTTCACGACGCCGAATATAACTTTATTCCGGCCAGTTTGTATTCGTCCTCTTATGGTATTCCTCTATGAAACGTCTTTCGAAAAACTTTTTCATCTTCAAAAACGGTTTGCCGGTGACGTCCATGGAGCGGACGAGGATGGCGCGGATACCGGCGAGCTTTGCGCATAAAACGTCCGTGAATATCTGATCTCCCAAAACAGCCGTCTGCTCAGGGACAGCCTCCATCTGCTTCATCAGGCGCTTTAATTTGCGCGTAAAGGGCTTTCCGGCTCTGCTCTCCGTAAGATAGCCGTGCATGGTGTTGAACGTATAGACGCGGCGCGGGCCGTTGTTTGAGATAAAGGCTATGCGCACGCCCGAGCTTTCCACACGGTCGAGCCAGTCTCTTCTTTCCTTGTCCGCTACGCGGCTTTCGTACGTGGCGAGAGTGTTGTCTATATCACAGATAAGGAATTTTATATTATTTTCGGCAAAGTATTCCGGTTTTATCCTTAAAACGGACGCAAAATATATATCCGGAATAAAATAGTCTTTTAATTTCATATCTACCTTTTTGACGCGTTGATCGATTGTGTACGGTAATTATAACATAACATTACGCTTAAAGTATAAATATATTATAATAATATAGTAAAATTTAATATAATATACTTGATAAAAAACGCAATTTATGGTATAATATAAAGGGTAACATGGTTACCCTCAGTGGGATTTTTCGGTCTTTCACGAAAGGAGATAGAATGCAATACGAATTCATTTGGGACTCGATATTACGGAATATGAGAGGCACTTATTCCGATTTACGCATTAAATCGTATTTTCAGAACATAAAGATCGTTGAAATCGGCAGCCAGTATATAATTCTTATGACGCCGAGCACCGACACGCTCGATTTTGTCAGAGGCGAACAGGCGGTGCTTGAAAGATTCGTGAACGACGCTTTGGGTGACTTCAAAGTGGTTTACGTCTTTGCATACGACAGAGATATGCCTAACATAGAAAAGATACGGGAAACGATAAAGGACGATCTTGAAAACCCGAGACAGGGCGTGATGCCGTACGACATCACGGATAAATACGGTTCGGAAAAACAAATCAACTTCAATAATTCCATTGTCCCCCAGAAAAAAGCCTATACGTTTGAAAATTACGTAGTGGGCAACTCAAACTTATTCGTCTATAACGCCTGTCTTGCCGTTGCGGAAAACCCTTCCTCGATGTGGAATCCGCTTCTTATATACGGCCCGTCGGGCTTGGGCAAAACGCATCTGCTGTACGCCACGACGAGAAAAATAACGGAGTTATATCCGGAAAAGAAGATGATCTACATAACGGGCGAGCAGTTCGTAAACGACATGGTCGATCATCTGAGAAAAAAGGACAGCACGGGCGCCGGCTTCAGCGCGTTCCGTGAAAAGTACCGCAAATGCGACGTCTTACTTATAGACGACATTCAGTTCATCGCCGGCAAGGCCGCGGTGCAGGAGGAATTCTTCCACACCTTCAACACTCTGTACGAAAATCAGAAGCAGATAATCATAACGAGCGACCGTCCGCTCCGCGAGATAAAGCAGCTTGACGAGAGATTGCAGTACAGATTTGAAATGGGCCTGACAGCCGACATACAGCCGCCGGATTACGAGCTTCGCGCCGCGATCATAAAAAACAAGGCGGAGGCTTTAAGGCTCGATCTGAGCGAATCCTCCGTTATATATCTTGCCGAGCATTTAACAAAGAACATAAGGCAGATAGAGGGCGCTCTTACTAAAATTTACGCGAAAAAGTGTCTGTACGGCATGGCGGTGACGGACGAGATGGTGATGGAATCCATATCAGATCTTACCACCGTAAACGTGTCGCCGAAGGACATAGTCGAAAAGATCTTCACTGTCGTATCAAACAAGTACGGCACGTCGAAGGACGAGATCTGCAGCAAGACGAAAAAGCGCGAGGTCGCCGAACCCCGTCACGTCTGCGCGTATCTCATATCGGAGATGACCGATTATTCACAGCGTCAGATAGGAGCATACTTAAACCGCGACAGAACGACGGTGATAAATTCGATAGAGGTCATGAAAAAGACGATATTGAACGACCCGTCGTTTGAAAAGGATATAAAGGATCTTATATCCGAGGTCAAGGATTGAATTCCACAAGTGTGGATTAAAAAACGAACATAACGTGTGGAAATTGCCTCTTGTGTGAAATAACGTGTTGAATTATCCGCGGGCATTGCGTTGAATTCAAAAATAAAAAATTCAAAGCGTGAAAAACCGGAAAAACAATCCACAAACGCGTCGCCTGCGTATACACGAATCCAAACGGTTTTCAACATGGCAAAACCGCGTAAAATAAAGGGTTTCATACAAATTCCACGTTTTCGTCCGACACTACTACTATAACTACTATTTTCAACTTACGTTTCGTATTAACGCGCGTGCGCGCGAGAGAATTTGCAGATAATTAAACGGTCCCCGACACAGAATGTGTGGATAAACCAAAGAATCAGAAAGGAATATTATAAATGAAAGTCATATTTGATAAGTCAGAGCTTATTGCAGCAATAACACCCGCCATGGGCGCGGTATCTTCAAGAAGGGACAACCCGATACTTGAATGCTTGAAGATCACGGCAACAGCGCCCGATATGTGCCGTATCACCACGTACGACAATGAAAAAGGCTTTCATATTGATATAAACGCAAAGGTCATTAAAGAAGGCTGCTGCCTGATAAACGCTCAGCGTTTCTTTGGCATGGTGAAAAATATGCCGTCGGATATTACGCTTGAGTGTAAGCCCGATATGACGGCCGTTCTGACCAGCGAGCGCTCAACGTATGAAATACAGTATCAGGATCCGAAATACTATCCGAACATAACGGAGATAAGCGGCAGACAGAGCTTTACTTTAAAGCAAAGTCAATTAAAAGACGTGATCACGCAGACGATGTTCGCCGTCGCCGACAATAACGACAGATTACAGCTCAACGGCGCGTATTTTGTCGTGGACAACGGTTATATACACGTCGTCGCGCTTGACGGTCTGAGATTTGCCGAGAGGATGATACACGATGAGAAAATAATAAAGACGAATATAGAAGTGGCGATCGACACGGAGGTAAGATTCATAATACCCAAAAAATCGCTTGTGGAAGTCATAAAGCTTCTTGAAGACCCGGATGAGGAAATAACGGTCGTAAAAGCGAGAAGGCACGTTATGTTCAAGGTGAAAAACATCACCTTCCACACCGCTCTGATAGACGGCGACTATATAGAATACCGCCGTTTTATCCCGAAGAACGAGACTACGACTGCCGTGGTGAACACCGCGGCGGTGAGAGACAGTCTCGAACGCGCTCTGTTCATAACGGAATATAAGGAAGCAGGACGGCTCAAAGCGCCGGTAAAGCTCAATTTCTATGACGGAGTGCTGAACGTTTCATCCGTTTCCTCGTCGAACAAGGTGCAGGACGAGATACCGGCGGAAAAGGAGGGCAGCGACCTTGAAATAGGCTTCAACTGCAAGATGCTGCTCGACACTTTCCGCGTGCTTGAATGTGAGAAGATAAAATTGAAGCTCACAACGCCTCTGTCCGCCATGGCAATGGTGCCGGTGGACGATAACGACGACAGCTTTCTTTACTTCACCTTCCCGACGAGGATAACGGAGAACTTCTGATCGTGAAACTGCTTGAATGCGGCGTCAAAGATTTCAGGATAATAAGAGATCAGAGATTTAAATTCACAGACGGCGTCAATCTGATAAAGGGCAACAATGCGCAGGGGAAAACGACGGTGCTTGAAGCAATATACGTTTTCGCCCGCGGCAGATCTTTCAGAACAAGAAGCGAGGCGGAGATAATAGCCTTCGATAAGGACGGCGCCGAAATAGACATCGTTTATGAAGATAAGGAAAGAATAAATAAAATGTCCGCGTCATACAGACGGGACGAGAACAGAAAGCTTACTAAAAACGGCGTTGAGATAAAAAAAACGAGCGAGTTTTTGGGCAACTTCCGCGCCGTGCTGTTCACTCCCGACCATCTGTCGCTTATAAAAAGCGCGGCGACGGACAGAAGACTGTTTTTAGATATAGCCTTATCTCAGATAGAGCCTAAATATATAGGGTATTTAAAAAAATACAGCCTGTTATTATCACAAAGAAACGCGCTTCTGAAAGAAAGAAACGCGGACGCACCGGAATCGCTGATCTTATTTGAAACGCTTGCGGAGCAAATGGCGCCCGCGGCGGCGGCGATAACGGCGCTCCGGTGCCGGTACTGTGAGATGCTTACCGAAAATATTTCACAATACTTCAAAAACATGACGGACGGCGCGGAGGCAACGGACACGGTTTATGAAAGCTGTATATCATCCGACGTAAACGTGTTGAAGGACGTGGATGAGGCCGCGCGGCTGTATGAAAGAAAATTCATCGACAATTTATCGCGGGAGATAAATTTAAAATCGTCGCTTTACGGGATACAGAAGGACGATATTGATATTAAACTGAACGGCTATTCGTCAAGAAAATACTGCTCGCAGGGGCAGCAGAGAAGTCTTGCGATAGCGTTGAAGCTCGCGGAGGGCGATATTTCAATGCGGTCGACAGGAGAATATCCCGTGTACCTGCTCGACGATATTTCGGGCGAGCTTGACAAGAAGCGAAACGCGTTCTTTATGTCGCAGTTAAAGGAAAGACAGATAATAATAACGTCCTGCAATATAAACGGCGGCAAAAAATTCGACAACGTGATAACGATGAAGAACGGGGGCGCGGTAAAATGATGTATTTACACGCGGGACGCGATACGGTGATAAGGGTGAAAAACATCTTAGCCGTTTTCGATCTCGATTACGCGAGCCAGAATACGGAAACGCTTAATTTTCTGCGCCGCGCCGAAAAGGAAGGCCGGCTGATAAACGTCACGGAGGAGCTGCCCAAGGCGTTTATCGTGACGGACGATAACAAGGTTTATTTAACGCAAGTATCCTCTCAAACACTGATAGGAAGAATATATTAAAGGATATAAAAAAAATGACAGAACAACCAGTAACACAAGAGTATAACGAAGAACAAATACAAGTCTTGAAGGGACTTGAAGCCGTGCGCGTGCGCCCCGGTATGTATATAGGCACCACGTCTACAAACGGTCTGCACCATCTCGTAAACGAGATAGTGGACAACTCGATAGACGAGGCGATGGCGGGCTATTGCGATACCATCGAGGTAAATATACACAAGGACGGCTCTTTATCCGTGCGCGACAACGGACGCGGCATCCCGTCCGGTATAAACGCGGACACGGGAAAACCGACGCTTGAGGTCGTTTTCACGGTGCTTCACGCCGGCGGCAAATTCGGCGGCGGCGGTTACAAAATTTCCGGCGGTCTGCACGGCGTCGGCGCATCCGTCGTCAACGCCCTGTCCGAATGGATGGAGGTCGAAAACTGCCACGGCGGCAAGAAAAGCACCGAGCGTTTCGAGCGCGGCGAGGTAGCGCGTCCGTTTGAAGAGGTCGGCGACTGCGGCGACGAGCACGGTCTTTACGTCCGTTTCATGCCCGACGCGACGATTTTCGAGGACGTCGTCTTTGATTTTGAAAAAATACTGAAGCGTATGCGCGAGCAGGCGTTTCTGAACGCGGGCATAAAGATAATAGTGACAGATCTGCGCCATGACGAGCCTTTGACGGAAACTCTGTGCTACGAGGGCGGTCTTAAATCGTACGTTGAGTACATAAACGAAAGAAAGCACTGCGACCTTTTGCACGAGGACGTCATATATATAAAGGGCCAGAAGGGCGATATGACCGCGGAGATAGCCATGCAGTACAACACCGCGTACGACGAAATGATAATCAGCTTCGCAAACAACATGGCGACGATTGACGGCGGTATGCACGAAACGGGCTTCAAAACCGCGCTCACAAAGGTGACCACGCAGTACGCGAAGAAAATAAAGGTGCTGAAGGACACTGACAAGGACGTTTTCGACGGCTCGGACGTCCGCTCGGGTCTGACGGCGGTCATATCCGTAAAGCTGCCCGACGCGCAGTTTGAGAGCCAGACGAAGGCAAAGCTCGGCAACTCCGAGGTAAGGACGTTCGTCAACGCCATAGTCACGACGAAGTTAGAGGAATTCTTTGAGGAAAACCCCGATACCGCGCGGCTTATAATAGATAAGATATACGAGGAAAAATGCGCGTCCGAGAGGGCGAGACAGGCGAGGGATGAGAGCAGAAACAGAAAAGGCGCGCTCGAGAGCTTCTCGCTGCCCGGAAAGCTCGCGGACTGCCACGAAAGATCGGTCGATCTCACCGAGCTGTTTATCGTTGAGGGAGATTCCGCCGGCGGCTCCGCGAAGGACGGCAGAAACAGCAGATTCCAGGCGATTTTGCCGCTCCGCGGCAAGATTTTGAACGTGGAGAAGTCGAGGCTTGACAAGGTCTACGCAAACCAGTCGGTCCTGCCGATAATCCAGGCGCTCGGCTGCGGGATAGGCCCCGATTTCGATATAAATAAATTAAGGTACGGCAAGATAATAATAATGGCGGATGCCGACGTTGACGGCTCGCATATAAGGATACTGCTTTTGACGTTCTTCTACCGCTTCATGCGCGGTCTGATAGAGGGCGGCCACGTATATTCCGCAATGCCGCCGCTTTATAAGATAGTAAAGGGCAAAAACACGTATTACGCGTATAACGACGCGGACAGAGACAGGATAATAGAGGAAATAGGCGGAGCCGGCCGCGTTGACAGATATAAGGGTTTAGGCGAAATGTCAAAGGATCAGCTCTGGGAGACGACGATGGACCCGGAGAACAGAACGATAATAAGGATGACGATAGAGGACGCCATGCAGTGCGACGAGATCTTCTCCGCGCTCATGGGCGACAAGGTCGACCCGCGCCGCGAGTTCATAGAGCAGAACGCGAAGTTTGTTGAGAATATAGACGTGTAAAACCTTCCCCCGTTGGGGCGCGACGCGTTAAGAAAACTTCACGGTGTGAAGTTTTTAGCCAAAGCGGTGAAGCGATCTGTGATCGCGAACCGGGCAG
>CADBSB010000176.1 GCA_902797235.1 uncultured Ruminococcus sp. | reverse complement strand
GTCTCTCTGAATTACGAGCGGAGCGCCCGTAACGCCCGTTTTGGGGGTATAAATATCGGCTGAAAACGTGTCCGCGGCGCTGACGCCGGCGGGCATTTTTGAGTTTACCGAAACGTTGTCCGCGGTAAAGGCGAGACCGCGGCCGTTGAAGCCGACGCAGCCGTAACCGTCTGAATTTATCTTGCCTTCCGTTACGGCGACACCGTCGATATATCCGAAAGCCGTGCCGCTTTTAACTGCGACCGCGACGTGGAACGACGCGCCCTTTTTCACCGCTCCGTCTTCAAATTTATCAGCGTCTATACCGCCCTCCCCGATAAATCCGGAAAGAGAGCCCGAGCTTATCGTTTTCCACGCAGAGCTTCCGCCTCTGTACTGTAAGGAAACGCTGTCCTCCGCGTCCGCGTCGCATTTAACGGTGAACTGATACAGTATCTCGTCGTTCAATGCGCCGAAGCAGAGCGAGAAGCGGCAGTTGTCCGTCTCATTGCCGCGGTACGTAAGATCGCACTCGTAAACGTATTCCGACACCTCGACCCTGTACGGGAAAAGAACGGTCGACAAAGGCGGATAAGTCAAAGCCGCCTCAAAAACAAGCTTGCCGTTCTCCGCGTATATAAGGCCTCCGTCGCCGAACGTCACGTCCGTTCCGCGCGGCAGCTCGTCGTCGTCAAAGGTGACGGTATAAAACGTCTCGCCCGCCGATATCTGCTCCGCCGACACGAAGACGGACGAGAGCAGAATAACGGATAAGATGACGCAAATAAATTTTTTTACCATATCATATCCTTTTTACAAAAAAGCAATACAAACAAAACAACAAAATTAACTTATCGTTGTAAAATCATACGTGAATGATCCGCCACCGCGGCGTTGTGCAGTCTGCGTCTGAAACGGTACAAGCCGTCCGACTGGCGCGTGTAATGAACTCTGTTTGTTAAGAGCACGACGAACAGACCGGTCTCGCGGTCGACGTAGAGCGACGTGCCGGTAAAGCCGTTGTGACCGTACGACAAAGGCGTGTAGAGGTCGCCCGCGGCGTTCAGCCCGCCGGTGGTGAGCTGGAAGCCGAGGCCGCGCATTTCCGGACCGTAAGGCGTATAATTCGTTATCGCGCGCTCAAACGTGCTGCGGGACAGGAACTGTTTACCCTCAAACGTTCCTTTATTCGCGAGCATCACGCCGAAATTGCAGAGATCGTCGATACGGGAGAAAACGCCCGCGTTGCCCGACACGCCGCCGATATACCGCGCGTTTTCGTCATGGACGACGCCGTGTATGTAATGCTCGAGCTTCGGCGACCATTCCTCGGTCGCAATATCCGCGCCCTCGAATTTCGGATTTTTCATCGGGCAGTAGCCCGTGTGAGCCATTTTTAGCGGCTCGAAAACGAGCCTGTCGGCTAATTTATCAAGCGGCTCGCCCGTGCAGACCTCAGCCATTTTGGCAAGCAAAATATAGCCCATGCACGTGTATTCAACTCTTGTTTCCGCCTCGTATTTGAGCGGATAATTGAGTACGGCGTGAGGTATGTCGCAGTTGTTTTTCTTGCACTCCGACTGGATGTTGAAATGCGGCGTTATGCCGCTGCAATGCGTCATCAGCTGTTTTACGGTTATGTTGCGCTTGTCCTCCGGCGCGTCGGGAAAATAGCGCGAAACGGAATCGGCAAGCGTCATTTCACCCTCCTCGATCAGGCGCAAAACGACCATCGTCGTGCCTATCAGTTTTGATAGCGACGCCATGTCGTAGACCGTATCGGTCGTCGCCTTTATCGCGCCGTCCGGTATCGGGCCCTTGAAAACGCCGTCCGGCTTATCCTCGTTCATGATGACGCGGGAATAGCCGAAAGCCTTTTTGTAATATACCCCTTCTCTGTCGCCTATCGCGCAGACGGCGGACGGCACGGCGAGCGTTTCGACCGCTTCTTCACACATTTTATCTATATTATCAAACCACATGAGAAAAATTCCTCCTTTTAAGGTATTATACAATAAAAAAACCGTCTTGTAAAGGTATTTTATGTTAAATTGCAGACTGTGTCCCAAAAAATGCGGCGCCGACCGCGAAAATAAACGCGGTTTCTGCGGCGCAGACGTACTGCGCGTCGCAAGAGCCGCGCCGCATTACCACGAGGAGCCATGCATATCCGGCAAAAACGGCTCCGGAGCCGTGTTCTTTTCGTGCTGTCCTTTGTCCTGCGTGTTCTGCCAGAACCACGAAATATCCGACGAATGTAAGGGCAGAGCCGTGACAATACAAGAATTGTCAGATATTTTCAAGCGGCTTGAAGCGGAGGGGTGTCATAATATAAACCTCGTATCGCCCACGCCGTACGTGCCGGAAATAATAAAGGCGCTCGATATCGCAAAACCGGAAATACCCGTCGTTTACAATACGTCGGGCTACGAGCGTGCAGAGACGCTCAGAGCGCTTGACGGGTACGTCAGCGTTTATCTGCCGGATCATAAATACGTTACGCCGGAAATCGCGGAAAAGTATTCCGGCGCGGCCGATTATCCCGAGATCGCCGCGGCGGCGCTTCACGAGATGCTCCGTCAGCGCGGCGGATGTGAGTATGATGAAAACGGCATGATGAAGCGCGGCGTTATCGTCCGCCACCTCGTCCTGCCGTCAAACAAGGATGAAAGCGTGAAGGTGCTTGAATTTCTGTCGGAAAATTACGACAAAAGCAAATTCCTGCTCTCCCTCATGTCGCAGTATTATCCGACGCACCGCGCGTGCGAGTACCCGGAGATAAACAGGTATCTGACAAAATACGAATATAAAAAAGTATCCGAATTCGCCGTATCTCTCGGCTTCAAAGGCTATTTTCAGGAATCGTCTTCACACGACAGTAAATATACGCCGGAGTTTGATATGATATAAGAATAAACTCCTTCCGCCTCGGCGGAAACGCCGAGACACCTTTCTCAAAGAGGGAGGCATAATTACGAAATCCGCCGCACCAAACGTACGGCGGATAATTTTTTATGGTTTACTGTTTCTTTTTACCGAATTTGATAAGCACGAATATGCCTATGCCGATAAGTATTACCACGAGGACGCAGATGACGATTATTATGACCGTAAGCAGCGTTTTTTCACCGTTGTTTACGTTTGCGCCGGGTTTTGTTTCCTCGGGCTTCGTTTCTTCCGGTTTTGTCGCCTCGGGCTTGGTTTCCTCCGGTTTTGTTTCCTCGGGCTTCGTTTCCTCCGTCGTTACTTCAAGCAGCGCCGCGTCGGACGAGAGCGTTTTTCCGTTCTTATCCGATACCTTGCAGAAGTAGCTGCTGCCGTTATTTGAAAGCTCCGCTTTTATTTTCAGCGTTTCACCGTCCACGCCGGATATAACGCCGCCCTCACCGTTTTGCAGCTTTACCGGGATCCCGCTGCCGGGCTCTAACGCAAACCACTCGTATGAAACAGCTTTTGTCGCCTTTACGGTAAACGACGCTTCAAGGTTTTCCGTCAGCTTTACACTCTTCGGCTGTTCCGTTATCTTCATTACCTCCTCGCCCGTGCTTATGACCGTGACGAAGACCGTATCGCTCGTAAGGCTTGAAAATTTGACGCCCTCTGCGGAGGTAAGCGTTACGTCGCAGTAATAGTTGAGCTTGCCCGCCGTATCTTCGCCCTTGACTTCAAGCGTATCTGACGTCGCGCCGCTTATCTGCTCGAACGTACCGGGGAGATTGTTTTTACCCTTGTACCACTGATAAGAAAGCTCACCGCCCTCCGCGTCGCTTTCGGGGTCGACAGCAACGTTTGCTTTAAGCGTCGCGGTCTCTTTCGCGTCAAGCGATATATCGGTCTTATCATACGTTACGTCTATCAGAGGCTCGTGTATCCTGATCATCGTGACCGCGGATTCATAGCAGAAATCCGTGATGCCCTTTAATATGTAGATCGAGCAGTAATAGAAATATATTCCGCCGCAAGCCGTGTCGACTATAAGAACGGGATCGTTTTCACCCTCTAAAAGCTCCGCCTTGCCCTTGTCTCCGTCGGGCGTGGTGTACCATCTGTATTCGATGCCGTCGTAATCCTCGTCAGCGGGGTAAACGTTGCAGGCGAGCTTTATGAGCTTGCCTATCCTGACGTCAAGCTCCGCGATAAGATCGACCGTCGCCTGAGCCGGTGCGAGCGTCGACGTGTATACAGATGCCGGGTCCGTATCCTTTGCGCCCGAATCGTTTGCGACGGTGCAGGTGCAGACCATGCCGTAATTCGTCTCTATAACTCCGTCTATCGTAAGCTCCGAGGTATATTCGTCCGTACCGCTTGAATAAGTCTTCACGCTTACCTTCATTTTGCCCGAGCCGTCAAGCTTTTCAAGCCCTTTTATCCCGGCGTCCTTAGACAGATCGAACGTACCGTGCGGATAGACCTCGACGGTCCAGCTGAAATGCAGGTCTTTCCCGGACGCCACGGTTTTGAGCACCGCCTTGGAGCCGGGCTTTACCGTTACCGTCGCCGGCTCGTGCACGAGCTTCGGCACGTCGTATCCGGCCGCCGAAACGAAAAGCGCCGCGCAGGCGGAGAATACGATTACAAGTACTAAAAATACTGATATTTTTCTCATTTGATTCACCTTTCACGATCATAATCGGTTTTAGCCGATATAAATATATCACATTTTTCCGCGTTTGTCAACATCGCGGACGGTATTAAAAAAATAAAGGTCAAAAAATATATTTTTCGCAAACTAAATTTTTATTTTATACTTGACTTTACCGATTTATTTTATTATAATTGAGAAAACAATCCGAAAGGCAAGGTATTATGAAATGTCACATAAATTAGGTATCATAGGCTACGGCGGAATGGCGAGCTGGCACCACAACTCGATCAAGGCGAATTTCACCGATCTTGAAGTCGTCGCGGCTTATGATATAAGCAAGGAAAGGCTTGATGCGGCGAAGAACAACGGGCTTATCACGTTTGAGACGGCGGAGGATTTTTTAGCCTCGCACCTGTTCGATATCGTGCTCGTCGCGACGCCGAACAACTTCCACTGTGAGTACGTCTGCCGCGCGCTCGAAGCGGGCTACAACGTGGTATGTGAAAAGCCCGTGGCGCTCAACTGCGAGGAATTAGACAAAATGGAGGCGACCGCAAAAAAATGCGGCAAGCTCTTCTCCGTGCACCAGAACAGGCGCTGGGACAAGGATTACCGCATTGTAAAGGAAGCGTACGAAACGGGTCTGATAGGCAAGCCGTTCACTATCGAATCGCGCGTTCACGGTCAGGGCGGAATGGTCCACGGCTGGCGTGAATTCAAGGTCGCGGGCGGCGGAATGCTCTACGACTGGGGCGTTCATCTGATAGACCAGATACTCGATATGGTACCGTCGAAGGTCGTATCCGTCTACG
>CADBSB010000175.1 GCA_902797235.1 uncultured Ruminococcus sp. | reverse complement strand
TGGTGAGGATGCCGAGGATCAGAGCGCAGGCAACTTCCGTGATCGTTACACGGCCGAAGCTGATCGCAAGACCGCCTATGCCGGCGATGAGTATGACGGATACGACGAAGAGGTTTCTGTTGTCCTCAAGGTCGACCTTCTGTACCATTTTAAGACCTGATACTGCGATAAATCCGTACAGAGCCATGCAGACGCCGCCCATTACGCAGCTCGGTATCGAGTTGACGAATGCGACGAACGGAGACAGGAAGGAAATGAGTATCGCGCCTATCGCGGCGAATACTATAGTGATGATCGAGGCGTTTCCGGTTATGGCAACGCAGCCGATCGATTCGCCGTACGTGGTGTTCGGGCAGCCGCCGAAGAACGCGCCCGCCATTGAACCGACGCCGTCGCCGAGGAGCGTTCTGTGAAGTCCCGGATCCTCAAGCAGGTCTTTTTCGATTATGGAGGAGATGTTCTTGTGGTCGGCTATGTGCTCCGCGAATACGACGAACGCAACGGGAACGTACGCCGCAACGAGCGTGCCGATGTAAGCGCCGTTAAGCTGCGAGAAGCCGCCGAACGCCGTAAGGAACGTGAATTTCGGCAGGGATATGAACGTACTGAACGTGACCTTTCCGTCCGTAAGAAGCGCCTGGAACGGGGTGAGGTCTATTATCATGAGCGCGGTGTTGCCGGTAGCCTTGCCAATCAGGAAGAATATCAAAGCGCATATGTAACCGGCGCAGATGCCGATGATAAACGGGATAAGTCTGAAAATGTTCTTCTTCTTTGCGTAAACGGAGCAGAGCATCGTTACCGCAAGCGTTACGAGACCGCATACTATTGCGACCTTTGAAGAACCGGGAACGGAGGTAAGCTTGAAATCGCCGCCTTCTACCGGCGCTGCCGTGATCTCGCTGTGGATCTTGTCAGCCGGGATCTTCGACGTCGTGTCGACGCCGTTTTCAACGACTACGTATGACGTGACGGTCTTGCCGTCGAGCAGGATATCGCCGTTCTCGTCGTATGCGTATTCGTTTGAAAGCGCGACTACCTGATAATTGTTTGAATCATAGTTCTGAACGTAATTTACGGTCTGCAGATCGCCTATTGCGTTTCCGGCGAGTGAAAGACCGATTATCGCGACCGTCGGTCCGATAACGACCGCGGGCATCAGCTTGTTTATCCATTTTACGCCCGCGAATTTAACGATTATCGCGATAACTACGTATACGAGGCCCGCGAGGATCGCGCCGATGATAAGTCCGAGGTAGCCGAGAGCCGCGGAAACGCCGCCCGCGAAAGCCGCCGCCATGGAGCCTAAGAACGCGAATGAAGAACCTAAGAACACAGGGCTTCTGAATTTTGTGAACAGCAGATACACGAGAGTACCGACGCCGGCGCCGAACAGCGCGGCTATGGGCTGCATACCGTGACCGATTATGACAGGCACGACGAGCGTCGCCGCCATTATCGCAAGCAACTGCTGGAGCGCGAAGATGATCGCCTGACCTATCTTCGGTCTGTCTTTTACACCGTAAATGAGTTTCATAAAAACCTCCGTTTATTTAAAGCCTGCCGGCTTGATTTACTTTTTGGATAAGAGCTTTACGCAAAGCTCCCCGTCGTATTCGGGAACGTGGACGGATATGACCTCCGATTTTGACGTAGGCACGTTTTTGCCCACGTAATCGGCGCGTATCGGCAGCTCCCTGTGGCCGCGGTCTATAAGCACCGCAAGCTGTATGCAGCGCGGGCGTCCCATCGCGAATATCGCCTCGATCGCCGCCCTCGCCGTCCTGCCGGTGAACATAACGTCGTCCACGAGTATCACGCGCTTGTCAAAGACGTCGAACGGCAGCTTTGACGGCATGACCGTCGGATCCCTGTATTCCGGCGAAATATCATCGCGGTAGAACTTTATGTCAAGCTCGCCGCACGGCAGCCGCACACCCTCGATCTTTTCGATATTCTCGGCGATCATTGAGGAAATAGGCATACCGCGGCGCCTTATACCGACAAGCACCGTATCCTCGGTGCCCTTGTTTTTTTCGATTATTTCGTGCGATATACGGACTATCGCGCGCCTGACCGCCGCCTCGTCCATAAGCTCCGCTTTAAAAACAAGTTCCATAAAAAATTCCTGCCGATACACGGCAGGAATGCACAATTACAACTATTGCGTATAATCTTGCCGGTATCTCCGTACCGAATCGGATCGCGTCCGAATTGCTTAAAGATTTACTGTGTAAGATTATACCACAAAAATATGTTTTTGTAAAGGGGTTTTACGATTTTTTACGACTTTTTTATACTGTTTTTTTCATCACTGACCGAGGAAAGGATTTTCCGGTTCGGTGTGATAATAAAACGTTGAGGCCTCCGTCTCGCCTATGTATTTCGTCGTTATTTTTCTCTCGCCGTCGGCAGATACGTCGGCAAGCGACAGATCGTAATAATACGCGTCGTAGCCCTCGCCGTACCATTCGGGATCGTCGGGAAGTGCGTCTATCAGAACGCGGAGCTTGAACGAGGTCTTGTCTTTCGCCTCAATCGACTGCGCGTTTCCTGCCGGGAAGGGACCGCCGGCGTTCCATACGCCGAACGATACGCGGTATTTGCCTTCGTCTTCACCTATGAAAATGAATTTGCCGTCTTTGTTCGTCCAGTAGCCGGAGTAACCTGCAAAGAATTCCGGGATCGTGTCGATAAGCTCCTCGGTCGTGACTTCCTCGCCCGTCGTCTGCTCCGAAGACGTCACGTCCTCAGCAGTCTGCGCCCCGGTCGTCTGCCCGGCCGTCGTTATCGCTCCGCTCGTTTGATCTCCGCCGTTGATATTGACGGTTATGCACGACGAAAGAACAAGAACAGCCGCTAAAAATACGATAAAAATAATTGTTTTTTTCATTGTATTATCCTTTCTTTTTTTAATGGTTTAAATATAGAATCGTTATATAAACTCGTTGGTATACACTCGCTTTCAATAAACTCGTGAAAGTTTTCTCTTTCTTCAGGTGTAAATATACCGTGACTTAATCCCGGCAATAACACAAATCTAACACCACTTAATATTCTATAATTAAGTTTTTGAGCATATTTTTTCATACCTTTAGCATCAAACAACTCATCCTCGCTGTCACATAAAATATAATAAGGAATATCCTGCATATCATTTATTCTGTATAACGGAGAAATTCTCTTTAATGCTTCTTCAATAGATGTGTTGTATCCGGCGACGGCGGATATAACTGACCGTGTTAAATCCGGTGTTTTAGTATATGAACCATGTACGTCAAAACACGGACACGCCACGGCACACGCCGTTATTTTATGTCTGCTGTCAGCACAATAAATCAGTGCACTCTGTCCGCCCATACTACCGCCAGATACGACTATCGGTACGTTGGACATGCTGTGTTTTTCAAGTAATGCATCTACCACTCCATCGGCAATTTTAATCGCCGATTTGTTTCCCCAGCTCCATGGTCCGGTAAAAAGGTATGCAACAAGTATATCTTTTTCGGCAAATCTTCTAGTATATACGTTGTTATAAACAGAATAGTTCATAACGCCGCCCAAACATGAATTACCACCGAGCCCTGGAAATTCAAGCACAAGAGCTTTTGGAGCGTTTTTTAATAAGGCTTCATTAGTATTACAAAAACGATTAACAGTATCAGCTGTTATATATTCCATATCAATCAAGCAGTTCTTTGACCGCTAAATATTCCGCGGATAACACGGCTCCGCCCGCCGCGCCTCTTAACGTGTTGTGGGATACGCCTATGAACTTGTAATCATAGACCGTGTCTTCTCTCAATCTGCCCGCGGTTATGCCCATGCCGCCGTAAATATCGCGGTCGAGCTTTGTCTGCGGACGGTTGTCTTCCTCAAAGTAAGTGATGAATTTTTCGGGAGCGGACGGGAGTTTAAGTCTCTGCGGCTCGCCCTCGTATCCGTCCCAAGCTTTTAATATTTGCTCTTTCGTCGGTTTTTTCTTGAATTTCACGAATACCGCGGCAAGATGACCGTTCGTCACGGGAACTCTTATGCACTGCGTAGTGATAACGGGAAGAGAAGCGTTCTTTATCACGCCGTCCTCGACCTTGCCCCAGATCTTTAACGGCTCCTTCTCGCTCTTTTCCTCCTCGCCGCCTATGTACGGTATCACGTTGTCAACCATTTCGGGCCACTGCGCAAACGTTTTGCCCGCGCCGGAGATAGCCTGATACGTCGTCACCACCATTTCATACGGCTCGTATTCGAGCAGGGGAGGGATGAGCGGAACGTAGCTCTGTATGGAGCAGTTCGGCTTTACGGCGATGAAGCCGCGCTTGGTGCCGAGGCGCTTTTTCTGCGTTTCTATGACCGCGGTGTGATCCGGGTTTATCTCGGGTATGAGCATCGGAACGTCCGGCAGTCCTCTGCACGCGGAGTTGTTGGAAACGACGATTATTTCTGATTTCGCGTACTTTT
>CADBSB010000174.1 GCA_902797235.1 uncultured Ruminococcus sp. | reverse complement strand
GTCAAAACAGCTAAATTGAAAATCAAGGATTTTCAGCTAAATTAAATTCGCCTCTTTCAGCTCGGCAAAGCCGAATTTAGCTTGCGATAGCAAATTTAGCTATGCGGAGCATAATTTAGCTCGCCGTTAGGCGAATTTAGCTTCGGCGCGGTATAACATACTTCCTTATCAAACCGCGCTGAACCCCTCCCCTACAAATAATTGCGGGAAAAACGATATTAAGACGTGATTTCTTTGACCGCCTTATATATATTTGCGACCGTATCGGACGCCGTCATGCTGACGGCGCCTTTTTCTTTTTGCGCGTACTCGCCCGCGACGCCCGCGATCCACGCGCCGCACGCGGCGTTGAGGCACAGGTCGGCGGGATTCTGCGAATTTATGCCGGTTATTATGCCCGAGAGCACGTCGCCCGAGCCCGCGGTAGCCATGCCGGGACAGCCGCGATCGACAATATAAACGCGCTCACCGTCCGTCACAACGGTATCCGCGCCCTTTAAAAGCATGACGACGTTATGAGCTTTTGCGTAATTTACCGCAAGCCCGACCCTGTTTTTCAGCACTTCGTCAACGGATATACCGCATAACCGCGCGAATTCCGCGGCGTGCGGCGTCAGCACGACGTTGCCGTTTGCTTTGTAATCGAGCCGTGACAGATGATAAAGCCCGTCCGCGTCTATAAGCACGGGACAATCGAGCGTCAGCGCGTATTCTATCGCCTCCGCCTTGTATTCTTCCCGTCCGAAGCCCATGCCGATCCCGACGGCGGCGGCGCTAGAAAACGCGCGGTCAAGCTCGCTTTTATCGTATGATTTAAGTAAACAAAGCGTACTTTCAAGCAGATACGGCGCAACGTAATCGGCTATTTCTTCCGGTACCGCGAGCCGCGATATGCCGCACCCGCATTTTAAAGCGGATAACGACGTATTGGCGAGCTTTACCGCGCCCGAATATTCACGGCAGCCGCCGAGCAGTACGGCGGTCCCGTACGTTCCCTTGTGGCTGTCTCTTTGCCTTGGCGGGAAAACGGGGGCGAAATCGGTTTTGGCGCATAAACGCGTTTTTATATCACTCATTTAAAAGCTCCGTTAAAACTCTGCCGTCGACGTTTTTCATTTCCGTGCCCAAAACGCGCGCAAACGTAGGCGCCTCGTCGACCGTGCCGCACCTTTCAAGCACGGCGCCGGGCTTGAAATCGGGACCCTTCGCGTAAAACACGGGCTGAGGGCCCTTGTCGGGCATATAGCCGTGCGTTGCCCTTCCCAAACGGTAATCCTCTTTTGTAAACGTGTCCGTCAGAGGTCTTGTTATCCCCTCCGAAAACGAGGTGTAGCCGTCCGTTTCGAGTACGAAATCGAAATGTCCGCCCAGGCGGTGCTTTTCCCTCGCCTCCGCCTCCGTCAGCACTTCGGACACGCCGTATATCCCCTCGTCGCGCAGATGGCAGAGGTATTTATAAATATCGTCCTTTGCTCCCTTGTCGTAAACGTAGCAGTAAGCGATCATGCCGCCCGAGCGCACGTAGGCTTTCATATCGGTTATTTTTCCGTCCTCGACCGTCAGAAATCCGGCGTCCGACAGCAGTACGTTATATTTTATGCTGCGCTTTATTTCAAGCTGACCGTGGTCTGAAATCAAAACCACGTTCGTATTTTGTAATTCTCCCGCGTCCTCGGCGGCTTTGCACAGCATACCGAGCCATTCGTCCGTTTCTCTTACGCCCGCCTCAACGAACTGATTGAAAAGGCCGTTATGGTGCCTGTACGAATCTATATTCGCCGGGTGTATCATTATAAGGTCGGGCGAATATTCGCGGATTATGTCCGCGGCGCAGTTTATGACGAAAATATCCGCGCCCGGGTGGCTGCGCTCGACCCAGCCCGTGTCGACGTACCGGTCCACTATCTTCATTATCTCGGGCGAGGTGCCGGAGCGCTCGAACGCCGCGCGCCGCGTGTCGCCCTCTCCCTGCGACCAGTATTCGTCTATCAGATAATCTATATCCGGGTGGTTGCCCGTAACCGGCCAGAAAACGCCGGCGGTAGTCTTTCCCGCTTCTTTTGCGTATGTAAAAATATCCTTAGCTTTTACGTACTCGTGAAACCAGACCCACGGGCGCTTGACGGGGTCGGGATAATACACGTCGTTTCCCGTTATGCCGTGCTTATCGGGGTAAACGCCCGTCGCTATCGTCGTGTGCGCGGGGTACGTTATCGTCGGATAGCACGTTTTTACCGTCTTCACGCACGCGCCGCCCGACAGATATTTTTTAAAATTCGGCAGAGTTTTGAAAAGCTCCATATCCTCAGCAACGAGCGCGTCCGCGGACAGCACTATCAGCTTGCTTTTTTTCATAGCACACCTTTATACATTTTATTTAAAAATACGGGACGCATATCGTTTTTGTGCATACGTATCCCTGCCGATCCGTGGTCGGATTCCGTGTTTATATACTCTATCTGTTCGGGCAAAGTCTTAAAAAGCTCGTATTTCGTGCAGATGTTAAGCCCCTGCACGTCGCTTATCTGCTTTGCGCTGCACAGCATATAAACGCCGCCGCCCGTATCGCCGCCGAGACAGTAGCCGACGGGGTCGCCGTCAATATAGGTGATATTGCCCGATAAACCGAGCGCAAAAAAGTTGTCAAGCGCCTTTTGCGCCCCATCCGCGTCGCCCTCGCCCGCCTTCGGCGACCATTCGGACAAAATATTATACGCGTCGGCAATATTCTGTTCCGTTATTATCTCGTTTTTAACGTCGTTTTCACGGTAAAAGCGGGATAATTTGGCGCGTACTTTTTGAAATTTATGCCCTTCAAGGCTGACCTGCTCGGCGCGGGAGTAAACGTATTCGGAGCGGTCGTTGTCTTCCTCCGCTTCAAAATCGGGTATAACCGATTTTGTAAACAAAACGTCTTCATCGCGCATATAATAAACGGTCTTTCCTCTGTGACTTAATATGAAATCGCGTTTGTATTCGTCACTTCCGACGGGGAAGAGAAATTCGCCGCTTTTGTCCTTTGCAAAAAAGCCGTCGTCCGATGCGCTGACGTCATATCCGAACTGGTTTTCGTATATAAAGAGTGAAAGAAAACTGTGGGACGCGGTATTATGATCATACCGTCGTCTCACGTTTTCTATTATTGCTTTATCTGTCAGCTTCATATGTCGAGAAGCAGATCGTAGGCGTTGTTCAGGTAGTTTTTAAGCTCGTCCGCCGTCAGTTGTCTGTGCGCGAGCACGGCAAGAGAATAAATATGCCTGCAAAGCTTTTCCGCCTGATCCTTGTTCTTGTCCTTCAAATATGCTTCGGCTTTTTTGTACAGAGCCGAGGACGTGTTGACTACGAGCTTAGCCTTTGAGGGAATATCCGCGCCGCCGTCCATGCGGTAGAATTTCATCATGTCGGTAAAGCGCCTGTCCTGCTCGTCCTCGTTCATTATAGCCGGCGTCTTTTCGTCCTTCAGCGCCGTGTAGGATACTTCAAGGTCCTTGTTGTCGGACACCTTTTTGAATATATCCGTCAGCTTTTTATTCTCCTCTGCGTCGCCGGATTTGAGTACGTCGTCGACCCCCGCGTCAACGCGGAAGAATTTTACGCCCTCTCTGTCCATCTCAACGGTCGAGATGAACTGCGTGTCGAGCGTGCGGTCGAGGAGCAGTACCTCAACGCCCTGCGCCTCGTACAGACCTATATATTGCGCCTGCGACGTCTTGTCGTTTGCGTAATAGATCTTATTGTCATGCTTGTCCTTCGCGCCTTCAAGATATTCGTCCACGGTCATCATTTTGCCGTTTATCGCGGACGGGAAGAGAATGCTGCCTTTTACGCGGTCAAAGAACTTTTTGTCGCGTATGCAGCCGTATTCCACGAAGATCTTTATATCGTCGTATATCTTTTCGTAATTTTCGCGGTCGGTGTTCATCATGCCGTTCAGCTTGTCGGCGACCTTCTTTACTATATGCGCGGCTATTTTGGTGACGTAGCCGTTGTTCTGTAAATAGCTTCTCGAAACGTTGAGCGGCAACTCGGGGCAGTCGAGAACGCCGCGGAGCATCAAAAGAAATTCGGGTATAACTTCTTTTATATTGTCGGCGACGAATACCTGGTTGTAATACAGCTTGACCTGGCCTTCGACCGGCTCAAAATCGGAATTTAGCTTCGGGAAATAGATGATGCCTTTGAAATTAAGCGGATATTCCGCGTTTATATGTACCCAGAAAAGCGGGTCCTTATAGTCATGGAAGACCTTTTTGTAAAACGACTTGTAATCGTCG
>CADBSB010000173.1 GCA_902797235.1 uncultured Ruminococcus sp. | reverse complement strand
TGATAGCCGATTACACGGTGTATGATTATACGGATGAAGGCGTATATAATGTATTGACCAAGAAACTAAAAATAATATTCTAAAAAAAAGGAAGTGTTAACCGGAACGAAAACGGTTTGGGAAAAAACGACCGTCAGGGTCGATAAGCTCAACGGCTGAAAACAACAAAAAGGACGGGCGTCGCCCGTCCTTTTTGTATACGAAAAAAGCAGGCTGACTTTCATCAACCTGCTTTCTTTGGTTTTACCGCTTATTTGAAATTCTTTACCGTGTCTTCTATTCCCGCGAGCTTTTCCTTATAGGACGCGAGTTTTTTGCGCTCGCCCTCGATGACGGCGGCCGGAGCCTTTTTGACGAAGCCCTCGTTTGACAGCTTCTTTTCTATACGCTCTATCTCTCCCTTTACCTTTTCCGCTTCCTTTTCAAGGCGTTTTTTCTCCGCCTCAAGGTCGACGAGCTCGCCGAGCGGGATATATATCCTCGCGGCGGGAGTGATTATGCTTACCGCGCCCTCGTCGTTATATTCGGAGCAGACCGTGACGTCTGACGCCGACGCGAGCTTCTTGAAGAACACCTTTGCGCCCTCGTTGAACGCGTCTCTGTTTTCCGTGACGATATACACGTGCGATTTCTTTGACGGCGCGACGTTCATCTCCGCGCGTCTGTTCCTTATCGCGCGTATTGCCTCCGTGACGGCAGCCATATGCGCCTCGTCCTCGGGGAAGCAGAGGCTTGCGTCGTATTCGGGATACGCGGAGATCATTATGCTTTCCGCGTCGTGCGGCAGCGCCTGATACAGCTCCTCCGTTACGAACGGCATATACGGATGAAGCAGCTGTAACGCCCCCGTCAGTACGTAAAGTATCACGCGCTGCGCGTTTTCGCTGTCCTCTTTATCCTCGGACAAAAGCCTCGGCTTTATCAGCTCTATATACCAGTCGCAGAATATATCCCAGACGAAATCGTACAGTTTTGAAAGCGCCACGCCTATCTCGAACTTGTCTATATTCGTGTTCACCTCGGATACAACGCGGTTGTAAACGGACAGTATCCATTTATCCTCAACGCGAAGCTTTTCCGTCTCCGGCAGCGTCGTATTCTCCGTCGTGAGATTCATCAGAACGAAGCGCGCGGCGTTCCAGATCTTGTTCGTGAAATTCCTTGCCGCCTCTATCTTTTCATCGGAGAAGCGCATATCGTTTCCGGGCGAGTTGCCCGTAGCCAGCGCGAATCGGAGCGCGTCCGCGCCGTACTTGTCAATTATCTCTATCGGGTCTATGCCGTTGCCGAGCGATTTTGACATTTTGCGCCCCTGCGCGTCGCGCACGAGACCGTGTATGAACACCGTCGAGAACGGCTCCTTTCCCGTCTGTTCAAGCGAGGAGAAAATCATACGCGACACCCAGAACGAGATTATGTCGTAACCGGTGACGAGCACGTCCGTCGGGAAGAAGCGTTTTAAATCGTCGGTATTTTCCGGCCAGCCGAGCGTTGAGAACGGCCAGAGCGCGGAGGAGAACCACGTGTCGAGCACGTCCTCGTCCTGTCGAACGTTCGCGCCGCATTTCGGGCAGGTCGTTATATCGGTCCTGCTTACTGTCATTTCGCCGCATTTGTCGCAGTAGAACGCGGGGATACGGTGACCCCACCAGAGCTGACGGCTTATGCACCAGTCGTGCAGGTTTTCCATCCAGTTGATATAAATCTTCGTAAATCTTTCGGGCACGAATTTGATCTTGCCCTCTTTTACGGCGTCTATCGCGGGCTTTATCATCGGACCCATTTTCACGAACCACTGATCGGACGTGAGCGGCTCCACGGTCGTGCCGCAGCGGTAGCATTTTCCGACGTTGTGAACGTGATCCTCGGTCTTTACGAGATAGCCGCCGTCTTCGAGGTCTTTCAATACTGCTTTTCTTGCCTCGTATCTGTCCATGCCCTCGTATTTTCCGCCCTCGGAATTTATCGTCGCGTCGTCGTTCATCACGCGGATGACGGCGAGGCCGTGGCGCTGACCGACGAGAAAGTCGTTCGGGTCGTGCGCGGGCGTGATCTTCACGCAGCCGGTACCGAATTCACGGTCGACGTAATCGTCCGCAACAACGGGAATCTCACGTCCTACGAGCGGCAAAATCAGCGTTTTGCCCACTAAATGCGTGTATCTGTCATCCTCGGGATTTACCGCGACAGCCGTGTCGCCGAGCATCGTTTCCGGGCGTGTCGTGGCGACCGTAACGTATTCGTCGCTGCCCTTTACGGGGTATCTGATATGCCAGAAATGGCCGTTTTCCTCGGCGTATTCGACCTCCGCGTCGGAGAGCGCCGTCCTGCACTTCGGGCACCAGTTGATTATGCGGAAGCCTCTGTAAATAAGGCCTTTTTCATATAAGTTGTTGAAGACCTCGCGCACGGCGGACGATAATCCGTCGTCCATTGTGAAGCGCAGTCTGTCCCAGTCGCAGGAGGAGCCGAGCGTTTCAAGCTGTTCTATTATACGGGAGCCGTATTTGTTTTTCCACGCCCAGACGCGCTCCAAAAACTTGTCGCGGCCTAAATCGTATCTCGTTATCCCTTCGTTTACGCGGAGATTTTCCTCGACCTTTATCTGCGTGGCAATACCCGCGTGGTCCGTGCCCGGTACCCACAGCGCCGCGTAGCCCTTCATCCTCTTATAACGGATAAGTATGTCCTGCAAGGTCTCGTCAAGCGCGTGACCCATGTGAAGCTGACCCGTGACGTTGGGAGGCGGGATAACTATTGTGAACGTTTCCTTTTTTCTGTCATTCGAGGGCTTGAAATAACCCTTTTCCCGCCACATACGGTACAGACTTTTTTCCACCGACTGCGGGTTGAAATTCTTTTCAAGTTCTTTCATTGTCTTTATCCTTTCAATAAAAATATCCCGTCCTTGTTCAGGACGGGAATGACCGTGGTACCACCTGATTTTACGCGCAAAAAGCACGCCTCTTGCCTCTTAACGTGAGTGACCGTCGGCGCTTAATCGTTTCCTTTCTGCGCCGCTGCTCCGGAATGACGGGCCGTCTGCCGCATAACGCGCTCACAGCCTTGACGCGTCTCTCTGAATACGGTCGTTTGACGGTTTTATTTCCATCTTTGCATTTTTCGCATTATAACATATTTTTTTGCGTTTGTCAAGTTTTTTATTCACAAATCTTCGCCGACATAAAACATCTGTGACGGGGACACGAAATATTCATAAATTAAATCTTTTGACGCTTGCTTTCTTTAAAAATATATTGTATAATATGATTTACTTAATATTTTTTTAAAATGGAGAGCAAAATGAAAAGAGAAAAACCGATTTTTGAAGGCGCGGCGACCGCGATCATCACACCCTTCCGTGACGACAAGGTCGACTTTGACGCGCTCGGCAATATAATAGAAAACCAGATAGCCGCGGGTATCGACGCCATAGTCGTCTGCGGAACTACCGGCGAATCGTCGACCTTGACGGACGAAGAGCACAGAGAAACGATAAAATACACGGTGGACAAAGTGGCGAAGCGCGTGCCCGTAATAGCCGGCACGGGCTCGAACGATTACGCCTACGCCGTGGACCTTTCTCAGCACGCGTGCGAGGTCGGCGCCGACGCGCTTTTGCACGTTACGCCGTACTACAACAAGGCGTCCCAGCTCGGGCTTGTCAAATACTTTTCAAAGATCGCGGACAACGTTGATAAACCCGTCATTTTATATAACGTGCCGTCGCGCACGGGCTGCTCCATAGGCATAGACGCGTATAAGGAGCTTGCCGAGCATCCGAACATAGCTGCAACCAAAGAGGCGTGCGGAGATATTTCGTTCATCGTAAAGCTCTGCCGCGCGGTAGGCGACAAAATGGATATCTATTCCGGCAACGACGACCAGATAGTGCCGCTCATGTCCGTCGGCGCAAAGGGCGTCATATCCGTGCTTTCAAACGTGGCGCCGGCGAAGACCGTTGAAATGGCGCACGCGTGCCTTGACGGCGATTACAAAAAAGGCGCGGCGCTGCAGCTTGAATATCTCGACCTTATAAACGCCTTGTTCATGACGGTCAACCCGATACCGGTCAAGGTCGCAATGTCTATGCTCGGCTACTGTACGGACGAGCTGCGTCTGCCGCTCTGCGGTATGACCGAGGCGGAAAACGAAAAAATGAGAAGAATACTGAATGAATACGGAGGCAGGATCATATGATACGCATCACACTTGTAGGAGCCAACGGAAGAATGGGTCACGCCGTAGCGGCGGCGTGCGGAGCGGAGCACAAGATAGTCGCCCGCGTCGATTCGGTTATATCGGACGGAGTGTATAACGATATTTCGTTCGTTTTGGAAAAAAGCGATATCATAGTCGATTTCTCGTCGCACACGTATACGGAAAACGTGCTTGAATACGCAAAGAAAAACAGTCTGCCCGTGGTGATAGCGACGACCGGACACACGCCCGAGGAGCTTGAAATGATAAAAGAGGCGTCGGCCGTCATACCGGTGTTCAAATCCGGCAATATGTCTATCGCCGTAAACGTCCTCTGCCGTCTCGCGGCGGAAGCGGCGGGAATACTCGAGGGCTTTGACATAGAGATAATAGAAACGCATCACAGAAACAAGCTCGACGCGCCGTCCGGCACCGCCCTGATGATAGCCTCCGCGATAGAGGAGCGCACGGGCGAAATGGATCACGTGACCGACAGAACGGACAGATCCGAAAAGCGCCCCGACAGAGAAATAGGCATACACAGCGTAAGAGGCGGCACGGATATAGGCGAGCACGAGGTCATTTTCTTCGGCCGCGGCGAGAGGATGAGCATAAAGCACATAGCCGAGGGGCGCGAGCTTTTCGCTCAGGGCGCGCTCCGCGCCTGCTCGTACTTAGTCAACAAGCCCGCGGGCTACTACGATATGCGTTCGCTTTTGCTTGAATGCGGTAAGGAGAGCAAATGATAAAATTTACAAAAATGCACGGCTGCGGAAACGATTACGTTTACGTCGACTGCATGGACGGTAATATACCCGCCGACCCGAACGGTCTGTCTGTCAAAATATCCGACAGACACAAGGGCGTTGGCGGCGACGGGCTCGTTCTGATCTGCCCGTCACAAAAAGCCGACGCTTTCATGCGTATGTTCAACGCCGACGGAAGCGAAGGCAGGATGTGCGGCAACGCGATACGCTGCGTGGGCAAGTTCGTATACGATCACGGCTACGCGAAAAAAGACGTTATTTTTATAGAAACGCTGTCCGGCATAAAGCGGCTTGAAATGAAAACGGAAAACGGCGTAGCCGTCGGCGCGCGTGTCGATATGGGACCCGCGTCGTTCGACCCCGCGGAGCTTCCCGCGACGATAACGGGCGAATGCGTCGGTAAAACGGTAAAGGTCGCGGGCGGCGAATATAAAATCGCGCTCGTTTCCATGGGGAACCCGCATTGCGTCGTCTTCTGCGACGATCCGGACGCTCTGGAGCTTGATAAGATAGGCCCGAAATTCGAGCACGATCCGATATTCCCCGAGGGAGTGAACACGGAGTTCATCAAAAAGACCGGCGATAACAAAATTCGTATGAGGACGTGGGAGCGCGGCTCGGGTGAGACGTGGGCTTGCGGCACGGGCTCATGCGCGGCTGTCTCCGCCTGCGTGAAGCTCGGGCTTTTCAAAGCGGGCGAGCCGGTGACGGTAAGTCTTCTGGGCGGCGAGCTTTCGATACTCTATACAAATGAAACGGTATACATGACGGGCGAGGCGGTCACGGTTTCGGACGGCACGTATTACGGGGAATAAAAAATGAAATTAAATAAATTCTACGACGATTTAAAGGACAGTTATCTGTTCCATACGGTTGCGGTAAAGACCGCGGAATACGCAAAACAAAACCCGGACAAAAAAATAATAAAGCTCGGTATCGGCGACGTTACGCGCCCGCTTCCCGCCGCGTGCGTCGAGGCAATGAAGACGGCGTGCGACGAGCAGCTCACCGCCGCGGGCTTCAAGGGCTACGGACCTTACGAGGGATTGGATTTGCTGCGCGAGGCTATATCGGCATATTACGCACAGCGCGGAACAAAGGTCGGCGTACATGAGATATACGTTTCCGACGGCGCGAAAAGCGATATAGGGAATATTTTAGACCTCTTTGACCGCGACAACACCGTTTTAGTGCCCGATCCCGTTTATCCCGTTTACGTCGACACGAATATAATGTGCGGCAGAAAAGTCATATACGCGAACGCGGGTGAGGAAAACGGATTTTTGCCGATGCCGGACGACTGCGTTTCCGCAGATCTGATATACATCTGCTCGCCGAACAACCCGACGGGCGCGGCGTACACAAAAGATGCGCTCGGTGAATGGGTAAAATACGCAAAATCGCATAACGCGCTCATACTTTACGACGCGGCGTACGAGGCTTTCGTGACCGATAACGCCCTCGCCCGCTCGATATACGAGATAGACGGCGCAAGGGAATGCGCGATAGAGTTTTGCAGCTTCTCCAAAAACGCGGGCTTCACGGGCGAAAGATGCGGCTACGCCGTCCTGCCCGACGAGCTTGTCGTTTTTGGCAAAAAGCTCGCCGATATGTGGCTCCGCCGTCAGTCGACGAGATATAACGGCACGCCGTACATCATACAGCGCGGCGCGGCGGCGGCTCTTACAACCGAAGGTCAGGCGCAGATAAAGGAAAATCTCGATTACTATAAGAAAAACGCCGACATGATAGGCAAATGCCTTGACGGTCTCGGCATATACTACACCGGCGGCGTCAACTCGCCGTATATATGGCTGAAATGCCCGGATAACATGGGCTCGTGGGAGTTCTTCGACCTGCTTCTGAATGAATGTCAGGTCGTAGGCACGCCGGGCGAGGGCTTCGGCAAATGCGGCAGGGGTTATTTCCGCTTAACGTCCTTCAATACGCATGAAAATACCGCCGAGGCGACGGAACGCATAAAGGCGAAATTCGGCAAATGAGCGAAATAAACGTTATCGGCGCGGGTCTCGCCGGGTGCGAGGCGGCTTATCAGGCGTCAAAGCTCGGCGTAAAGGTAAGACTTTATGAAATGAAGCCGCAGAAATACACGCCCGCGCATAAATCGCCTAAATTCGCGGAGCTCGTCTGCTCAAATTCCCTGCGCGCCGCGCAGGTGACGAACGCGATAGGGCTTTTGAAACAGGAACTGCGTATGCTCGGCTCGCTGATAATGGAGGCGGCGGACGAAAGCAGGGTAGAGGCGGGCGGCGCGCTCGCCGTTGACAGAGAGCTTTTCTCGTCGTATATTACCGACAAGATAAGAGGCGACGAAAATATAGAGATAACAGAGGGCGAGGTAACGGAGATACCGGACGGGATCACCGTTATAGCCACGGGCCCGCTCACGTCGGACGCGTTATCCGCTAAAATTGCGGAACTTACGGGGCAGAGACAGCTGCACTTTTTTGACGCGGCGGCGCCGATAATATCCGCGGACAGCATTGACATGGACGTCTGCTTTTATCAGTCGAGATACGACAAGGGCGAGGCGGCGTATATAAACTGCCCGATGGATAAGGAACAGTATCTTGCGTTTTATAACGCGTTGATAGGTGCGCAGCGCGCAGAGCTCCACGGATTTGAAAAAGACCCGAAGGTGTTTGAGGGCTGTATGCCCGTTGAGGTAATGGCAAGGCGCGGCGAGGATACGCTCCGTTACGGACCGATGAAGCCCGTGGGGCTTACCGACCCGAGGACGGGTGGGGAGCCTTACGCCGCGGTGCAGCTCCGAGCGGAGAATAAAGAGCGCACGATGTTCAATATCGTCGGCTTTCAGACGAATCTGACTTTCCCGGAACAGCGCCGCGTGTTCGGACTTATACCCGGACTGCAGAGGGCGGAATTTCTGCGTTACGGCGTGATGCACAGGAATACGTACCTGAATTCCCCCGGATTTTTGGGCGCCGATTACGGCGTCATATCGCACCCGGGCCTCTATTTCGCCGGGCAGATGACGGGAGTTGAGGGGTATATAGAATCCACGGGCTCGGGCTTCGTCGCCGGAGTGAACGCCGCAAGACGCGCGACAGGAAAAGAACCGTTTATCTTCCCCGATACGACGGAGTTAGGCGCCATGGCGAAATACGTGTCGGGCGCCGAAACGAAGGATTTTCAGCCGATGAACGCGAATTTCGGCATTATAGCGCCGATAAAAGAAAAGGTCAGAGGCGGAAAGCGGAAAAGGTACGAATATCTCGCCGAGAGGGCGATAAAAGAGATAGAAAAATTAAGAATTAAGAATTGAATAAGGTGTCGCTACGGGAACCCCCGCGCGACGAATTTGGGGGTCGCCCACCCCTCACGGCTCGGCTTATGCCTCGCCCCCCCCAAACCCCC
>CADBSB010000172.1 GCA_902797235.1 uncultured Ruminococcus sp. | reverse complement strand
TTGTATTGAATGAAACGGGACGCATCCTCTGGCAGGCGCTCCAGAACGGCGCGGAGGAGGCCGACCTCATAGCGGCGCTTATCGCGGAATACGATATAGACGAAAAAAAGGCGGCGGAAGACGTCGCCGCGTTCGTTCGTGAGCTTAACGCCACGGAGCTGTTGCAAGAGGACAAATAACTTTACGGAGATGATCTTATGGCGGAAAACAATGTAATAAATATTGATTTCCACAGTCACATACTGCCGGGTATAGACGACGGGGCGACTGACGTAAACGTGTCCGTCGGCCAGCTTACGCGCTTGAAAAAGCAGGGAGTTGACAAGGTTTTCCTCACGTCTCACTTTGATTTCAGAAAAGAGCGGCCGGCGACCTTTTTGGACCGTCGGGCGGAAGCGTACGAAAAGCTTATGAAGGTCTATGATCCCGATACCATGCCCGAGATGTTTTTGGGCTCCGAGATATACATGGTGCGCGGCATAGAGGAATGCGATTACAAACCGCTCGAGCTTGAGGACACGGGTTATATCTTAATAGAATTCCCGCGCGAGCAGTTCGGCACCTGGATGTTCGACCTTATCGAAACGCTCATATTCGAGCGGAAAATGAAGGTGATCGTAGCGCACGTCAACAGAGTGACGGCGGCTTATAAAAAGGACGTCTGCAAAAACCTGTTCGATTATAACGACCTGATATTCCAGATAAATACGGAGGCGTTTCGCGGCGTGTTTTCACCGGACCCGTTCAAGGGCTTTGATATATCCGGCCTGAAATTCATTTTAGGCACGGACACGCACGATCTCGGCCACAGAGCGCCGGACTTTGATAAAGCGCTCAAAAAGCTCGACAGCCGTTCTTTATCGTATATAAAGGAATCGGTAGAGTACACGACCGCGATGCTGAACAGAAGAATAGAAAAAAACAGAAACAAATAAGGGGTGGACAATGGAACTTACCGGAATTTACAAAATATTCGGCATAGACGGAGAATACGTCGGTTACGAGGTGTTGAAAAACGGCAATATAAATAAAACGTACAGGGCGGATTTTCGCGAAAACGGTATCGATAAAAGCTATATAATCCAGAATATTAACACGTACGTTTTCAAAAAGCCGGAGTACATAATGGAGAACATAAACGGCGTTACAAAGCATCTGTACGACAAACTGCCGGATAATAAAAAGGAGCGCGGCGTTCTTCATTATCTTAAAGCGTCTGACGGTAAGAATTATTATATTGATGATGAAGGCGGTTTCTGGCGCGGCTACGGCTTTGTGCCGAATTCCGTAACGTACGATTCGTTTGACGATCCGGCTCTGTTCGAGGCGGCGGGCGCCGCTTTCGGTGAGTTCCAGCTTTTGCTGTCCGATTACGACGCGTCCACGTTAAAGGAGATAATCCCCGGTTTTCACGATACGAAAGCAAGGTACAAAAAGCTGTTTGAAACGATAGAAAAAGACCCGGTCGGCCGCGTCAAAACGGTTCAGCCGGAGATAGAATTCTTAAAGGAAAACAGAGCTTTGGGTGAAGCCCTCGTCGATATGCTTGAAAAGGATGAATTGCCGCTCCGCGTGACGCACAACGATACGAAGGGCAACAACATTCTGTTTGATAAGGATACGAACGAAACGCTCGCCGTGATAGATCTTGATACGGTAATGCCCGGCCTCGTCGCCTACGATTTCGGAGACGCTATACGTTTCGGCGCCAACTATTCGGACGAGGATGAGCCCGACATATCAAAAACAGGTCTTGATCTTAAAAAATTCGAGGCGTTCACAAAGGGCTTTGTCGGAAAGATAAAGGACAGTGCGACGGAAAACGAGCTGAAAACGCTTTCTCTCGGCGCCATAGTGATGACGGTAGAGCTTGCCGTCCGCTTCCTTGACGATTACATAGACGGCGACAAATACTTCAAACTCAATTATCCCGAGCATAACATAGTCCGCACAAGATGCCAGATAGCGCTTGCAAAGGACATGATAGCTAAGCGCGGAGAGATGGACAAGATAGTAGAGAAGTACGCGAATTAAGAATTGTAAGTGCGACCATCGGTCGCCCGCATAAAAAAAGGGCTGTCGAGGTGTACTTCGTAAGGAAGTACACCGCAGCTAAATTCGCCTGCGGCGAGCTAAATTGGGCATCGCCCAGCTAAATTCGCTTCACGAGCTAAATTCGGCTCTGCCGAGCTGTAAGGCGAATTTAATTTAGCTGTCCCTATGGGACAATTTAGCTATCGAACACAGTGAGATAATTTAGCTGCGAGCGAATGCGAGCAATTTAGCTGTTTTCAAAATCATTCTTAACGGCGAAGTGGTTAGAACAAGCTGAAAGAAAATAACCCACTATGACACTTTCTGTAATCGAAAGATGTCAGAGTGGGTTTGTTTCTTCTTTATATTGCCTCTCCCTCAGCCCTTTTTTTATGTCTTATTTTTCCGTCAGGTCGGGGCATTCTTCTCCCGCTCTGTACGCTCTTATGTACTCGCACAGCCAGCGGTAATACCGGTCGCCGTGGCCGCCCTCCATGGGTTCTATATCGCGGCTGTGTTCTATATCGAAGTTATCCGTGAACACGTAGCCGACGTCCGTTTTTAACAGCTGCGCGCACCATTCATTCCACCATGTGACGGTAACGATTTTCGGCCGTACCTCAAACGCGGTCTGCCATTGTTTGTTCCAGAATTTTCCGCCGTCTCTGCCGTGCGCGGTAGGCAGCGACATATACGTTTCCTGCGTCGCCACGGCAACGCTGACGTGCTCGGCTCCCGACTTGTTAAAGTAAGACACGGTCTTTGAGTTATCTACTTCAAGATAACTCCACTGTCCTTTTTTCACTGTGCCGCGCAGACCGTACATACTCCTTACCGTGTAATCGTCCGTTTCCGTGAGACTCGACTGCCAGTCCATTATAAACGGCTTGCCGTTCCAGTAAACAAAGCAGTCCTTCCATTTTTCAACTCCGCAGAAATTTTTGTATATGTTGTCAAACATATTGTCGCTGCCCATCCAGTAAACGACGTACGGCGTGCCGAGACCCTCCGCGCGCATTTCCATGATAGTGTCGAGCAGAGCGACGGACGGCTTATAAATATAACTGCTCCACGTTGACGTTTCCGGATCGTAGCCGGGGGCGGTCGCGTAAGTGTAGTCAAGTATAATGAAATCGACGCCGGCGTTGTAGAGAAGCGTCATGTTGTTTCTTATCGCGTCCTTGTCGGTGCTTCTGTAATAACCCTGCGCGGGCTTTGCCCAGTAGTGGAACGCCGGGGACGCGTTATGCTGTTCGTTCTTGTTGCCGAAGCCGTAGCGCACGGAGAAACCGTATTTTTCTTTCAGTTCCGTAACGTTGAGAGCGCTTTCTATCTTGCCCTCGCCGTCGCCGTGTATCGCGTTGAACCACATCGTGTAGCAGATGCCGACGATGTCGTTTCTGTCGGTTATATCAAGTCCAAGTTTGTTGTCGCCGACCGGCGTCGCGGTTATCGTCGTTTCGTGCTTTTCAAAGCCCTTTGAGCATTCATATACGGCCATACCGTCTATCTCCAATCCTCCGCCGCCGTGTACGAACAGACTGTAATGTCCGCCCGCGACGGAATTCATATCAAACGCACCGGAATAAATCTCGTTTTCGTCGCCGTCGTACACCTTTACGGTACTGCCGCAGACGATGTGCAGCACAAGACTGTTTTTAAGGTACGCGTAGATCTGTTTGTCCTCCGTGCATATAACGTCAAGATGCGTGTCGCCCGAGATAAGAGAGCTGTCAACGGTCACGAAGGTGTTTCCGGTCGGCCATTTCCAGTTCGCGCCGTCCGCCGCGTAAACGTAGATCCTGCCCTCTTTGTCGTTGAAGGAGAGCCATACGCCGTCACCCGGTCCGTCCGGTATCTTGAACGTGAAGTTGCTTACAAAACAGCCGACAAAGCCGCAAAACCACGCGCCGTCGTTTGCCGAATGGAATTTAAGATCGGCGGATAACTGCGACTGCTTGTTGTCTGTATACGACACGTTTACGTCAGGCCCCCACGTCGTCCAGCCGCCGGATAAGTGCGTGCTGCTGTCCGCGGAGAACGGTACGTACATTTTCCCGTCAATTACGCCCGCAACTCCCGCTTCGCGCGGTATCGCTTTGCCGCCGCAAGTCGGGTCGCCGTCGGAAAAATCGGTCTTGAACAGAGCGATAACTCCGTCGTCGCCCTCTTTTACGGGCTTGCCCACGTTTTCAGCGGGGAATTCCTTTACCGTAAGATCTGTCGTCGTCTTTACGTATTCGACCTTGCCCTCGTTGAAACGCGGCTCGGACGGCTCCGTTTCCGTCGCCTCGGGCTCGGTCCCGGTTTCCGTACCTGTTTCGGTTTTCGCCTCTGTTTCCGTTACAGTTTCGGCGCTTGTCGTCATCGCGGGCTGTCCCGTGCAGGACTGCAAAATAAGCGGCATAAGCGTAAAAACCGAAATCAGTATTGCAATAAGCGCTTTTTTCTTCATATCGTCCTCCTATTTCTTTACCGCTCTCGTTGCGATAAAGCTTTCAATATTAAGCTCGTAAAGTCTTCCTTCACCGTTTTTATCGCTGTAAATATCCGTAAGTATAAAGCCCGCCGCAAGCTGACCGCCGATCTGCTCCGCGGTATTGTGGGAGAACTGCACGCCGCAGTCGTCGTCCTCTAACTGCTTCATATATCCGGGGTTTTCAAGCGGGTCGAACGGCATTTTGTTTACTATCATCGTTTCATCGTCGTTTACTATGTAATTGACCTCGTTATTTAGCCCGCAAAGCAGGATCCCGCCTTTTTTCAGCACCCTGTAACACTCGCGGAAAACGTGGTAAACGTCCTTTATATAGCAGTTTGAGACGGGGTGGAATATGATATCGAATTTTTCGTCGTCAAACGGAAAAGTCTTTGTCATATCGGCTTTTACAATGTTTATACCGTACCCCTCGCGCAGGGCTACCGTACGCTCGGCTTCAAGCTGTCTGTCGGAGTAATCGAGTACCGTGCATTCGGCACCGAGAGCGGAGAAGACCGGCATCTGCTGGCCGCCGCCCGACGCTAAACCGAGCAGCTTTTTGCCCGTCAGATCGCCGAACCATTCGTGCGGCACGGGCTTTGTCGGCGTTAAACCAACGTCCCAATCGCCCGACCTCGCCTTTATAAACGTTTCGTGCGATATGGGCTTGCCCCATTCCCAGCCCTCGTCGACCCAGCGGTCTATCGTTTTTGAATTTATATCCGTATAGTTTTCCATATAGCATCCTTCACACCTTGTTTATAAATAAATAATAACACAAAAAAACCGGTTTGTCAATAAAACCGGATCAAAAAATCCGCGCCGGAGCGCGGATGATTTTATTTTACAGTCAATTCGATATACGAGTTATTGCGGTACACTTTAACTACCGAGCCGCTTTTTACAAGTCTTGCCAACTCTTCCGACGTTGTTATCTCCTCGTCTTCGACCGATACTATTATATCGCCCTTGACGAACACGTCGGAGGAGTGAGCCGAGGTTACGAAACAGCCGAGCGGGATCTTGTATATCTCCGACTGCTTTTCCGACACGCTTTCAACGTAAATGCCGAGAGCGCTTATGAATACGGGCGATCTGCTTACCGTGATCGACGCGTTGTCGGATAGCATCTTTTTGATGAACGGCAGTATCGCGTCAAGGTGGCACGATGTGCCCGACTTGTCGGAAACCATGCCGACGACCTGACCGTAGGAGTTTATCAGCGGAGCGCCGGGTACAAAGCATTTCGGCTCCGTTATTATTTTCAAAGCGTCTGTCGCGTCGTAGACGACAAGCGAGCCGAGTTCGCCCTTATCGCCCTGCTTGCAGTAGACCTCCTGCCCGCGCTCGAGCGCGCGTGAGTATCCGATCTCCGCGGCGGTGAGCCCCGTAAGCTCTACCTTTATGACCGCCGTATCGCCCTCGTTATCAGAGCCTATCAGCGAAGCCTTGTGCTCCTTGCCGTTTATCTTTACGGAGAAATCCGCATGATCCTTTATAAGACTGTACGACGTCGCTATATATCCGTCCTCGGTAAGGATTATCCCGGCGCCGTTTTCCGTGCCCGCCGTCACCGTTACCGTGTATTTTTCGGATAATTCGTTTATCTTGCTTTCCGTAAGCTCGCTCTTGTGCGGTATTGTCGACGCAGCGGAGCTATTCTGGAATATCGCCGATAAAGACGAGCCCTTTGTCTTTAAAATCGTATCCGCAATATACGCGCCGAGGCAGAGGATAAGCACGACCAAGCCGATGATAAGCAGAACGGACAAAACGATGCTTTTGCGCGTTCTTTTCTGCTTTTCCATCAGCTCTTTTTTATATTCGTCGTAATTATGCCTGTACTGAAATCCGCCGTACGACTCCTCTTTCGGAGTGCTCTCGGCTTTGTTCAGATCTTCGATATTGTTGTTCTGCATTTTCCTATCCGAATAATGGTATATCCTTGCGGTACGTATATTTTAAACCGTAAATTTTAAAAATCCTTGTGAAATAAGTAATGATTTTATTTTTACCAAAACTTTTTACAATATGGAAATCAGTCTTTGTTTTTTTCGTTATCTTTAAGTTTTTTGGGCACATCCGCGGGCGGCAGAGTAAAGACGAATTCGCAGTATTCGCCGTATACGCTGTTGACCCAGATCTCCTCGCCGTGCGAATCTATTATAGTTTTTACTATATAAAGACCGAGACCGACGCCCGTTCTGTCAAGCCCTCTGCTTTTGTCGGACTTGTAAAATCTGTCGAACACGAGCGGAAGTTCTTCCTTTACGATGCCCTGACCCTCGTTATAAACGGCGGTATATATTTTTCCGTCGCGCTCTATGTGCGAGATCTTATATACGCCGCCCTCGCGCGAGAACTTAACCGCGTTGTCGCAGAGGTTGTATAACACCTGATAAATAGCGTCTCTGTCCGCGTTGACGAGCATATTGTCATGCTCCGGCTCAAATCTCACGTCAAGCTTTTTCGCCTCGAGTCTCGCTTCAAGCGAAATTATTATCTGCCTTGACATCTCGCATATGTCAAACGGCGCCATGACGAACTTTCTGTCGCCCGCCTGGATCCTCGAAATATCGAGCAGGGAATTGACAAGACGCGCGAGCCGCTTTGTTTCGCTTGAAACTATTTCAAGATAGTAATTCTGTTTCTCGTAAGGGATCGCTCCCGATAAGATGTTGTCAACAAATCCGGATATCGTCGTCATCGGCGTGCGCAGATCGTGGCTGACGTTTGCAAGGAAGGTCTTGCGCAGATCCTCGTTCTTTTCAAGCGAAGCCGCCATGTTGTTGAACGCCGTCGCAAGCTCCGCTACCTCGTCGCTGCCGCTTACGGGAACACGGACGTCGAATTTACCGGCGGAAAAAGATCTTGCCGCCTCGCTCATCTGTTTAAGCGGAGAAACTATCTTGTCAGTTACGAAGAAAACGGTTATAAGCGCCGCCGCGGCGACCCAAAGTATCGCAACTACCGTCGTTCTTACCGTGTTTTCCGCGATGCCGGGAATAGACGATGATTCGGAGCAGATAAGCACGATGCCGACCGTGCTGTCCGCCGCGTCCTTAATAACGCCGCCGGAAACGAGTATCTTTGATTTGAAAAGCCCGTCCACGTCCGTAAAACCGTTGTAATCGCCCGTGCTTTTAAGCGAGTAAATGAACTGTTCCTTTATCGTATCGCCCTCGGATAAAGTGTCCGGCGCACCGACGGTCATTTGTATCACGCCGTCGGAATTGGCTATCACGACAAAGATGTCCTGGTTCACCGCGTTTATTATATGCTGTATCGTGGGAGATATGTCGGACGCGGAAAAATAAATGTACCTGCCGAAATCCGTGGTGCTTGACGCGGAATAACCCGATGAAACGTAGGATACGAGCGTATTCTTTGTCGTTTTCATCGTTGATTTTTTGATGTTCTGAGAATACGTCGCGGACGATGAAGAATAAATCAGCCCCAAAACAGTAAAGCTGACGAGTATTATTATCATGAAAATAATAAAATATCTCGCAAATACGCTCTTAAACACAATAGCCTCCCGAAATACAGCTGAAATAATAAAAGGATTCAGGGCTGCCGTAAAACGCGTTATAAGGAGTAAAACGCGCGATTTGCGGCAGCCCGGTCTTAATTACTGGAGAATTTCGAATTTATAGCCTACGCCCCAAACTGTTTTAAGTATCCATTTGTCGGATATGCCTTCAAGCTTTTCACGCAGACGCTTTACGTGTACGTCGACCGTACGGCTGTCGCCGAGGTAATCGAAGCCCCATACCTTGTCGAGCAGCTGATCGCGCGTGAACACTCTATTGTAGTTCGACGCCAAGAAGTAGAGAAGTTCTAATTCCTTAGGCGGAATGTCGACGCTCTTGCCCTTGAGCTTGAGCTCGTATTTCTGTAAGCTTATCTCGATGTTCTCAAACTTGATGACCTCTTCGTTTGAGGGATTCTCGTGGCTGTTGCAGCGGCGGAGAACCGCTTTGATCCTGACGGCAAGCTCTTTGAGATCGAAAGGCTTTACGACGAAATCGTCGGCGCCCATTTCAAGACCGAGCACCTTGTCGAAAACCTCGCCCTTGGCAGTGATCATGATTATCGGCTTGGAAGATACTTCGCGTATCTCGCGGCAGACGGCCCAGCCGTCCTTTTTGGGGAGCATGATGTCAAGCAGAACGATGTCCGGCTCATACATCTTGAAGAATTCGACGCCCTGTGCGCCGTCGTTGGCGGTCTTTACCTCGTAACCCTCGTGCTCGAAATAAACGCGCAGAGTTTCGCAAATGTTGACGTCGTCGTCAACTACAAGTATTTTTGTTCCCATCATAGCTTTATACATCCGTATTTTAAACTTGTTAAGTTTGTGATTTTTTTCACTAAATTCATTATATCACGCTTTGAAATTATATGGTTAACAAATCGTAACAATATAATTAACGTTGTGTAAATGTTAGCGTAGGGACCGGCGCCCTCGACGACCGGTATTATATCGCTTCAATATAGTTTTGCGGCATGATCAAAAAATCTATACTATTTTCCCCGCCCGTCTTGACAAAAGAAGAAAAATGTTTTATAATATATAATGTTAATATATATAATGGAGACCTGTATGAAACTTGGCATAGTAGGCTTGCCGAACGTAGGCAAGAGCACGCTTTTCAACGCAATAACGAACGCCGGAGCGGAAATGGCGAATTATCCGTTCTGCACGATAGAGCCGAACGTCGGCGTCGTGACCGTGCCGGACGAGAGGCTTGACAAGCTTGCCGAAATATATCATCCTGAAAAATACACGCCAGCGACCGTTGAATTCGTTGACATTGCCGGCCTTGTGCGCGGCGCGTCAAAGGGCGAGGGCTTAGGCAATAAATTCCTATCACACATACGCGAGGTTGATGCGATAATCCACGTTGTCCGCTGTTTCAGAGACGAAAACGTCATACACGTTGACGGTGACATAAACGCCATGCGCGACGTGGAGACGATAAACACGGAGCTTATCTTATCCGATATAGAATTAGCCGAGCGCAGAGCCGATAAGGCGCGCAAGATGATGAAAGCGGACAAGAAATACGAGGCGGAGGCTTTGTTCTTCGACCGCGTGACGGAAGAGCTGAACAACGGCGTGTCTGCCCGCGCAATAAAATGCAGCGAGGACGAGGCGGAGCTTTTGTCCACCGTACCGCTTTTGTCCGCAAAGCCCGTCATATACGTCGCAAACGTGCCGGAATCCGATATAGGCACCGATATGTCAAATAACGCCGAATATCAGTCGCTTAAAAAATACGCCGAGGCCGAGGGCTCCGAGATAATACCGATATGCGCCGAAATGGAAGCGGAGCTGTCCGAGCTCGAGGGCGAGGAAAAGCAGATGTTTTTAGAGGAGATGGGTATAGAGGAAAGCGGTCTTGACAGGCTTATAAAAGCAAGCTACCGCATCCTCGGTCTCATAAGCTTCCTTACCGCCGGACCGAAAGAGGTCCGCGCGTGGACTATCAGAAACGGCACAAAGGCTCCGCAGGCGGCGGGCAAGATACATTCCGATATGGAACGCGGCTTCATCCGCGCCGAGGTAATAGCCTACGACGATCTGATCGCCATAGGCGGCAGTCTTACCGTTGCAAAGGAAAAAGGCCTTATCAGAAGCGAGGGCAAGGACTACGTTTTCAAGGACGGGGACGTGGTCGTCATACGCTTCAACGTATAACGCCCGCAGGGCTCATAACGCGGCGCAGCCGCTGTAACGGTAAATTTAGTTTACCCGCTTGCGGTGCCCGAAGAAATCTGCGTGTCGCTGCCGCGACTGTACTTGATTTTTTCGACCGCTGCGCTTT
>CADBSB010000171.1 GCA_902797235.1 uncultured Ruminococcus sp. | reverse complement strand
TGGATCATACATACCGCCTATTTGTCATCGGCGGAAATCCCGCGAGGGAAATCTTTACCACAGGAGGTATCAAACAGATGACAGAAATAATACGAGAAGCAGCCGTGTTTTACGATGCGAACGATAACCGTGCCGGCGAAGAAAAAGATGATCGGTTTGAGCGGGAGCAGCGGCGTGCTCTGCTTGAGGAGGCTATGGGCATCAAGCGCTTTAATACGATATCCAGTGACATTCTTTTTGAAAAGCAGCTTGAAAAACGCAAATTCATCGTCGAAGGTCTTTTGCCGGAAGGTCTTACCGTTCTGTCTGGTGATCCGAAAGCGGGCAAGTCTTTTTTCGCTCTCAATCTTTCTGTTTCAATTGCAAAGGGTGTTCCGTTTCTTTGTTTTCCGACCGTGAAAAGCGAGGTGCTTTATTTCAGTTTTGAAGACGACGAAAAACGTCTGCAGCAGAGATTATTCGAAATGTCTGACAACACTTTTTCCGGTCTGACGTTTTCAAATGACGTTATGCGTCTCGGCGAAGGTTTTATTGAAACGCTCGAAGACTATCTGCAAAAGAATCCCTGTACAAAGCTTGTTGTCGTTGATACTTTGAATTATATCCGCCCGGAAAAGCAAGGCACGAATATGTATAAGAACGACTACGACGATATGATCAAGCTTCACCGTCTGACGATGCAGTACGGGATCGCGATGCTGATCATTCACCACAACAAAAAAGGCGACGAGGAAGACCCGCTGCGGTCGATCTCCGGATCGATGGGGATTTCGGGCGGCGTCGACAACGCAATTGTCATCGACAAACCGAAGAAAGGTGAAAAGGCGTCAACGCTGAAGGTCGTCGGACGTGATATGCCTACGTTTGAAATGAAGATCATACAGGGTGACAACGGTGTATGGACTTTAGCTGAAGAAAAAACGGTTGACGAGAAAAAGATCAGCATTGAAATCCAGGCGGTTTATATTTTCTTCTGTCTTGTAAACGAATATAAAGATCCACTGAAAATCTCGCCTACAGATCTGTCGAACGCTTTGAACGAGCGGTTGTCTATTTGTGTACCGCCGACTATGATCAAAAAAAAGCTCACGGCTGAACACGAAGATCTTGAACTGCTCGGTCTCAGGTTCGATTATGAAAGAACAAAGCAGGGGCGAAAACTTGTGTTCAGAAGAAACGAAAACTTTCGTAACCCGAAATACGTTCATCTCTATGAAGACGGTTTGTTTTACGTAGAAGTATTCTCTCCGGAAGAGTTTGAAAATTTATACGGTGACAGGGTGACAGGTGAAACAGATAGCGAGAACATTTCTTCTTCAACTGTCAACCCTGATGATCCAGATGTTGCGGTGACAGATGATTCTCGCTGTGAAAGCAACTGTCAACCTGTCACCGCCTGTCAATCAGCTGTTGAGGATGTTTCAAACATCGTACAACGAATGACGGATATTTGATGTCTGATTACGGCCGACCGATTTTTTAGCAGGTAAAAGCCGTTGTCCGCAGCGCATACGCTGCGCAGGGAATCCGTCGACGAGGAAAACGTCAGAACCTCCCTGAAAGTCTCCCCGGCAGGGTCGAACTCATATATCTTTTCGCTTTTTTCCTTATCCGTTTCGTGATTCATTATATAAAGCTTCCCGCAGGACGACGTCATTGCGGCGTAAGGGAACCCGTATTCCGAAACGGTATACGTTTTCATCGTTTTATTTACGGTATCGAACGCAAGCAGCAAAAGCGGCACCGCGGCGCTGCCGGCGGGATCGCCCCTGACGGCGAGAGTGTAGACCGTACCGTCAAGCTCCGTGCGCGCAAAGCCCGCCTCATACCCCTGTTCTTCCAGTTTTCCCAAAAAAACGTCCGTCTTGTTTTTAAGGCTGAAAAACCGGTATTCCGCCGTGCCTGTATGCAAGCCCTCGCTGATCGTAAAAACGCTGTAGAATATCCCGCCGTCAACGGCGGTATAAGCCCCGTTGTTTATCACGCCGAGCCGCGCTCCGCTCCCGTCGGTTACGGTAACGGGATTTCCGGGCGATCCCTGCGGTACGTCGTCCGTCGCAAAGTCCGCTTCCGTCGTATCTGAAACGTTGTTTACGGTACAGCCCGCAGCAGCCGAAAGAAATACAAAGACAAGAAACAAAGCCGTGATTCTTTTAAGCATTTTTATTCGCCCTTTCTTTTTGATCCGTTTTTCCGCTTTTTCTTTTCCTGCTTTTTGACCGCTTTGTCCATCGCATCTACCGCTTCCTCGTCCCAGACTGTTCTCTCGGGACCGAGAGTGCCGTACATCGTATTTTCAAAAGAATACGTCATTTTTGCGCTCTTTATGAGCTCTATGTTGTCGCCGTCGTCGGAAAACGTGCCGAGCCGGCTGTAAACGCCCGGGGTTATCTCATAATCATACTGCTCGCGTCCCTCGCGGCTCGTATATATTATCTCCGCAAAATAGCGGTTTGTATCGGGATCGTAATACGCCGTCCAGCAGTTTCCTTTTTTTTGATTTTTCATACCGTATCTCCTTTGTAAAACACTCCGTTGATCCGTCCGGCTTATGTTTTTTTCCGGTTTCAGTTTATCTCTCTTTGATAAAGTATTTCGTTTGTGATTTTATACTGTCCGTCGAGCTTCGGGATGGAAACGGGAAGCTTTCCGGAGAGTTTTTCGCCGGTGAAGCACGCCTCTATCGCAGCGGCGAGATTCGGAGAATACGCGCTTCCCTCTCCGCTCTCGTTCGGAAGTTCGCGCAGAACGTTCGAGCAGTACGTGAGGATTATCGCATCTGCTTCCCCGAAACGCGCCGCGTCGTACGGAAGCTGGCAGGAAATGACGATTGTGGTCTTTCCCGTAGCGTGCCGCTGCGCTATGATCGTATCGAACACGCCCGTTGAAAATCCGGCGTCCGTATCAGGATTGAGACTCGCCTCGTTGTACGCTCTTGAGACAAGTATCACGTTTTCGGCGTCGGACGCCGCTTTGAGGCAACCGTCCTTATTGTCTTTAGTGCTCACAATGATTTCAAAATCGTCCCGTCCGAGCTTCTTTGCCGCGACTTTGCCGTAGCCCGCTCTTGAAGAGGCTCCCTCGGAGAACAGGATGAGCGTTTTTCCCGCCGGATTTTTCAGCGGATAAGCGCCGTTTTCATTTTTTATCAACGTCAGCGCTTTTAAAGCGAGAGATTCGGCGAACGCGCGGTTCTCCGCGCTTCCTACGGTCTCGTTTGCATTTTTGATCCCGGCTTCGGACACGTTAAAATCCGTCTCGTCAAGTATGCCGTGCTTTTCCTTGAGTCTGAGTATCCTTTCGGCGGCTTCGTTGATCTTGCTCTCGCTTATTTTTCCGTCTTTCACGAGGCCGGCGGTAAGCTTCACGACGCCGCTTGTCAGTTTGAACAGCTCCGCATTCGTAACGATCGGAAGTATAAGCATATCCGCGCCCGCGTTGACGGTCTTGCAGATCACGTCTTCTACCGCGAAATTATCCGTGATCGCGCGCATATCAAGGGCGTCGGTGACGATTACTCCGTCAAAACCCATATCCTTGCGAAGTATATCGGTGAGTATCGTTTTGCTCATCGTAGCGGGAATGAAGACCTTTTCGCCGGTCGAGGTGGAAACGTACGTTTCTTTTTCGATCTGCGGATACTGGATATGAGCGGTCATTATCATCTCCGCTCCGTTGTCGATGGCTTTCTTATACGGGATCAGCTCAAACGCTTTCAGCTCCTCGTATGTCTTGTTAATGAGCGGAAAACCGGTGTGGCTGTCCGTATCCGTATCTCCGTGACCCGGGAAATGCTTCAGGGTCGATATGACGCCGGCTTTGCTCATTCCCTCCATATATCCGAGTCCGAATCTTGCGACCGTCTCCGGATCGTCCGAGAAGGAGCGTACTCCGATAACGGGGTTCGTCGGATTGTTGTTCACGTCGATGACGGGAGCGTAATCCGTGTTGATGCCGAGCGCACGAAGCTCTTTTCCGTAGATCTCCGCCATTTGCTTTGCGCAGTCCTTATCACCGGCGGCCGCAAGAGCCATACTGCCGATTCCCGTGGTGCCGAAGCCGACGCGGACGACAAGTCCGCCCTCCTGGTCCGCGCAGATGAGGAGCGGGACCGGGCTTCCCTGTTGATTCGACGACTGAAGGTCGCGCGTCAGACGGTACGTCTGCTCCGCGTTTTTGAAGTTTTCGGCAAACAGGATCGTACCGCCGAAATGATTCTGCTTCAGGCAGGCTCTGATCGCGTCGTTAAGCTCTGTGACGTTCGTTTTATCGGATGAGCCCTCTTCCTGCCAGATGCGGAAGGAGGCGATCATCATCTGTCCTATTTTCTCTTCAAGCGTCATCTTTCCGAGAAGCTCCGCGACTTTGTCGGTTGCGGGAGAATCCGTCTCCTCCGGTGTGGTTTCCGATGTTGACTCCGATGTGGTTTCCGGCGTTGACTCCGGTGTGGTCTCCGCTGTGTTCTCCGGACCTTTTCCGACGCATCCGGCAAGCATACCGGTCAAAAGCGCCGCGGCGAGGATCATCGCGAAAGCGCGCGTAATAAAAGACTTCATTCTTGTATTCATGGTATCGTCCTTTCTGATTATCGGTTTACGGTATTATAGCACCAAAATATAAAAATGTCAAGTGATAAAACCGTCATACGAAGATCTGATAAATATAGTCGTGACGGTAATCGGGACCGTCCGCGGCGAAATCTTGAACGATACGAAACGTTTTTTGACGCCGGTCCATCTTCAAAAAAGGCGCCGTTTCAATGATGACGACGCCTTAAAACGTATGATCACACAAAACCCCTGTCCTGATATATCATCGGGCAGGGGTATGTTATCAGGGCGAATCAGCGCTGTTTTCACACGTAAACATTTTTAAAATCATACTGATTTACACAAGAACCGACCGCAGAAGCGTAAGCGCTTTATTGTGACGTTTTTTGATCACACTGCAGCTTATACCGAGCGTTTCGGCAATTTTCAAAAGCGGCAGATCGTCGTAATAGTGTAAAACGATGACGTCTGTAAGCTCCGCCGGCGGAACGCGCGACCAACGGGATCTTTTACGGCGTCAGGATAACGTTATTTTTTTCGTCCCGCGCCAGTTCTTCAAGCCGTTTGTAAACGGGGAACTTTTCAGCAAGAGATTTATACGGGGATTTTCTTGCAAGCAAGAGGCATTGCGCAACGCCGTCCTTCTCCGAAAGCGACGTCAGAACTTCCGCTTCCGCCATTACGTTCATCAGTTTCAGGCATTTTTCATAACGCAGTCCCTTGACTTCGGAGGTGACTGCCGCCGCGTCCGCGTAGAGACGGAGCGTATTTTCCCGGTCGCTGAAGCTGATCGACTTTATACCGGTCCGGTCAAAACGGTTTTTCAGCAAACAGATGCTTTCGCTGTAACCGATATATCCTTCGCCTATCCCCGAATCATAAGCCAGCGCGACCTGCGTATTGTCGTCGCTCTGGTGGGAATCAATCGCCAGACGGTCCAAAAGCGCCATAATGTCTTCCGCGCCGCCGTCGACGGTCGGATTGGCTTCTCCAAGGCTGTCCGCGACCGCTTCAATGACGTACTGCGGTCTGTTCTCGGGATTATCCGAGTTCACGACGAGGATCTCCGACTTACCGGACAGATCGGTGATACGCTCCGTCGCCGTCAGCGTTTCGCTGTCAAGATCGTAGATAAGGAAATTACCGCAGAGGAAGACAGGTATACCGTACAGATCGTCCCCGACGGTAAAGCCCTCCATTGCAAACGGGATTATGTCCTCCCTGTTCTGCACTGCGCTTTTGTCGATCGGACTGATCCATCCGTTTTCTATGAGCGTGTCCCGCATAACGGCATCGTACATTACGACGTCAACGCCCTCCGGTACTCCGTCATAGTAACAGTCCCATTCCGCGCGGATCAGCTTGATATCCGGCTCAAGCTCCGACCACCGTCGCTCAATGAGCTCCTGATAATATCCGACGTCGGGTAAATAAGGAAAAACGGCGTACGTCAGAGCTTCAACACGCTTTGCACCGCATGCGGCGGTCAACAGGACCATAGCGGACAAAACGACAGCCGTAACGCATTTTTTCAATAATAGAAGCTTGATTTTTTTACCGTCCTTCGCCATAGGTTTCTCCTTTCGGTAATTCTTGACCGGACAAACAGGGATTCAGCGATCCAGATAAAAGATGATATTCGCTTTGTTCTCTTGTGACGTGCCGGAATAAACGTGATTATCAAAACCGCCTATGATGAACCCCGTTTTAAGATAAAACAGGCACGCACCGAGATTGTTATCCTGCCCGATCGTGTAAAGGCCGTTGTAATTTCTGTCGTGCGCGATCTTTACCGCCTTATCCAGCAGAGCTTTTCCGACACCCTTTTTCCTGTACTGCTTACAAACCTTGAGATCGTCCAGGTACATATATCTGAACCGGTCGTCCGCTAAAACGGCAAGCCCGACGCATTTATCTCCATCATAAGCGCCGACAAAAACGTGGTCGTTGACGAGGCTGTCATAATCGTAATCCTCATCAGGAAAACACATCTCGCTGACGTCCTGCGAGGCATATTCTTCCACCGTATAATTCCAGGTCTCATTTTCATATGAAGGGATCATCCGTCCCCACAACGGAAATGATTCGTTGCGGATGCGTATATCCCGTTTGTGAGCCGCATCAATTATTTTTATCTCAATCATATTACGACCTCAAAAATATGTGAATCGAATACTGTTTTTTGAATCCCGGTCCGTCGATATGATCCTGTCGCACCGGGCAAATATTCTCTGTTGAAAACGTGGCCGGGATGCGGATCGGCGGCACCGTATTGTCCGCCTATGGCGTACTTCCAAAGCGTCCGGGTATTATAAGATCAACAGCGTCAGGAGACGAGGGATATCGAACGTATATCCATGCTGTCTCCTTCAAGGGCGGATTTGAAGAAGTCGAAGCGTATGACGTTCAGCTGTCCTTTCCAGAAGCTCAGTTGAGAAACGGGGATGCGGAGTGTGTGATATTCGCCGTCACATATGAGATCTGCGGACGTGGAATAACCTCCGTGCGCATCCATGACCGAGTCGGCGCCGATGAAGATCTCAATATCCTTTGCGTTCGGAGTATTATCGACGGACACACGGTAGACTATCTCCACCGCATTGTATTTTTCAGTCATAACAGGATCAAGCGCGCCCTGATAGACTATTTTGAAGCTCGGATCCGTAAGGTTGGGGTTGGTGTTTTTGGAATTCACCGTGACGCGTATACCGTCCTCGACAGCGGTCATTTCACAGCTGTTGAAATGGGACAGCACGGAGCGGTCGATATCTCTGGAAAAATCGAGGGATACGTAGGTCATATCCTCCACGTCTCCGAGCTTGAAGAAGGAGTCGTCCGGATCGTTTGACACCTTTACCGCCGCTTTTACGGTATGGGTGCCGTACTTCACCGTGACCGTCGTGCTTCCCGGGGCTAAAGCCGTTATCACGCCCTTTTCGTTTACGGATATAATTTTTTCGTCGTAGCCCGAGTACGTGATCTTACTGTCGCCGTCGTTTACGTAAAGCTCGTTGACGGAACCGTCGCCCTTGGTTATGCGCAGCCTTATCTGGGGACGGTAAACGCTCCGCTCGCCTAAATAGATCGTAAAGGTGTCGACTGCGGCGGTTACGGTCGTTTTCTTCAGAATTGCGTTTTTCTCATTCTTTGTTTCCGTGACAACAACATGGAAAACGTGCTTCAATTCCTTATAGCATACCGTAACGTCGGTTTCGCCCGCTCCCTTTGCGATCATAAGTCCATTTTCAAAGCTTACAACGCTGTCGTTGTAATCCGTAACGGTGACCTCGCTCGTACGCAGGGAGAT
>CADBSB010000170.1 GCA_902797235.1 uncultured Ruminococcus sp. | reverse complement strand
TTTCCTCTATCCGCCGTTTCTTGGATGACAAGGGCTTTATGGAGGTAGAGACCCCGATGTTGGTCTCTAACGCCGGCGGCGCCGCCGCAAGACCGTTTGAAACGCATTTCAACGCCCTGGATGAAGATTTCAAACTCCGTATATCGCTTGAACTTTACTTAAAGCGCCTTATCGTCGGCGGCCTTGAAAAGGTATATGAAATAGGCAGAGTTTTCAGAAACGAAGGTATAGACACACGCCACAATCCCGAATTTACGCTTATGGAATTATACCAGGCGTACACGGATTATCACGGAATGATGGACCTTACGGAAAATCTGTTTCGCCATATAGCGCACGAGGTATTGGGCACAGGCACAGTCACGTACAACGGCATTGAAATGGATCTTGACAAACCGTTTGCAAGAATCACGATGCTTGACGCGGTAAAGCAGTATTCCGGCGTTGATTTCAGAGAGGTCAAAACGTTAGAAGAAGCAAGAGAGCTTGCAAAAGCGCATAATATAGCGTACGAGGAGCGCCACAAAAAAGGCGATATTTTAAATCTTTTCTTTGAAGAATACGTGGAAGAGCATCTTATACAGCCGACGTTCGTTATGGATCACCCGATCGAAATTTCACCTCTGACAAAGCGTAAACCGGATGATCCGGATTACGTCGAGCGTTTTGAGATGTTTATGAACGGCTGGGAAATGTGCAACGCATATTCCGAGTTAAACGACCCGATAGATCAGCGCGCCCGCTTTGCCGAGCAGGACGCTTTAGCCGCGGCAGGCGACGAGGAAGCAAACCACACGGACGAAGATTTCCTGAACGCTCTTGAAATAGGTATGCCTCCCACAGGCGGCATAGGCTACGGTATAGACAGACTTTGTATGCTCTTAACGAATTCCCCCGCGATCCGCGACGTGCTTCTCTTCCCGACTATGAAATCTCAGAAAACCGGCTCCGAAAACGTAGGGGTCGGCGCCCTCGACGACCCGCAGACTTCCGATTTTAACTGCGCCTGCAATACCTGCCCCTCCCAGGAGGCTTGCAAGGCAGCGCAGGAAGCTTCTCCCGCCGCGCCCGCGATAGAAGGCGCGCCGATTATATCGAGCGAGAAACCCGATTTTTCAAACGTGCAGATAGAGCCGTTATTTTCCGATTACGTCGATTTTGAGACTTTCCAGAAGTCCGATTTCAGAGCCGTAAAGGTGCTTGCGTGCGAGGCCGTGCCGAAATCAAAGAAGCTGTTAAAATTCACGCTTGACGACGGAACGGGAGTGAACCGCACCATTTTATCGGGAATTCACGCGTTTTACGAGCCGGAACAGCTTGTAGGCAAGACCTGCATAGCTATCACGAATCTGCCGCCGCGCGCAATGATGGGAATAGAATCCTGCGGTATGCTCATCTCCGCCGTCCATAAGGAAAACGACGAAGAAAAGCTCCACCTGCTCCAGGTCGACCCCCACATCCCCGCCGGTGCAAAACTCTATTAAACAACAAACGGGGCTGTCGTGTTAAGCTTCAGCCCCTTTAACGTCCCGTAAGGGACAATTCATGTCTGATAAGACAACTCATGCCGACAGGCGATTCATGTGTGAAAAGACACAATTCATGCGCCGCTTTGCGGAGCAATTCACAACCTGCGTAGATTTTTCGTTCAAATGAATCGGCTTCGCCATGAATTGATGCTTACGCATCATGAATTGACGGTAAACCGTCATGAATTAAATTGCACCATGGCGCAATTCATTAAGGCTGCGCAAATGCGACAGCCCCTTTTTCATGATAATACCGTTTAAATATATGATAAATCCAAAAATTCATAAAAGATATATGGATTTTATCTGACGATTAATATATAATTATATATCATATAAAAAGAGGACTGCTATGAAAAAACTTTTTACTGTTATTATTTTACTTACCTTACTTCTTTGCTCCTGCACGGCGGCACCGGAGGAGACGACAGCAGAGACGCCGCCCGTTGTAACGACGGAGGACGTCACGGAGACGGAGCCTGCCGAGACCGAGCCGGATGAGACGGTCGTCGCGCACGATGCAAATCCCGCAAGCGGCTTTACGTTTCAGAAGATGCTGACAGCTAAGGTGACCGAGAGTAAAAACACCTCGACCGTAAGCCTCAAAAAGACCTCCTTCGGCGTTGAATACGAGAGCTGTTTTTACGGTCCGCAGAGCATGATAGACCGCGACTCGCACCACATGGGCGATTTATTCGTCGCCGCGAATTACTGCAAGGAATATCCGCAGAACACCGATTATTTCTACGGTGAATTCACGGGAGACAGATTCAGCGAGTACGTCATCTGCAACGGCGGTGAGCTAAAAATCTACAAGGGCAAGAGCAGACTTGCGAAATACGACGATTCCAAGCTGTTATACACGCAGAAGATCGACGTTGACGGAGATCTGCGCGGCACGGGCGATTTTAACGGCGACGGATATACCGATCTTTTATTCGTTACCCGCAAAAAGACCGCGTTTATCGGTTACGGGAACGAGAATGGATTTGATTTTAAATCCGCCGGGGTCTTGTTCGACAGCGGCAAGTTTGAAAAAGAAAACTTTTATCCGGGCGACATAAACGGCGACGGTGCGACGGACATTGTCGCGGTCAGGGGCTTTGACACCTCGACCTGGATATTAAAGGACGGAAAGTCCGGGCTTTATTCGCAAAAGCCGCTTAACATAAAGGACGAATACGGCTGCATATGTATAGCCGACCTGAACACGGACGGCATCTGCGACCTTGTCGCCGCCATCACGGACACGGGTCTGCGCACGTATTTCGGTCAGAAGGACGGTCAGTTCGGACCGCATGAAAACGAAGTCGACAATCTGAACTTCTACCCGACATGGAAAACCGATCTTCCGATCAAGTACATGACGCCCGGCGATACGAACGAGGACGGCGTATCCGATCTTATCGCGACGATGAAATTAAAAAAATCGAGCCCCGATTTTCTCGTATGCTCGCTGACGTATCCGACGGAGGCACCGGCGTACGATTATTCCACGACGATATTGAAAAAGTCCGACGGATCGTACATACTTTATAACGGCGGTCTGTACGTTGATTACAATACGGATAAATACAACCCGACGGACGGCGACCACGTTCTCGTTTACACTTCCGACGACGGCAAACACTGGCACAGAAACCTTGACGGCCCCGCGTTTTACTTAGGCGGAGAGCTCGGCATACCGAACGAATGGTGGAGCGGCAACACGATAGAGCCGGAGGTTATATGCGTTGACGGCACGTATTATATGTACTGGCAATGCGAAAACTACACTCACCTTGAAGACGGCACGCTTATAGGCCACGACAAGATCGGAGTTGCGACGTCGAAGGACGGACTTCATTTTGAAAGAAAGACGGACAAACCCGTTATAATAAACGAGCCCGCTTATTCATCGTTCGACCACGAGGAGGTAATGTATTATCCCGACGATCCGGACGGCCGTCCGTACTGGATGTACGTGCGCCACGTCATAAGGAACTCTCAGGTGAGATACTGCCGCATACGCTCCGACAACCCGTATGAATTCGATTGCAGCAAGCAAGAACGCGTCGATAGCATTCAGGGCATCGGAAACCAGACGGGCTGGCTTAAGCTTGACGACGGGAAGACCGTATTCATCCATATCACGATTTTAGATCAGGGCGGCAGAACGGTACCTGCGATACAGTTCTCAGATGACGGGCTGAAATGGTCCGGTAACTCAATGATACTGGCGGGCTCCGACAACACGAATTCACCCGCCAACACGTACAAAAACGTGTATTTCGTAGGATTTTCGACACTTAACGGTACGGGCGAGATAGAAAGGCTTGAGGACGGCAGGTACAGATTTATTTACGGAGGCTGCACCTCTGCCACACCCGTTGCCCCGCATATATTCTACTCAAACGTCGGTTACGGCGAATGTACTTTCAGTATAAGCGATATAAAATACGATCAGTAAAAAAGCCATGATAAAGGGACTGTCAATTGAACAGAACCGTTAAAAACGGACATTGAAAAAAAGAGCCTCCTATGGTATAATGAAGAAAATACCATAGGAGGTTTTTGTTATGG
>CADBSB010000169.1 GCA_902797235.1 uncultured Ruminococcus sp. | reverse complement strand
TGCAGGTTCAATTCCTGTTACCCGCATAACAAAAGGGCAGCCAAAAGCTGTCCTTTTGTTATGCGAGTTTTGTTCGTCTGAGACGAACAGAATTTCACTTTCGCCGCAAGGCAAAAACTTCACGTTTGCCTATGGTAAACATTTCACATTTTGCCTGTAAGGCAAAATATTTCACTTTACATTAACGCTTTTTGTCGCTATAACGTCCACTCCCGTTCCGCAGACGTTTTCTATGACCGTGTCGCCTATGTTTACGGGGGCTTTGACTTTTGTGCGCTTTATTTCTTTCATTACGTCGAATATCTTTTCTTTCGGTATATCCGATCTCGTTTTTACAGACAGGCGCGGAAGCTCGCCGCCGTCGATCGCCACGGTGGACGTGACCGTGCGCGACGGATGCGTGACCTCTTTTACGCCGTAGGAATATCCGCGCGGACACGTATTGCCCGTGACCGTTACGTTATCTCCGTCGACCGTGACGGTCAGCGCGCAGCCGATAGGGCATTGAATACACGTTAAATCATATTCTTTCATATATCAGTCCTCCACGCATATCCTTATAAATTCGGGCACGGCTAAATCAAAGCTGTCCTTTTTTATTACTATCTGCTCCATCTCGCCCGGGGCGCATATGCGCTTTTTCGTGTGCTTTACGCGTTCGTCACCGTAATACACCGAAATATACCTGTCGCGGTAAACGTCAGCTACGCGGAAGCGCACCGTGACGCTGTCGCTCATATTCTCGGGATCTATCTTCTGCGGTACGGTATATCTTACGCCGTTTTCGCCGATCAGAGGCACGTATTTTCCGCCTCCGTTTTTGCCGGATATGAAATCCGCCGCCTGTTTGCCCGCGCGCTCCGCCTCCTCCGACACGTAGTCGACAAGGTCGTGAACGTGGAGCACGTTTCCGCACGCGAAAACGCCCGGTACGCTCGTTTGCAGCTTATCGTCGACGACGGGACCGCCCGTGACTTTATCAAGCGCGACGCCCGCCGCTTTCGACAGCTCGTTTTCAGGTAAAAGCCCGCAGGAGAGGAGAAGCGTATCGCATTCGTAATACTCCTCCGTTCCCGGTATCGGGCGCCTGTTTTTGTCCACCTCGGATATGGTTATACACGTGACGCGCTGTTTTCCGTGAATTTCCGTCACCGTGTGCGACAACTTCAGCGGTATGTTGAAATCGTTCAGGCACTGCACGATATTTCTGTTGAGACCGCCGGAATACGGCATAAGCTCCGCAACGCATTTGACCTCCGCGCCCTCGAGCGTCATACGGCGCGCCATAATGAGCCCTATATCGCCCGAGCCCAGAATGAACACCTTTTTGCCGACGAGCTGACCCTCGATATTCATCAGCCTCTGCGCCGTGCCCGCGGTGAAAATGCCCGCGGGTCTGTAACCGGGCAGGCCGAGCGCGCCGCGCGGTCGCTCCCTGCATCCCATGGCGAGTATTATCGCGCCGGCTTTGACCGTTACCGCGCCCTCCTCGGCATTAACGTACAAGATCTCTCTTTTTGCCGAAATGTCGGCGACGATCGATTTCAGTTTATACGGAATACCGAGTTCAATTACCTTTTTAATATATCTTTCAGCGTATTCGGGGCCGGTAAGCTCCTCCTTGAACGTGTGCAGACCGAAGCCGTTATGTATGCACTGATTTAAAATGCCGCCGAGCCTCTCGTCACGCTCAAGTATGAGTATATCTTCGATCCCCGCCTCACGCGCGGATACGGCGGCGGCAAGTCCCGCGGGGCCTCCGCCTATTATAACAAGCTGATGATACGTCATAAACTCTCCTTTATCTGCTCCGACCCGGGTCTGTTTTTTGCCACGTCTTTCTCGTCGATTTTAAGCTCTCTTGCAAGTATCGCTATCGCCGCGGGTGTGCAGAAGCCCGCCTGGCAGCGCCCCATGCCCTGCCTTACGCGCCGCTTTATTCCGTCAAGGCTTACGGCGCCGGGAACTCTGTGTATCGCGTCGACTATCTCGCCCTCCGATATGTTTTCACAGCGGCAGATTATATTTCCGTATTTCGGGTTTTGCTTTATGAGCTTCGTCCGCTCATCCGGCGCAAGCTCCGCGACGTGCGGTATGTTTTTGCGCGTCGATATATAATTATCTTTCTTTTTCGCGCCGCATTTTTTCACTATCATTAAGGCTAAGTATTCGCCGATAGCGGGCGCCGCGGTAAGTCCGGGCGATTCTACGCCCGCCGCGTCAAAGAAGCCGTCTTTCGTCTCGCCTATTATAAAGTCGCCCGAATCGAGATGCGCGCGCACGCCGGAAAAGCCCGTTATCGTCTTGTTGTACGGTATATCCGGCACGCTCATAAGCGCCCTTTCCTTGACGGACACGGTGCCCGCCGCCGTCGTCTGCGTATCCTCTCTGTCGTCTATATCGTCGGCGGACGGACCCACGAGCAGGTTGCCGTGTACCGTCGGCGTGACGAGCACGCCCTTGCCGTACTTAGTCGGCAGCTGGAAAACCGTGTGAGATACGAGATCTCCCGTGTCCTTATCGAGCAGGACGTATTCGCCTCTGCGCGGAATTATTTTGATTTTATCGTCTAATACGGCGTTGTGCAGCCTGTCCGAATAAACGCCCGCGGCGTTTACGACGTATTTCGCTTTTATATCGCCCTTGTTCGTGCTTATAACGTAGCCGTTTCCGTCGGCTTTTATATCTGAAACCTCGGTCAGGAAGCGGAACTGCACGCCGTTTGCCGCCGCGTTTTCGGCGAAGGCGAAAGTCATTCCGAACGGGCAGACTATGCCCGCGCTCTTTGCAAGCAGAGCGGCGACGACCTTGTCCGACAGCGCCGGTTCAAGCTTCCTCGCCTCGTCGCCCGATATGATCGACAACTCCGACACGCCGTTTTTGATACCGCGCTCGTAAAGCTCGTTCAATTTCGGCATATCGTTTTCGTCAAAGCATAAAACGAGAGAGCCGTTTTGTTTATACTGAAAATCGAGCGTTTTTGAAAGCTGTCTTATCAGCTCCGCGCCACGCACGTTCATTTTCGCTTTCAGCGTGCCGGGGACGGCGTCAAAGCCCGCGTGGACTATCGCGCTGTTCGCCTTTGTCGTACCGGAGCAAACGTCCTCTTCCTTATCTATCACGCACACGTTCAGCTCATATTTTGACAGCTGTTGCGCTATGGCGCAGCCGACCGCGCCCGCGCCTATTATACATATATTAAAATTGTCAGTCATTTTCCTTTTCCTCGTTTGCCCAGAATTCGGCGCATCTTACCGCGCGGCGCCAGCCTTTTATCAGCTTGTTTCGCTCCTCGTCGCTTATTTTCGGCGAAAAAGTATTGTCGCACCTTCTGTTTTTCTTTATCTCGTCCTTATCGGTCCAGAAGCCGGCTTCGAGCCCCGCGAGGTACGCGGCGCCGAGAGCCGTCGTCTCAACGCAGGACGGCCGCTGTATCTTAATATTCGATATATCGGACTGGAACTGCATCAAAAAGTTGTTCGCACTCGCGCCGCCGTCGACGTTAAGCGCCGTTATCGGGATACCCGAATCGTTCATCATGGCGTCTGTCAGATCGTTTGTCTGATACGCGAGCGATTCCACCGCCGCGCGTATGAAATGATCCTTTGATACGCCTCTCGTAAGTCCTACGACCGTTCCCCTCGCGTACTGGTTCCAGTACGGCGCGCCGAGGCCGGAGAACGCCGGGACGATGTAAACGCCGTTCGTATCGGGCACAGCAAGGCAATACTCCTCGGACTGCGCGGACGTGCGGAGCATACGCATCTCGTCTCTAAGCCACTGTATCGCCGCGCCGGCGACGAAAACGCTGCCCTCAAGCGCGTACTGCACCTTTCCGCCGTCTCCCGCCGCTATCGTTGTAAGCAGACCGTGAGCCGAGTCAACGGCGTTTGTGCCCGTGTTCATGAGCATAAAGCCGCCGGTGCCGTACGTGTTTTTGACCTCGCCCGCCTCAAACGCACATTGACCGAACAAAGCCGCCTGCTGGTCGCCCGCCGCGCCGGAGATCTTTATATCTCCGCCGAATTTGTCCGTTACACCGAACGGATGACTTGACGGATAGACCTCGGGCAGCATACTTTCGGGAATTTTGAAATAATCGAGTATCTCTTTATCCCAAAAGAGTTTATGTATATCGAAAAGCATTGTGCGCGAGGCGTTCGTATAGTCCGTCGCGTGTACCTTGCCGTCAGTTAAATTCCATATCAGCCAGCAGTCGACTGTGCCGAAACGGAGCTTGCCCAAATCCGCTTTTTCACGCGCTCCGGGAACGTTTTCGAGTATCCACGCAATCTTGCTTGCGGAAAAATACGCGTCGAGCACAAGCCCGGTCTTGCCCTTTATTTTGTCAAAGAGGCCCTCGGACTTCATTTTCTCTATCATATCGGCCGTTCTTCTGCATTGCCATACGATAGCGTTGTAGATCGGTCTTCCCGTGTCCGCGTCCCATATCACCGTCGTTTCACGCTGATTCGTTATGCCTATCGCGGCTATCTCGTCGGAATGAGCGTCGATCTTCTGCATCGCCTCCATGGTGACGCCCATCTGCGTCGACCATATCTCCATGGGATCGTGCTCGACCCAGCCGGGCTTCGGGAATATCTGTCTGAATTCCTTTTGCACCATGCTCACTATCTCGCCGTTTTTATTGAACACCGCCGCTCGCGAGCTTGTCGTGCCCTGGTCCATAGCAATAACGTATTTTTTCATAACAACACCTTTATTTAAATAATTTATCCGCTCTTGATAATATCAATTTCAATATTGACCCGTTTATAATGCCGAACAAAACGGCGGACAACAATAACACGGGTACGTAATATACGACCGCTCCGAATGATAATATGATAAACGAAACTGCGGTCTGCGCGATATTGTGTGAAACCGCGCCGCCGACGCTTACACCGATATGGCCGAAAACGTTTGTCTTTTTTAATATAAACATCACGGTAAGGCTCAGAACACCGCCCGCC
>CADBSB010000168.1 GCA_902797235.1 uncultured Ruminococcus sp. | reverse complement strand
GTTATGGTACCCATAACGTCGCCTATATAATCGCCGGGAACGGTGACCTTCATATCGCCTATCGGCTCGAGTATGATCGGACCGGCTTTTACCATACCGTCCTTATACGCAAGTCTTGCGGCGAGCTTGAAGGACATTTCGGACGAGTCGACGTCGTGATACGAGCCGTCGTACAGGTCGGCTTTAAGACCTACCATCGGGAAGCCGGCGAGGACGCCCTCCTGCATCGCTTCTTCAAGTCCCTTGATAACGGCGGGATGGAAGTTCTTCGGAACGGAGCCGCCTACGCAGGATTCCGTAAATTCAAGACCGTTTTCGCCGGGAGCGAATCTGATCTTGACGTCGCCGTACTGGCCGTGGCCGCCGGACTGCTTCTTATGCTTGCCCTGTACGTCGGAGCGACCTCTGATAGCCTCTTTATAAGCTATCTTCGGAGCGGACGTCTCAACGGATACGCCGTATCTCGTCTTTAACTTGGACAGCGTAACGTCGGCGTGGATGTCGCCGGACGCGGTAAGCACGAACTGTTTCGTATCGGGGTTGTTCTCGAAACGGAGCGTGAGATCCTCCTCGCAGAGCTTCTGTATGCCCTGGGAGATCTTTTCTTCATCGCCTCTCGCCTTGGGAGCAAGCGCTATTCTCATATTCGGAGCGTCAGCGACTATCTTTGCGTACGGCAGAGCGTTCGCGTCTACCGAGAACGTGTCGTTCGTGTTGACGTTGGCGAGCTTTGTCGTAACGCCTATATCGCCGAATGCAAGCTCGTCGACCTCTTTCATATCCTTGCCGCAGATGGTGTAGATATGGGCGAATTTCTCGCTCGTGCCCTTTTCGTTGCACTTGAGCGTCGTATCCTTCTTTAACGTGCCCGTCATGACGCGGAAGAACGACATCTTACCTACGAACGGGTCGGCTATGGTCTTGAAAATGAATATGGACGTGGGGGCGTCGGCTGATAACGTTACGGGCTTGAGCTCGTCCTCGCCGGCGACGACCTTGTCCTTGTTCGCTACCTCGGGCGACGGGAAGTAGTCCGAGATGTGGTCGAGCAGAACGTCGACGCACCACATATTCGTGGCGGAGCCGCAGATAACGGGAACTATATCGCCGCTGTTGAAGCCTATATGTATGGCCTCGACCGCTTCTTCTCTCGTTACTTCTTCTTCCATTAAGACCTTTTCCATAAGCTCCTCGCTCGTTACGGCGATGGATTCAAGAAGCTCTGCTCTGTATTTATTGGCGGTATCCATGAACGAAGCAGGTATCTCCGCCTCGACGTGCTTGCCGTCCTTGTAAACGTATTCACGCATATCTATAAGATCGAGGAAGCCGATGACCTTGTCGCCCTCTATCATCGGGATGACGACGGGGCAGACGGTGGGACCGAATTTCTCGCGCAGATCGTCGAACACTCGGACAAATCTCGCCTCGGGATCGTCAAAACGGTTGATGAAGAACGCCTTGGGGATGCCGCGCTCTATCGCGCGCTCCCACGTAAGCTCGGTACCGACGTCGGCACCGGATCTGCCGTCAACGACTATGACGGCGCTGTCTGCAACGCGCATACCCTCCGCGGCCTCTCCGTAGAAATCGAGGTACCCGGGAGTGTCGATGATATTGATCTTTGTATTTTTCCAATCAATGGGAGCGACGGCGGCGGAAATTGAGAAGCCGCGTTTGATCTCCTCCTTATCATAATCGAGCGTAGTGTTTCCCTCGGTTATTTTACCGAAACGGGATATCGCCTTTGTAAGATAAAGCATAGCCTCGGCAAGAGTGGTCTTACCGTGACCGCTGTGTCCTGCCAGACACACATTGCGGATAGATTTTGCCATAGTGAACTCCTTATATATTATTATACTTGTTTTATCATAACAAATGTATTATACACTAAATAATATATATTATCAAGTGTTTTTTTGATTTTTCGCTGTAAAATTTAATCTTTGATTTTTGTGCAATATTCACAAATAATTATATAAATTACTGTATTACATTTACTGTCATGTTGTCAAGTCCGAAGGCGGAGATAAGCTCCTCCGCTTTGGCGTACCCTCCGCGGTCCTCCGTCGGGATATCGCGCTTTACGGTTATTTCTCCGCTTGCAAGCTTTGACAGGATCGCCTGATAATCTTCTTTTGTGAATTTTATGAATCTGTCAAAGGCGTCTCCGTTTATATCGTTTATGACGAAGGTCGACAGTCCCGCACCGCCGTTTGACGCGTTATAATACGTTATCTTTCCGCCGTATTTCTGCTCAAAATCCTTTGTATCGTAGATCGAGCCGAGAACTGATCTCACGGCGGTCGACACGTCCTTTACGGCGGACGTTATGACGGCGTTTGAGGCGTGGCGCTTGTCAGTATCGGAGCAGATGACCTTGCCTCTCTTATCCGTCGCGGCGTCTGCGACGGACAGCTCCATATCGCCGCCCGACGCGAATATCAGATCGGCGCCGTTTACGTACATATCCGCCGCCTTTTGCTTATTATCATCGTTTTTTTCGGTGTTGCCCGTATATTGGTACCGTATTTCGGGCGTGACGCCCTGCGCAGACGCGGCGTATTTTACGCCCTGCAAAAATCCGTACCCGTACGCTTTCGTATCCGTATCCGGGAAGCCGCCCATAAAGCCGAGGCTGGTATATCCGTCTGATACCGCGGCGTAACCTGCCAGAAATCCCGCCTGCTCCGCGTTATAAAGTATCGACGCGGTATTTTCTTTCACGTCGTCGACCGACGTGTCCGCCGGGTGCGGCATACCGTCGAGCAGGATGAATTTTACGTCCGGGTATTCGCGCTGGGCTGTATTTATCACCGTTTCAAACTTTTTGCCCGCAGTGACTATGACCTTTGCGCCGTCGTCCGCCGCCGAGCGCACCTGGGATAAAAGTCCGTCGTGCGTGGTGCTTGCGGGGATGAAATAGCGGCAGTCAAGACCGTGCTCTATCGCAAATTCCGTCATTCCGTCCCACGCGCTCTGATCGTAATTCTTGCCTGTAACGCCGCCGCCCATAGTTATGAGCACAAGCTCGTACTTAGCTTTAGAGCATGAGGAGAAAAGCGCGATACACGGTATGAGTATAAGCGCGGATAGGAGCGCTGATATTGCTTTTTTCATTTTATCTCCCCTTTTCTTTTCTGCTTTAAGACGATACGTATGATCTCGCACGTTATTACGAATATCGCCGCCGGGATAAGGCAGACGAATATGCCGCCGATATACGCGGTGCCGGTGAGGTACGCGCTGAAAAAGGCGGGGAAAATGGCGGATAAAAGCAGATATTCAAGCAGGATCATCCCGCAGATTATGAAAATATTTGACATTCCGTCAAAGAATTTGTATCTGCCGCGCATAAGCTCGAACGTGCCGCAGAGCTGCAACAGTATCATCGAGGTGAAGCAGACCGCGGACGCGGACGCGTCGTCAAGTCCGTACGCGCGCGTAAGTATCGAGCCGCCGACGGACAGAATGCCGCATACAAGGCCGGATATAACGGCGTACATGACGGTTTTGAGCTTCTCCTCGGACGCTTTTTTGAGCAGGTCCTCTTTCTTTGACATCTTTTTGTTGTCGGAATTGAATATGCAGATAACGGCGAGAAGATCGACAACTATCCCCGAGAAAATCATCTGCGCGGGCGACAAACCGTTTATACCGAAGAAGACGGACGTGAGCGCGATCAGAAGCCGCGCGACGTTTGACGCCACTATGTAATATAAGATATTCCTTACGTTGTTGCAGACCTTACGCGCCGTCAGTATCGCGTCGTACGCGGCGACTATACCGCCCCTGCCGTCTCTGTCGGCGGGTTTTATAACGACGTCGGCCGCGCGTTTCAACGCCTCGCTTCCGTCGCTGCTGTATGACGGCGTTTTTATCTCCGCGCCGCTCTTGCTCTTTTTCTCGGAGAGGGTGAGGTTCGCGGCGAAGCCGACCGTATCCGTTCCGTTCATCAGCGAGACGTCGAACAGATGCTGACCGATGACGCCTATATGCTCGCCCGCGGCGAGGTAGGAATCGGCGATATAGCGTTTCTGTCTGTTGCTCATGCCCCTGAACAAGCGGTAGGACTGCATTTTTAAATCTATTATATTTAAGTTGGACGTTACGAACTCCGGCGCGGAGAGCATCTGACCCTCGTCGCGGCAGATGCCGAGGTGCTTTGCGAGGTTTACGCTCTGCGCCGTCATATCGTCGCAGAACATGACCGTTTTAACGCCGAGGTTTTCAAGCTCGGTAACGGTTTTGGCGCACTCCGGTGAAAACGGCTCGCGCATTATTATAAAGCACTCGAAGCACAGATCGTCCTCGATATTCGATACTCTTGCAAAGCTGTTGTATTTTGACGGCTTTGTAGCTATCGCGGTAACGCGGTACGCGTCGCTTTCGTATTTTTCGGCGACGTACAAAAGATCAGCCACGTCGTCTGATGCCATAGGAACGGGCGCGCCGTTAGATATTCGGCGGCTGCATCTGTTCACTATCTGCGTAGCGGAGCCGCGCAGGCAGATCATATACTGCTCTTTATATACGACGAGCGCGGCGTCGAAAAGCTGCTCGCCGTCGGACGCCGAATAATCCGTCGGTATCATGCTTTTTTCCACGTCGTCTATACTGTATCCGAGCTTTTCGGCAAGCTCCGTCACGGCGTCCTGCTCTGAGGTGAGCGACGTCTGCTTTTTGGCGTGGTTCTCACGTCCGCCGAACGTGGATATTGCGACGTAAACGGCGCGGCGCAGCTTGTCCGCGTTCTCTTTTGTCACGTCAAGCTCTCTGTTGTTCGTAAACACCTTTTCCGCCTCTATATGCTTTTCGCATATACCGGCGTTTTTGGGGATTATAAGGCGGTCTATCTTACGCAGACGGCTGACGGCGGACAGATTTTTTATGACTATGCCGGTGTTATACACGCTGTCCTTTTCGTGTACCGGCGAGATGCCGTACGATACGGCGATATATACGAGAGTGCACAAAAGCTCGCAGTACGACGAAGCGGCGACGGAGAGCATCAGAAGAAACGTTGAGAATATCTTTTCCTCCCCGCCCTTTGCAAACGACAGCGCGGTTATCGCGAAAACGACGACGCTGCAAATTATAGAGTAAATGCGCGACATTTTTGACACGGTCGAGAAAACCTCGAGCGCGGAGCTGCCCGTCGCTTTGGCTTTTATGCCGCGGCGCACGGCGAGCGTGTGAGAGCCCGTGTCGCACGCTATCATATAGCAGGAGCCCTCAGATACGGCGGAACGGGCGAAGACCATGCTTTTCTGCTCCGCGGCGTCAAGACCGTTCAGCTTGTTTTCAAACTCCGCGTCCTTTACGCCGTCGCCGCCCGAAATGTTCTTTTCAAGCACTTTGAGGCCGTTTGCGGATACTATCCTTCCGTCGCACGGAACGAGGTCGCCCTCGCAGAGGTACACAAGATCGCCCTGCAACAGATTTTTCTGGTTTACGCGGTACGCCTTGCCTCCTCTTATCACGCGCACCTCCGGCGTTGAATATTCCGCCATGCGGGAGGTGTATTTTTTGGAATACGAAAACAGTATGAGAACGCCCAGATACCCGGCGACCGTCAGTATTACGCCGAAGGGCGCTGTCCTGTCGCCGAGCAGGAACGCGGAGAGTGTGAGACAGATTATAAGCAGCACGGAAAGCACCGAAAACGCGGTTTTCGGTGCGTTGTCTTTCTCCGATTCGTCAGAGGGGAAAATGTCGTTTTTGCCCTGCACGGCTTTTTTAGCCTTTACGGCCTCGTCGGTCAGACCCTGCTCCGGGTCGGTGCCGAATTTCCTGCAAAGCACGTCGATATCGAATCTGTACCAGTCCGTGTCGTTTACGTACGCGGCCCTTAAACTCTCTTTATCGTTTTTCAAGTTTATCCTTTCATTCGGATACGGTTATCTTTCCGTCCTTAACGCCGGCGAAAAGCGTTTTCGGCATAGCGCCCTTGTTGTTTATAAGGAGCTCCGCTATCGCGTCCTCGACGTTTGATTCTATATATCTGCGCATATTCCTTGCGCCGAATTTCTTTGAATACGACTTGTCTATTATGAATTCGCACAGCTCGTCGGTGTAGGAAAAATCTATACCGCGCTCCGCCATTACGGTTTTCACGTCGCCGAGCATAACGCGGACTATACCGCGGAAATCGTCTCTTGAAAGCGGATTGAACGTGATGACAGCGTCTATCCTGTTGATGAATTCGGGGCGTAGGAATTCGGACAACGCCTTTTCCGTCTTTGTCTCAACGCCGCCCGAGCCGAAGCCCGCCTGCGCCGTCGTATTGGTGGAGCCGGCGTTCGTCGTCATGACTATTACCGTGTTTTCAAAATTGACTTCCCTGCCCTGCGCGTCCGTTATCCTGCCGTCGTCCAAAATCTGCAAGAGTATGTTCATAACGTCCGGGTGGGCTTTTTCTATCTCGTCGAATAAGATCACCGAATACGGTTTTCTTCTTATCTTCTCGGTAAGCTGTCCCGCCTCGTCGTAGCCGACGTAACCGGGAGGAGAGCCTATCATGCGGGATACGGAATGCTTTTCCATATACTCCGACATATCGAGGCGCAAAAGCGCTTCCGGCGTGTCGAACAGGCGCTGTGCCAGCTGCTTTACGAGCTCAGTTTTGCCGACGCCCGTGGGACCGGCGAAAATGAACGATACGGGCTTGCGCTTTACGGCTATGCCCGCGTATTTGCGCTTGATGGCGCGGACCACGGCGGAGATCGCCTCATCCTGGCCTATTATGCGCTCGTGCAGCTCCTTTTCAAGCTTTGCTACGCGCTCAAATTCGTTTTCCGTTATATTTCCGGTCGGTATGCCCGTCCATATCTCTATAACTCTGGCAAGGTCTTGTGTAGTGAGGTACACGCTGTTGCGCTTCTCGCGCAGACCGTCAAGCTCGCCCTGCAAACGCAGCTCGTCTGATTTGAGCGTCGCAAGCTCCTCGTATCTTCTCCTCTTCGCATCGTCGTTATCGGGCTCGGGAAGATTTTCAAGCGCTTCTCTCGCGCGCTGCGTGGCGACTAAATTATCGCTCTTTTTCTCGTACTCGTCGATCACCGGCGTGTTTATCGCGACGTAGGACGCCGCCTCGTCAATCAGATCTATCGCCTTGTCCGGCAGAAATCTGTCCGTTATATAGCGCTCCGAAAGTCTTACGGCTTTCGCCGCAAGCTCGTCTGTAATTATTACGCCGTGGTATTTTTCATAATACTCTTTTATGCCCTTGATTATCTCTACGGTGTCGGAAACAGACGGCTCGGCGACGACGACTGGCTGGAAACGGCGCTCGAGCGCGGAATCCTTTTCTATATATTTTCTGTACTCGCCCAAGGTAGTCGCGCCTATGACCTGAATCTCCCCGCGGGAAAGAGCGGGCTTTAAGATGTTCGCGGCGTTCATGCTGCCCTCGGCGTCGCCCGCGCCGACGATCGAATGTACCTCGTCAATCACGAGTATTATATTGCCCTCGCGCTTTATCTCCTCTATGAGCCCCTTCATCCTGCCCTCGAACTGGCCGCGGAACTGTGTTCCGGCGACAAGAGCGGTGAGGTCGAGCACGAAGACCTCCTTGTTTTTCAGCTTATACGGCACGCTGCCGTTCACTATCCTCTGCGCCAAAGCGTCCGCGAGCGCGGTCTTGCCGACGCCCGGCTCGCCTATAAGGCACGGATTGTTTTTCTGACGGCGCATGAGTATCTGTATCACGCGCGCAAGTTCTTTTTCGCGCCCGATAATTTTGTCAAGTCTGCCCTCTCTTGCCGCGGCGGTCAGATCCTTGCAGTAATCGTTTAAAAATCTGCGCTTCGACTGCTTTTTGTCCGTCGGATCCTTCGGACGGCTTCTGTTCTGCTGGTTGTTCTTGCCGCCGCCTAAGCTGTTGCCGAGGTTGTTGAGCTCGTTCGTGAGCCTGCCGAATATGGATTTTAAGTCTATCGCCGGAGCGTTGTTCGCCTCGTCGTCCGCCATGGACGGCTCCTGCTCGGGCTGATCCTGCTCGACGAGCGCGTCTATCTCGTTTGTCACCTGGTCCATATCCTCGGGGCTGACGCCCATATTTTTCAAAATGTTATCAACGGGCAGGCCGAGGTCCTTTGCGCATTTTAAGCAAAGCCCCTCGTTTTTTGTTTCGTTGTTCTCCATTTTTGTTACAAAGACCACGGCGGGTCTTTTATTGCATCTTGCACAAAGCTGCATTTACGGTTTCTCCTTATACACCAATTAGCTTTTTAATATACGAAAAATCTATCATCGCCCTGACGGCGTTTAGTTTATACATGATTTTTAAGATCAGCGATCTGTCGAACAGATCCTCGGGGAATACCTTCGGCGCCACGGTACAAAGGTACGGAAGCCCGAGCTTTATCATGACCGACAAAACCCAGATGATTATTATTCCGAGCACGCCGCCGACTATAAGGCCGAGCACCTGGTTCGCCTGCTTTATCACAGGCAGCTTTTCCGTGAGCTTCAACAAGTGCTTAACAAGCCAAAGGATGATAAGCGCGGCTATGAATATCAGAATAAAGCACAAAGCGTAGGATAAAGCGTACGCCACGGGCTCCGCGACGTGCTTCGCTATCGCGTCGGACGCCTTATCAGCGTTCTGAGAGACGGCCTCGGCGAAATTCTCCTTTATCGCGTCGTAATCGGCGCCGAATTTTTCAAGTAT